>NZ_OY781981.1:2406250-2717500 GCF_963677565.1 uncultured Draconibacterium sp. | reverse complement strand
TGGGAATCATTATTATTTTCTTTTCCTCCGGGTACTTAGATGTTTCAGTTCCCCGGGTTAGCCTCCTTGCGGATACCCTTGCGGGTGGGTTGCCCCATTCGGAAATCTTCGGATCGATTCATATTTGCTAATCCCCGAAGCTTATCGCAGCTTGTCACGTCCTTCTTCGCCTCTGAGAGCCTAGGCATCCTCCGTACGCCCTTAGTAACTTTCTTTTTAGAGAATCCTCGTATTGATTCAATTGTATCTCTGTAAAATTGTCGTCTCTATCTTGTGATTT
Source organism: uncultured Draconibacterium sp. (assembly GCF_963677565.1). Lineage (NCBI taxonomy): Bacteria > Pseudomonadati > Bacteroidota > Bacteroidia > Marinilabiliales > Prolixibacteraceae > Draconibacterium > uncultured Draconibacterium sp. The sequence goes on along the minus strand of NZ_OY781981.1, from coordinate 2,717,220 downwards.
GATTTGACTCTCGATAATCACTTTCGTAATTATCAAAATTTTTTCCCAACATGCCAAAGAACTTTAAAGCACTGAAACAGTTGCCTGTTTCATCTTACGTAGATAATTAAGGAATCGAACCTTATCATTTTCGTGCACCAGCATTATCTTGTGTTCACTATTACTATGAACCTGCCACTGTTTTGTGGTCTTTTTTCGACTTTTCAGCCTCTTGTGGAGAATAAGGGAGTCGAACCCTTGACCTCTAGAATGCAAATCTAGCGCTCTAGCCAACTGAGCTAATCCCCCGAACTTTCAGTTTGCAGTATTCAGTCTCAGTTTTCAGTGTTCTGATTACTGTGACTGTCAACTGTTGACTGGACTTGTAGTCCCGCCCAGACTTGAACTGGGGACCCCTACATTATCAGTGTAGTACTCTAACCAGCTGAGCTACGGGACTGTTTTTCTAAGCGCCAAGCTTCTGAGCTTTGGCTTACAGCGCAGCTCCCGCTTTGCAACTCATTGTGTAATATTTTAAAAAAAGCAAGGACAACTTTTGTCAATCTCGTCACAGAAACTTATTTAAACCTGTGCTCCAGAAAGGAGGTGTTCCAGCCACACCTTCCGGTACGGCTACCTTGTTACGACTTAACCCCAGTTACCAGTTTTACCCTAGGACGCTCCTTGCGGTCACATACTTCAGGTACCCCCAGCTTCCATGGTTTGACGGGCGGTGTGTACAAGGCCCGGGAACGTATTCACCGCGCCATGGCTGATGCGCGATTACTAGCGAATCCAACTTCATGGAGTCGGGTTGCAGACTCCAATCCGAACTGGGATCGGCTTTAGGGATTGGCATCCAGTTGCCTGGTAGCTGCCCTTTGTACCGACCATTGTAACACGTGTGTAGCCCTGGACATAAGGGCCGTGCTGATTTGACGTCATCCCCACCTTCCTCTCACCTTACGGTGGCAGTCTCGCTAGAGTCCTCAGCATTACCTGCTAGCAACTAACGATAGGGGTTGCGCTCGTTATGGGACTTAACCCGACACCTCACGGCACGAGCTGACGACAACCATGCAGCACCTTGTAAATAGCTCCGAAGAGAAAAGATGTTTCCACCTTATGCAATCTACATTTAAGCCCAGGTAAGGTTCCTCGCGTATCATCGAATTAAACCACATGTTCCTCCGCTTGTGCGGGCCCCCGTCAATTCCTTTGAGTTTCAACCTTGCGATCGTACTCCCCAGGTGGATCACTTAATGCTTTCGCTCAGCCGCTTACTGTGTATCGCAAACAGCGAGTGATCATCGTTTACGGCGTGGACTACCAGGGTATCTAATCCTGTTCGCTCCCCACGCTTTCGTGCCTCAGCGTCAATCGTAGCTTAGTAAGCTGCCTTCGCAATCGGCGTTCTGTGTCATATCTATGCATTTCACCGCTACACAACACATTCCGCCTACCTCAACTACATTCAAGAACTTCAGTATCAATGGCAATTTTACCGTTAAGCGGCAAGATTTCACCACTGACTTAAAGTTCCGCCTGCGCACCCTTTAAACCCAATAAATCCGGATAACGCTTGGACCCTCCGTATTACCGCGGCTGCTGGCACGGAGTTAGCCGGTCCTTATTCATTTGCTACCGTCAAATACCTACACGTAGGTAACATTCTTGGCAAACAAAAGCAGTTTACAACCCATAGGGCCGTCATCCTGCACGCGGGATGGCTGGTTCAGGCTTGCGCCCATTGACCAATATTCCTCACTGCTGCCTCCCGTAGGAGTCTGGTCCGTGTCTCAGTACCAGTGTGGGGGATAATCCTCTCAGAACCCCTAAAGATCGTCGGCTTGGTGAGCTGTTACCTCACCAACTACCTAATCTTACGCATGCCCATCTTGTACCGCCGAAACTTTAATCACAATAACATGCGAAATTGTGATACTATGAGATATTAATCCACGTTTCCATGGGCTATCCCTCTGTACAAGGAAGGTTGCATACGCGTTACGCACCCGTGCGCCGGTCGCCATCTGTAGCAAGCTACAATGCTGCCCCTCGACTTGCATGTGTTAGGCCTCCCGCTAGCGTTCATCCTGAGCCAGGATCAAACTCTCCGTTGTAAATATAAAAAGTTTAATATCTTTCGCTACAGGTTTACTTGTCTCTCAGAAATCAACAAAGTTGTTTTAAAAATAACCTTGCTTTTTTGTGCTTCAAAATTTTAAAGAACTCGCGTAAAAAAACCAGCACCTCAATCTTACCTCTTAATGCCGGTCATCTACTTTCTTGTATTTTTACTCTGACCGTTTCCTCTTCTAAATCTCTCTCACCAGCCAGAACTCGTTTCCCTTTTAACGGGGCGACAAAGGTAATTACTTTTTCAAAACTCCCAAAACTTTTTTGAAGTTTTTTCCGAAAATTTATCGCTAAATCTTCGTGGCCTTGACGTGAATTCTAAAACCGTTTTAGCGGCTCTTTTGTTCACTCGTTTTTACTCTCATTATGTCGCTTGAACGCTGCTTCGTTTCCAAAGCGGCTGCAAAGGTAAATGTAAATTTGTTTCTGCCAAATACTTTTTAAAGTTTTTTCGAAACTTTTTCCTGAACCGTTTCGCTACCCTGAAGATCGAAATCTCCGTCGCAACTACCGGCCCCGCCTTTGCCGTTCTATATCCCATTGTTTCTATGAACTTCGCTTCTCTCAAAGCGGCTGCAAAAGTAAACAAGGTTTTTATACTTCCAAACTTTTGCGCTCCTTTTATGCATCTTTTTTTCGCTATTTTTTCTAAACCGCTGAGATTCAGATGACATCTATTTTCAAAAAAAAGCCAACGGATTGATTGATACGTTAAGCGCTCTTCAGAGTTACACTTATAGTATTAATAATTGAGATGAAATTATGATTTGCCAAGGCAAAAAAAGCCTCGAAAAATTAATTCCGAGGCTTGCATATTAATTAAGATGCTACCGCTATTTCAGAAAAAGTTCGATTACGGGGATCTCAACATTTGGTTTGTTTACCGGCAAGAGCAGGTTAATATCGTTTTCGGCATGTTCCTGTTCTATCCAATATCCATGTGGTTTCCCAATCTTAATCTCAGATGCATCGTGCAAAAACTGTGCATATTTCACTTTATCGCCATATCCGCGCATCATGAAATTCTGCAATGGATAATCCAACAGGTGCACATATAATCGGTTTGTTTTCGGGTTGTATGTTAACAATGTGTTATCCGGTGCTTCAAATTCGTCGGGTGCCTGCGTACATTTATAAATTGATCGGCTATTGTATTTCATCCACTCCCCCATTTCTGCGAGTGCTTTATCTGCTCGCTCATCAAAAGTTCCCCGTGCTGTTGGACCAACATTTAACAAGAGATTGCCACCTTTGCTTACCGACTCTATTAATAATACCAACAACTGTTTATTGTCTTTCCAGGTATGCTCGTCGCGATAATAGCCCCACGAACCGGAAAAAGTCTGGCAGGTTTCCCACGGAATACGCACACCATTTTCTTCCGGCCACTTGTCGACTTTAAACTGTTCGGGTGTTGTAAAATCCCAACCTCCCCAATAATCTTTTATATCGGCGCGATCGTTTACGATAATACTGGGTTGTAATTCACGAACCATTTTCATCAATTCAACCGATCCCCAATCGTCTTTTCCCTTTCCAAATTCTCCCGGAAACGAATAATCCAACCAAAGAATATCGATTTTCCCATAATTGGTAAGAATCTCTCGAACCTGGTTTTTCAGATACTCGCGATAAATATTCATATCACGATCTTTGTTCAGTTTATCATACTCCTCTTTTGTTCTTGCACTTTGTGGATGTACACGATCGATGGTATATTCGGGATGATGCCAGTCGATTAACGAATAATAAAAGCCAACGCCCAAACCTTCGGCACGAAAAGCATCCACCCATTGTTTTATAATGTCTTTGCCATACGGCGTATTCATTACATTATAATCGGTGTATTCTGATGCAAACATGTTAAACCCCTCGTGATGCTTGGTAGTAATAACGGCATATTTCATTCCGGCAGCTTTAGCCTTTTTTGCCCAATCCGCCGGATCAAAAAGATCGGGGTTAAAAATTTCGAAGTATTTCTGATAATCTTCATCCGAAATTCGCTCGTTTTTCTTCACCCATTCGTGACGAGCTGCCTGAGCATACAATCCCCAGTGGATAAACATACCGAAGCGGGCATCGGTCCACCACTTCATGCGCGCGGTTTTTTCCTCCTGAGTTTCGTCCCAAATTTTCTTTTGGGCAAAGGTGCCCGGCATAAAAGTTGCCAGCAACACTATTAAAACAATAAGCTTCTTCATGATTAAGTTGTTTTAGGTATTTAATTATTTCACTGACAAAGACTCCTCTCTTACAGCTTTAAATTCAGAATCATCACTCCACGATGGCCATTGATCTGAATTCGCCAAATTTGATCCTACATTATATAATAGTATAGCATCGTCAAGCAAGCCTTCCAAATTATCTCTTTCCGGATGATATTCGTCTTGTGGTTTATGATAGATATTTTCCCAGTATTCCGAAATTAGTTCAAGCGTTTGCTCCTTTCCATACTTTTGAGCATCGATGTACCCTTTAGCAAAAATGGCCGGCACTCCGGCTTTTACAAAAGGAAATTGATCGGAACGGAAAAACATACCATTTTCAGGATTGGGATCGGCCGCAATATAACGGCCCTGTTTTTTGGCTTCAGTTTCCAGCCAGCTGTCTAATTCTGACTGCCCGAATCCGGTTACTGTTATATCATTGAATTTTCCGAGAAACAAAATGACATCGGTGTTGATACATGCCACGGTTTTATTCATCGGGAAGAATGGATCTTCGACATAATATGACGAGCCCAGCAACCCGGATTCTTCGCTTGTAACGGAAATAAACAAAACCGACCGATCGGGTTGAGGTCCGTTTTTCATAGCTCGGGCAATTTCAAGCATCCACGAAACAGCACTTGCATTATCAGTTGCACCATTATATATACTATCGTTATCAATTGGCGTTCCTACACCAAGATGATCCCAGTGAGCCGTATAAACCACCACTTCGTCGGGCCGCGTTTTTCCTTTTATAAGACCGCACACATTTTTCGACGCTCCACGTTCGAAAGTACTGTTGATTTTTGCAGAGGCCTTAACCGGCAACTCAAACGGTTTAAAATCGGGGACGAGCGCATTTTGTTTCATTTCTTGCACTGAAGAACCACAGGCAGCAAACAATTTTTCTGCAGCGTCGGTGGTTATCCATCCTTCAAACGAACACCTGTCGCGATAACCGTCTTCCGAATCGAGAAACAACTTGGTGGTTTCGCCATTGTTTCTAACAATCGGCCATGGATAACCGGCAGGTCCGGTTTCGTGAACTATAAAACACGCTTTTGCACCCTGGCGGGCAGCTTCCTCAAATTTATACGTCCAGCGACCATAATAAGTCATTGTGTTTCCTTTAAAATACGGATCGTTGGTTCCGTATCCAGGATCATTCACAAAAACAATAATGGTTTTTCCTTTAACATCCACTCCTTCAAAATCATTCCGGTTGAATTCTGGAGCCGTAATTCCAAAGCCTGCAAATATAACCTCCGACGATTCAAGTGTCATTTCCGGCTCAACCTTTTGCGAAAAAGCCACATATTCGCTTATCTTTTTCAAATCGAGGTTACCTTTTGGTGTTTCAAATTGTAAAGTTGGCGATAATTTAGAGCTGACAGCCAAAATCGGGACATCCTGAAAATAGCTTCCTTTGTTTGCAGGCTCTAAACCAATTTCTTTCATCTGCCCCGAAATATAATCCACAACAAGTGATTCCTCTTCGGTCATTGGTTTTCTGCCCTTGTATTTATCAGAAGCCAGCTCCGCAATGTGTTTCTCAATGTCCCTATAGCTTATTACTTCATTTTTATCATCTGAAGTCTTATCTGCCGAACAAGCTGCCAGCACAACAACTATTATAATGTATAAACCTGTTAATCTTTTTAACATATGCGTTACATTTTATATGGTTTTTCACAAAAAACCGGAATGAAAAAATTGATTCATTCCGGTTTCTGAAGACTTATTTTGTTATTATATCGAATTCTGCAATTCCAACTTTGCCATTTACTTCGGCCGGTGACAAAGCGGTAAATTTAATGTATCGGGCATTTCCCGGTGTAAAATTCTTGGTCTGCCAAACAGGACTGTTTCTAATATTGGAAAACTCCCCTTCGGAAACAGGCTCCTTCCAGCTTTTACCATCTTCGCTTAAATACAATTTATAATTAAAGATAATACCGGGATCAAATCGTTGTTGATCGGGCAAGTATTTAAATCCAGCGATTGTCAGCTTTTCGCCCAGGTCGAAAACAAAATCAACAGGCGCTGATTCTCCGACTGAAAAGGCAGTATTTTCATCTCCATCGAAAATCAAATTTGCGTTTTCAGCGTCTTTATACTTTCCAATTACTTTCCATTTTGTTTTCGAAACATCGAAATTAACTTCTGAAACCGTACTTGTTTTCTTTTCATTCGAATCGACAACGATAGCTTTTACGGTTGCTTTATTCAACAATTCGAACGGCTCTTTATATTTGATTGAATTCTCATCGGGCTCAGTACCGTCTGTTGTATAATAGATATCTAATCCAGAATCAAAAGCCACTATACTTATAATACCATCTTTTGTTCTTGAAATTTTTGGTTCAATAATAACTTTTGGCGCATGATAAATTCCAATTTTAGTAATCACCGGGCACGCTTTTGAATCTTTAACTTTAAATCTCACTTTTGAGGCGGTGGTTTCGGGCAGTCGCAAAATACGTTTTCTGCCGATTGTTGTTTGAGAATCAACCTCTTCCCACTTGTTATTAATATATGCCTCAACCGAAAATGCTTTAATACGTTGTCCCAAACGAATATCTTCCTGAACCAAAAATCGATTAAATGTAGTTTCTTCTCCCAAATCAATTGTTAGGGATGCCTGAATAACACCGTCGTCAGTTGCCCAGTAACTATCCGGATCATCATCGGTTACATTAGCTGCATTATATGTTTTTGAATTACCCCGAACATTTGTGGCCTCCGCTTTTTTGCATGCAGCCAGGTTGTTGGAAAAGTCAGATTTTATTGCTTCGGCCAATTTTAAAATCTGTTCTTCATCTTTTTCATGAATCAAACCGCGTGTATCAACCGGAAAATTAATGAGCAACGATCCATTTCTACCAATACTATTATAATATACATCGATTAGCTGCGGCAATGTTTTCACTTTATGATCTTCGTACGGATGATAATACCATCCCGGACGAATGGAAACATTTACCTCTGCAGGCACCCAATGTGTTCCATCCTTGTGTCCCGATCGCAATTCCAGGTAATTTGGCGCCCCCGGATAAAATTCATCTCTACGAAGTGGTGACCAGTTGGTTTCAGGAGCCCAACCTTCTTCGTTTCCAATCCAACGTACATCGGGACCAGCATCGCTGAATAAACAGGCCATTGGTTGAAGGTCGCGCACAATTTGCCTTGTATTTTCCCAATCGTAATATGTTTTTCTGTCAATACGGCGCTCTTCGTTTGCTCCACCATAATAACCGGTTCCTCCGTTTGCTCCATCAAACCAAACCTCGAAAACTTCGCCATAATTCGTCATTAACTCCCGCAACTGTTCTCTGAATATTTCAATGTATTTTTCGTTTCCATATTCCGGATTATTGCGATCCCATGGTGAAAGATAAAGTCCAAGTTTCAAGCCATATTCTTCGCACGCATCGGCCAGTTCGCGTACCACATCGCCTTCTCCATTTTTCCAAGAAGAACTTTTTACTGAATGCTCAGTTGTAGCTGTCGGCCATAAACAAAATCCATCGTGGTGTTTGGCCGTAAGAATGATTCCTTTCATTCCGGCCTCTTTACAAATCCGTGCCCACTGACGGCAATCCAATTCGGTTGGATTAAAAAGGTCGGGATCTTCGTCGCCAAAGCCCCACTCCATATTTGAGAAGGTATTCATATTAAAATGAATAAATGCATAATATTCCATATCGTTCCATGCCAATTGCCTTTCAGAAGGAACAGGCATAACCGGCCCGGGAGGAGTGGTAGTACTACACGAAACACTAACTAAGAGCAAAAACAGCCAAACGATTCTTTTGGTCATCGATTTTAGATTTTAATTTTTTTATAAACTCCGTAAATATATGATGATTTTTTTAACTAGATTAGGATAACATAAAGAAGTCAGGGAAATATACAATATCACCATCAACAAAATAAACATAATCTATAAACTTTCAGTTTTTACTACGACCTACTACTTAAAGCAACTATCATATTTCCAATTCAAAACTGAAGAATCTGCAAAACTGTTGTCGAAACTGCTCAACAAATAGAAATTTAAAATAAAAATACTTATAGGTACGTATTTTATCCAAATGGGAGTTCTGTCCCATTCGTGGACAGTTTGCCCGCCCAGACAAACATCTCATCTTGCTCATTTCCTGATACTTAACATTTAAGGCATATCATTTGCTTTGTATTGGGTCAGACGTACTAAACATTATTAAATAGAGATATGGACAACACAAATCACAAATTTAAATTTGCTTTTTATTGCATTAAGTCATAATTTGCATAAGTAATTTATTGATACTGAAATTTAAAGAAGGTAGAAAATAAGGGGTTATCGACACTTTCCAAAAATTTCACATCAAACTTTTTTTATAGAAACACAACACGCAATATGATAAAGCTCTGCTTTATTGTTTGATGAATCTTCATGTGCGGTGAAATGATGTATTAATTTAATAAATCTACCGATATGAAGAAGATTTTACCCGAACGAAGTTTAACACTCACTCTGGTTTTTGGAATACTGTTTACTTTTCTAAATTCAACAAATAGTATAGGCCAAATACTGATTGACGGTAACTTTGAAACAGATTATCTGAATGAGCAATTTATCAATCTGGGAACCGTTAGTGCCACTTGTGAGGTAGGAGATATCTATGCTGCCGTTGTTACACATACAGATAATAACGATTATCTTGTTTTGGGCATACACAACGGAAACAACGGAGAAGCAATCTTTCGCTTCTTTATAGACTCTCAAGAAGATTATGGAACTGATAACTATGTGTACAAAAAGGTTTCATATCCAATTAATGATGCAGATAGAATGCTTGAGATATACGCTGCATCAAATTCTTTTAGCTCTTATATATACAATGGAACTGATTTCGTTCCAGAAGTAAATTCCGAGATTATAGGTTTACAAGGAGATTATGATCCAAACGATGGAAAATTTCTTGAAATTGCAATCCCCATTAGCTACTTCCCAAGTATCTGTAATCCTGACGATAACGGCAACATTAACCTATCAACTTATATTGCATTCAGTGGAGGTGGTAATTCTTCTGTTTGTGGTTGGAGTACACTTGATTTCAACATCGGTCTTGGAGGTCAACTTGCTCATGATACTACAGTATGCTCAGGCGACAATAGTACTACATTATCTTTAACCGGCGAAAAAGGTGTAATTGAAGATTGGTATTTCAGCACAGACTCTGGAACTACTTGGGATCCTTTAGGACACACTGACAGCATTTACACTGCTGAAAATCTAACACAAGACACATGGTATCAAGTAAGAGTATCAGCTGCAAACAACGGTCTTTGCAACGATGGCAATGAAAATGTAGAACTTAAATCTACCATTGCAAAAATAACAGTAGAAGAATGTTGTACCGAAACTGTTGCAGCTTCAGCTGCTGATTCTTCAGTTTGTGAAGGAGATAATATTGACTTAAGCGCAACAGCTGTTATAGACGCAATCTCGTATACCTGGAGTGGTCCTGACAATTATTCTTATGATGGACAAGATCCTCCAGCATTCGCTTCTACTATAGCAAAAAATGGTGAATATATTGTAAGTGTTGATTATGGTAATGGTTGTGTAGCTTTGGATACTGTTGAGATTATTGTAAATGCTTTGCCTTCCGCAAATGCCGGTGAAGATTTTACAATTACATGTACTGAAAATATCGGTGGAAAAGTAATTGGAGAAGACAACGATGCAACTGCTTCTTACTCCTGGAGCCCGGCTCTTGGATTAAGCAGTACTACTGTCAGCAATCCAACGGCAAATCCTTCAGTTACCACAACTTATACGGTTACAAAAACTGATTTAACAAGCGGATGCTTCGATACCGACGAAATTACTGTAACTGTAGATTCTGCAGCCACTACTGCTGTGGCCGGTGAAGATTTTACAATTACATGTACTGAAAATATCGGTGGAAAAGTAATTGGAGAAGACAACGATGCAACTGCTTCTTACTCCTGGAGCCCGGCTCTTGGATTAAGCAGTACTACTGTCAGCAATCCAACGGCGAATCCTTCAGTTACCACAACTTATACGGTTACAAAAACTGATTTAACAAGCGGATGCTTCGATACCGACGAAATTACTGTAACTGTAGATTCTGCAGCCACTACTGCTGTGGCCGGTGAAGATTTTACAATTACATGTACTGAAAATATCGGTGGAAAAGTAATTGGAGAAGACAACGATGCAACTGCTTCTTACTCCTGGAGCCCGGCTCTTGGATTAAGCAGTACTACTGTCAGCAATCCAACGGCGAATCCTTCAGTTACCACAACTTATACGGTTACAAAAACTGATTTAACAAGCGGATGCTTCGATACCGACGAAATTACTGTAACTGTAGATTCTGCAGCCACTACTGCTGTGGCCGGTGAAGATTTTACAATTACATGTACTGAAAATATCGGTGGAAAAGTAATTGGAGAAGACAACGATGCAACTGCTTCTTACTCCTGGAGCCCGGCTCTTGGATTAAGCAGTACTACTGTCAGCAATCCAACGGCGAATCCTTCAGTTACCACAACTTATACGGTTACAAAAACTGATTTAACAAGCGGATGTTTCGATACCGACGAAATTACTGTAACTGTAGATTCTGCAGCCACTACTGCTGTGGCCGGTGAAGATTTTACAATTACATGTACTGAAAATATCGGTGGAAAAGTAATTGGAGAAGACAACGATGCAACTGCTTCTTACTCCTGGAGCCCGGCTCTTGGATTAAGCAGTACTACTGTCAGCAATCCAACGGCGAATCCTTCAGTTACCACAACTTATACGGTTACAAAAACTGATTTAACAAGCGGATGCTTCGATACCGACGAAATTACTGTAACTGTAGATTCTGCAGCCACTACTGCTGTGGCCGGTGAAGATTTTACAATTACATGTACTGAAAATATCGGTGGAAAAGTAATTGGAGAAGACAACGATGCAACTGCTTCTTACTCCTGGAGCCCGGCTCTTGGATTAAGCAGTACTACTGTCAGCAATCCAACGGCGAATCCTTCAGTTACCACAACTTATACGGTTACAAAAACTGATTTAACAAGCGGATGTTTCGATACCGACGAAATTACTGTAACTGTAGATTCTGCAGCCACTACTGCTGTGGCCGGTGAAGATTTTACAATTACATGTACTGAAAATATCGGTGGAAAAGTAATTGGAGAAGACAACGATGCAACTGCTTCTTACTCCTGGAGCCCGGCTCTTGGATTAAGCAGTACTACTGTCAGCAATCCAACGGCGAATCCTTCAGTTACCACAACTTATACGGTTACAAAAACTGATTTAACAAGCGGATGCTTCGATACCGACGAAATTACTGTAACTGTAGATTCTGCAGCCACTACTGCTGTGGCCGGTGAAGATTTTACAATTACATGTACTGAAAATATCGGTGGAAAAGTAATTGGAGAAGACAACGATGCAACTGCTTCTTACTCCTGGAGCCCGGCTCTTGGATTAAGCAGTACTACTGTCAGCAATCCAACGGCGAATCCTTCAGTTACCACAACTTATACGGTTACAAAAACTGATTTAACAAGCGGATGTTTCGATACCGACGAAATTACTGTAACTGTAGATTCTGCAGCCACTACTGCTGTGGCCGGTGAAGATTTTACAATTACATGTACTGAAAATATCGGTGGAAAAGTAATTGGAGAAGACAACGATGCAACTGCTTCTTACTCCTGGAGCCCGGCTCTTGGATTAAGCAGTACTACTGTCAGCAATCCAACGGCGAATCCTTCAGTTACCACAACTTATACGGTTACAAAAACTGATTTAACAAGCGGATGCTTCGATACCGACGAAATTACTGTAACTGTAGATTCTGCAGCCACTACTGCTGTGGCCGGTGAAGATTTTACAATTACATGTACTGAAAATATCGGTGGAAAAGTAATTGGAGAAGACAACGATGCAACTGCTTCTTACTCCTGGAGCCCGGCTCTTGGATTAAGCAGTACTACTGTCAGCAATCCAACGGCGAATCCTTCAGTTACCACAACTTATACGGTTACAAAAACTGATTTAACAAGCGGATGTTTCGATACCGACGAAATTACTGTAACTGTAGATTCTGCAGCCACTACTGCTGTGGCCGGTGAAGATTTTACAATTACATGTACTGAAAATATCGGTGGAAAAGTAATTGGAGAAGACAACGATGCAACTGCTTCTTACTCCTGGAGCCCGGCTCTTGGATTAAGCAGTACTACTGTCAGCAATCCAACGGCGAATCCTTCAGTTACCACAACTTATACGGTTACAAAAACTGATTTAACAAGCGGATGTTTCGATACCGACGAAATTACTGTAACTGTAGATTCTGCAGCCACTACTGCTGTGGCCGGTAGATTTTACAATTACATGTACTGAAAATATCGGTGGAAAAGTAATTGGAGAAGACAACGATGCAACTGCTTCTTACTCCTGGAGCCCGGCTCTTGGATTAAGCAGTACTACTGTCAGCAATCCAACGGCGAATCCTTCAGTTACCACAACTTATACGGTTACAAAAACTGATTTAACAAGCGGATGTTTCGATACCGACGAAATTACTGTAACTGTAGATTCTGCAGCCACTACTGCTGTGGCCGGTGAAGATTTTACAATTACATGTACTGAAAATATCGGTGGAAAAGTAATTGGAGAAGACAACGATGCAACTGCTTCTTACTCCTGGAGCCCGGCTCTTGGATTAAGCAGTACTACTGTCAGCAATCCAACGGCGAATCCTTCAGTTACCACAACTTATACGGTTACAAAAACTGATTTAACAAGCGGATGCTTCGATACCGACGAAATTACTGTAACTGTAGATTCTGCAGCCACTACTGCTGTGGCCGGTGAAGATTTTACAATTACATGTACTGAAAATATCGGTGGAAAAGTAATTGGAGAAGACAACGATGCAACTGCTTCTTACTCCTGGAGCCCGGCTCTTGGATTAAGCAGTACTACTGTCAGCAATCCAACGGCAAATCCTTCAGTTACCACAACTTATACGGTTACAAAAACTGATTTAACAAGCGGATGTTTCGATACCGACGAAATTACTGTAACTGTAGATTCAATTGTTCCAACAGCTAAGCTAATTGGAAATCTTGAAATCTGCTCAGACGAACAAACAATCTTAGATGCAAGTTCTTCTATAACTCAGGAATTAGCAATATATATGTGGTTCAAAGATAACATTCTGTTAGCTGATCAGGAAGGAGACACCCTTGTAGTAACCCAATCAGGAGAATATGTTGTTGAAGTAACAGATAGCAGAAATGGATGTACTGATTCAGATACAGTAATAGTAGTAGTAAACGAAGTTCCTTCAATCAATCCTCTTGAGGATCTCGAAATATGCGACTCAATAACTCTGACTGAGCTTCAGGAGCTAAGACCTCTTCCTGCTGAATTCTGGTACTATGCAGAGACAGGAGGTATAGATTCAATTCAAGCTACAATAAGTAAAACACAGGATATTTATATTTATGCCGCTACCGGATCAGATAACATGTGCTGGACAGAAGATACTTTCACGGTAAGCATCGAATACACTCCTGAAATAACAAATCCAGGTACACAGACAGCGTGTGATAGTTATACCTTACCAACAATACAAGGTACTAACCTAACTGGAAATGAAGCATACTACAATAACAGCCGGCAAAATAACGGGATTATAATTACAGGCCCTATTACTTCAAGCCAAACTGTTTGGATTTATGATTCTACGGCATACGGATGCTCGGACGAAGAAATGTTTACTGTTACCATTCTTGATAGTCCGGAAGATACAATAGATGTAACAGCCTGCGACCAATATGAGTTGAATGATTCTATTTATACTGAAAGTGGCACTTACACACAAGTAATAGAAGGCGAAGGAGGTTGTGTTGGTACAATTACGGTAAATCTCACCATTCTTGAAAGTACTGAGGAAGTAATTAACCAGGTAGTTTGTGATTCATATACGCTGAATGACAGGACATATACAGAATCGGGAACCTATCGCCAGTTTACAACAAATGATGCAGGATGTTCTCATACAATTATTCTTAACTTAACAGTAAGAGAAGATGTGATTGAATTAACTAGTGAAGCAAGCGACTTAACAGTTGAATGCGATGGTTTTGGCAATGCAGACGCTCTTGAAAACTGGTTAAACTCAAATGGAATAACTGGAGCTGCAGAAGTTGGTTTCGGCGGCATTACCTGGACAAATGACTTTGAAGCACTAACTCCGGGGTGTTGCAACACTGGTGCTGCTATTGTAACCTTTACTGCAATTGACGATTGCGGAAACACTGTTTCAACAACAGCTACATTCACGATTATCGATACTACTGCTCCTACATTTACTGCACCAGAAGACATTACTATATACTCTGACTCTGAATGCAATTACGATGTTAGTGTTGAAGTAACAGGCGATGTAACTGACGAAAGTGACGCCTGCTGTACCGATCTGAATGCAGAATACTCTGATATACAAGAACAAGGTTCATGTGCAGGCGAGTGGATTATTACACGTACCTGGACTCTGGTTGATGAATGTGGAAATGAGGCCGAACCTCAGGTTCAGATTATCACCATACTTGACACAGTTGCTCCTGTAATCAGCTGCAACGACATTACTGTTCAGCTCAACGAAAATGGTGTGGCATCCATTACTGTTGACGACATCAATGGAGGTTCAACTGATAATTGTGGTATTGATACCATGTATATTAGCCAGGAATTCTTTTATTGTGGTGGATTGGGCGAAAATCAGGTTACCTTAACCGCAATCGACGAATGTGGAAACGTTTCAACCTGTACATCAACCGTTACTGTTGAAGAAGGTGTATACGAATGTGATCCGGAACTTTATAAAGCAAATGCCGATTATCTTGAATTGATTTACTGTCCGGGAGGAACCGTAACAGGAGACATCGATTTGTTTGCCAACGACGAAGGATTCACCCGTGAAAACTCAGACTTCGGTGTACTGACCAATTTACCTGAAGGTGTTACTATTACCGACGGAACACTGGATTATATCAATGAAGATGCCAGTGAACTGATAATCACACTTACCTACTCTGTTTGTCACAACCTGAATACTTCGATCTGTGATACTGCTGAGGTAACCATCAGAGTACTGATTGATACCGACTGTGATGATATACCTGATGTAAATGACATCGACGACGACGATGATGGTATTCTTGATGTGGATGAAGAGCTTTATGCGCTGAACCAGGAAACACTTGATTCGGACGGAGACGGAATTGTAGATCGTCTGGATATTGACTCTGATAACGACGGTATTCCTGATAATATAGAATGGCAGCAAACGATTGCTGAAGGTGCAGAGGCTGAAAGACGCGGAGGAACAGATAATAATTGGGATTACTATCCTCCTCTTGGTTCGGACTCTAACGGTGATGGTTGGGATGACCAGTACGACACAGAAAATGAAGGTGTTTATTACGAACCGCTGGATATGGATCAGGATGGTACTCCAGACTACCTGGATATTGATTCCGATGGTGATGGAATTGAAGACTGGATAGAAGGTTGGGATGCTGCACCGCACGATACAATTGCTGATACAAATATTGGATCTACTGATGCTGACGGTGATGGGCTGTTTGATCCATACGACTCATACGATACCAGCGAAGAATGGTTACACGGACAAAATGCAATTGGTTCTTACGCACCATTGCAGGATATGGCGGCTGATACTGCTAACAATATCCGCGACTGGAGAGATATTATCGATCCTCCTGTTATCACAGATCCTCAAGAAGCTGAAGGATGCGAACTTATCATCCCTGACGGATTCTCTCCGAACGAGGATGGTTACAACGATTACTTCGAAATGAGATTTGTTTGCGCTGAAGGTGAACAGACCTTCGAAGAGCTTTATCCCGAGGCAAGAATTGAGATCTTTAACCGTTGGGGTAACCAGGTATACGAACAGGAAAACTATGGTAATGTTACGCGTTGGGGAAGCACCGATGCATGGTGGAACGGAACTTCGATGCACGATATGCAGATTGGTAACGACAAACTGCCTGCGGCAACCTATTTCTACATCCTATACTTTAATAGCGGTGGTAAAGAACCGGTTACCGGAACAATATTCCTAAATAATTAATTGATTAATAATTAATGAATGTTAAATCTGAAAAAAATTTAAAACGATGAAAGCAAAATTAAATATTATCAAAGGTTTAGGGATTCTGGCAATTGTATTATCTGCATTTACCTCTAATGCGCAGCAGGACCCCATGTATACTCAATACATGTTCAATACACAAACCATTAACCCGGCTTATGCCGGTACATGGGAATCCGTTGGTTTTATGTTACTGGGCCGTCACCAGTGGACTGGGTTTGATGGTGCCCCCGAAACATATTCCTTCTCGTTCCAGGCTCCGCTCAAAAACGAAAGAGTGGCACTGGGATTGAACCTGATAAGCGATAAAGTGCAATACGTAAAACGGTTTTATATGTTTGCCGATTATTCCTACCTCGTACCTTTAAGTGAAACACTGAATTTACGACTGGGATTAAAAGGTGGGTTTACCAATTACTCGCACAACCTGGCTTTGCATAACATTCTCGATCCGGGAGATCCTTCGTTTGTTGGAGAAATCGATTCGAAACTAAAACCAAACTTTGGTGTGGGAGCATTCCTTTACAGCAAAAGAGCTTACCTGGGATTTTCGATACCAAGAGTGGTGAACAGTACTTTTGATAATGATTACGACAATTTTTCGGTAGAAGGACAACTGCGTCACTACTTCCTGATCGCTGGAGCGGTATTCGACCTTGGCGAGAATGTTAAATTCAAACCAACGGCTTTAACAAAAGCCTCGTTTACCTCGGAAACAGGTACTCCGCTTCAGCTCGATTTAACAGGTAACTTCCTAATTAAAGAAAAACTGTGGCTAGGTGCCATGTGGCGTTCAGGCGATTCGTATGGTTTTATTGCCCAGTTCCTGTTTGCAGAGAAACTTCGGTTGGGATACGCCATTGATTTTTCTACAACAAATTTGCAGAATTACAACAATGGTACGCACGAAGTAATGATCTCGTACGAACTTAGATTTAAGAAAGAAAAAGTGGTATCGCCAAGATACTTCTAAAAATACTTTGATGTTGTGTTTAAAACCCGAGTCGCAACTTTCCTTGTTGTGGCTTGGGTTTTGTTTTTAAATTTACACTCATCCAATGATGTATAATACATCCCTTAAATATGCTTCAAAAAGCAGCTTACACAACAACAAATCACAATAAATATCTTATTAATCCCTTAACAAAATCATAATCAGAACATAACTAAAGTTCTATTATCAATTACAGAAAATTGTCCCATACTGAAACAACAAAATAACTCTAACACTACAGAAATCCCTTTAAATCTGCACATTTTACACAAATGGCATAACTATTGCTTTCTATGTTCCGAACGTACTAAACAATACATTATGGCAGAATGGACAAATTCAACCACTAATATTTATTTGGATAATTTGAGATTATGTCATAATTTGCATGAGTAATTTATTGATTCTGAAATTTAAAGAAGGTAAAAAATAAGGGGTTATTCATACTTTCCAGACAATTTCATATCAAGTTTATTAATAACCAAACGGACAATAAATGCAATTCATATTGTATTTACTATCCATACCCATTAAGCGCTTCAGAGCATTTTGAAGGCATAATTGTATATGATTAACACAAAACGATATGAAAAACTTCTACTCCCGCAAGATGATTCCAAATGCAATTAAAATTGGAAATCGAAAAACAAATCAAATCATTAAAAGCGGGCTTTGCTCACTTTTACTTGTATTATCATTAATTTCTTCAACCGGGCTTATTTTTGCCCAGGAAGTTCCTGTCCGTATTCCGGAAGAGGAGCAACAAGCTACATTAAAATCAGCTACGATTCTAAAATCGGCAACAACCAATTCTGGCTCAATTAAGGTAGCACAAAACGCAACCTATAATAGTTACAGTCCTGAAGAATTGGTTGAAAACATATTGGTATCAGGATGTCTGTCTGCCGAGAATGTAAAGTTTGGTTATTATCGAAGAACCTATTCCGGCTGGGATGGTTGGAGAGATCATAATTGGTCTTCGACACCAGGCAACAGACAACTTGGTTATTTTAATAAAGGAGACTCTGACTTTCCATTAGAAGAAGGATTACTACTTTCTACCGGTAAAATCAGTTCAGCTGAAGGCCCAAACGACCTTGCCAGCAAAACAGATGCAATGGAAGAAAATGCTGGTGATCCTGATTTGGAAACTATTTCGGGTGGCTATCGTTCATATGATGCTTCCGTTTTGGAATTTGATTTTGTACCGGCCGGAAATACCTTGGAATTTAAATACGTTTTTGCATCGGAAGAATACAGAGAATGGACCTGTTCTCGATTTAACGATGCTTTTGGATTTTTCCTGAGTGGCCCCGGTATTACCGGCTCAATAAATCTTGCAAAACTTCCAAATGGTACAGAAGTATCTATTTCAAATATTCATGGCGAATTCACTGAATATGATGCTTCAAAATACTATTCCAACCAAAGAGGCTCCTTCCCTTGTGCTGCAGAAAATGAAATCTTTTATATAGACAACGGTAGTGGAAAAAGCTATACATTAACAGAAAATGCTTTATCTACACAATTTGATGGAATGACAGTTGTATTAACTGCAACTCACGAGGTTCAGCCTAATCAAACTTATCATATTAAGTTGGCCCTTGCAGATATTAGTGATCAAAAATGGGATGCAGGAGTATTTCTGGAAGCCAAAAGTTTTACCACCACTAAAGTAAATATTAATCAACCCGATCCGGTTTGTTACCCAAATACCATAGATTTAACAGCATCTGCTATTACTGCAGGAAGTTCACCAAATTTAACATATACTTATTGGGAAGATGAGGCTGCCTCCATTTCATATCCTACTCCTACAACTGCCACTGCCGGAACTTATTATATCAAAGGTTTTGATTCGGCATCAGGATGTTCTGATATCCAACCGGTAACAGTGACTGTTCATTCTCCAATTGTAACAGAGTTGCACGATTATCACAACGATTTAATTTGTATTGGTGGAACAGATGGCTCATTTAAAGTGGAAGCAAGTGGCGGCACACCACCCTACCTGTATAGTTTAGATAATACGAGCTATTCGAATACTACTGGTATTTTTGAAGGTTTAGCTGCGGGTACTTATACCGTTTATGTAAAAGATGCAAATGATTGCGAATCGCAAAGCCCGCTATTAGTTGAAATAACAGAGCCGGAAACCAGTACGTGTGGAATTACAAAAGACAACTGCCCGCCAATAGATTTAGCCGCTGTATGTTTCGACGGAGAAGGAGGAACTCCTGTATTTTGGACTCCTCCTGGTTTTGTGTACAGTTGTTGTGCCACAGGAGAAGGTGACGGATCTTCTTTCGATGTTCAGTTTAATATTCCTGAAAGTAAAAATTCATGTTGGATTTATAATAATACTCAACGCATTGGTAGCGATAATATGAGGTTATGGCAATCAGCAACTGCTGATGATCCTTCGTTATATCAGGGAAATGCTGCTGACGTATTTTTTGTTGCACCATTTCAGTATTTTGACAATTCAGTTGATAATCCGGTTAATATACAACTGTTAAACTCATCAAGTGAAGTGACAATTGGATGGAACCTGGTTGTATTGAAAGCAAATTCTGATGAAACAGCATATACAATTGAAGCAATTTATTCAGTTACCACACTGTTAGCAGCAGGCAACAACTCAAATCCGTCAGAAACGCCTTTGACATTAACAATTCCTGCTAATGATCTACCTCTGGGAAGTGGTATTTATAAATTGAAATTTGAATTTACAGGACCAGGGAATAACAAGCTCGAATTAGATTACCTGAATTACAATGCAATTTTATCAGATCTTGATGGTTGTTCTGAGGGAATTAATTTTGTTGTCACCTCTAACCATAATCCTGGAGATGAGTTTCCAATTGGAACTACTGAGGTTGTTTATACAGCTACTTTAACGCAACCTGGTGGTTTTACGCTTTCTGACAATTGCATTTTCGATGTAGTTGTAAACGATGCTCCAACACCTAGCGGTAATGCAATCCAAAGTTTTTGCGCTATCGACAATCCAACTGTTTCAGCTTTATCAGTTGCAGGAAATAATATTCAATGGTTCGCTGATGCTACCGGAGGTCAACCACTGGATGGAAGTACACTGTTAGTTGATGGAGAAGATTACTTTGCTTCGCAAACAATTGATGGTTGCGAAAGTTTATCACGTTTTAAGGTTAACGTTGTTGTTTCCGATCCGGATAAACCATCTGGTGAATCAACCCAAACATTTTGCTTAGGTAGTGAAATAACAATTGCAGACTTACAAGTAACGGGAGAAAATATAAAATGGTATGCCAATGAATCGGATAGAGCACCATTAGATGAAACGGAACTTTTAGTAAACGGAGCAACATATTATGCTACTCAAACAGTAGGTGATTGTGAAAGTGACCAACGCCTTATGGTAACAGTTGTTATAGAAGCATGTTGCACTGGCGTTGTTACTGCAAGTGGTAATTCTCCTGTTTGCGTAGGTGATGACATTGATCTTTCAGCAAGTTTTACCAGCACCGCCGACTCTGTAAAATGGAAAGGCCCTGACAACTACGAATCTAGCGACCTCGACCCTGATGCTTTTACAGCTACAACAGCCAGTGAGGGTGATTATATTGTATGTGTTTTTTATAACTCAGATTGTGTGGCTAGGGATACGATTGAGGTAATTGTGAACGAAGCTCCGGAGGCACCCGAAAAAGACGATGATATCACAGAATGTGAAACTGATCCGATTCAAACGCTCAATGCAAACGACGCACTGGTATCATCAACTGGTGTTACCTGGTTCGATGCGGCCAGCGGTGGTAACGTGGTGGCAAGCCCGACACTCAACACTGTTGGTACAAAAACTTATTACGCAGAATACAGTAACGGTACATGCTCAAGCCTGACCAGGACTGCCGTTACTCTTACTATTAACGAAGCTCCGGAGGCACCCGAAAAAGACGACGATATCACAGAATGTGAAACTGATCCGATTCAAACGCTCAATGCAAACGACGCACTGGTATCATCAACTGGTGTTACCTGGTTCGATGCGGCCAGCGGTGGTAACGTGGTGGCAAGCCCGACACTCAACACTGTTGGTACAAAAACTTATTACGCAGAATACAGTAACGGTACATGCTCAAGCCTGACCAGAACTGCCGTTACTCTTACCATTTACGAAGCTCCGGAGGCGCCCGAAAAAGACGACGATATCACAGAATGTGAAACTGATCCGATTCAAACGCTCAGTGCAAACGACGCACTGGTATCATCAACTGGTGTTACCTGGTTCGATGCGGCCAGCGGTGGTAACGTGGTGGCAAGCCCGACACTCAACACTGTTGGTACAAAAACTTATTACGCAGAATACAGCAACGGTACATGCTCAAGCCTGACCAGGACTGCCGTTACTCTTACCATTAACGAAGCTCCGGAGGCGCCCGAAAAAGACGATGATATCACAGAATGTGAAACTGATCCGATTCAAACGCTCAATGCAAACGACGCACTGGTATCATCAACTGGTGTTACCTGGTTCGATGCGGCCAGCGGTGGTAACGTGGTGGCAAGCCCGACACTCAACACTGTTGGTACAAAAACTTATTACGCAGAATACAGTAACGGTACATGCTCAAGCCTGACCAGAACTGCCGTTACTCTTACCATTAACGAAGCTCCGGAGGCGCCCGAAAAAGACGACGATATCACAGAATGTGAAACTGATCCGATTCAAACGCTCAGTGCAAACGACGCACTGGTATCATCAACTGGTGTTACCTGGTTCGATGCGGCCAGCGGTGGTAACGTGGTGGCAAGCCCGACACTCAACACTGTTGGCACAAAAACTTATTATGCAGAATACAGTAACGGTACATGCTCAAGCCTGACCAGAACTGCCGTTACTCTTACCATTAACGAAGCTCCGGAGGCGCCCGAAAAAGACGACGATATCACAGAATGTGAAACTGATCCGATTCAAATGCTCAATGCAAACGACGCACTGGTATCATCAACTGGTGTTACCTGGTTCGATGCGGCCAGCGGTGGTAACGTGGTGGCAAGCCCGACACTCAACACTGTTGGAACAAAAACTTATTACGCAGAATACAGTAACGGTACATGCTCAAGCCTGACCAGGACTGCCGTTACTCTTACCATAAATGAAGCTCCAATATGTAATGTTACCGGAACTGACGGCCCAATCTGTACTGAATCAGTAGAAACTTTCTATGCTCCTGAAGGTCTGGCTGGTTACGCCTGGTCAATTGATGGAAACGGATCCATTTCAGGTTCAACTGCTACTGATTCAGTGAACGTAGTTTCAGGTACATTATGCGATTCAACCTATACAGTTTATCTTACAGTAACAAATTCAGATGGTTGCTCTTCTGATTGTGAAAAAACTTTAATGGTTGGACAAACTGATTCTGTTTCACTTATTATTCCGGGTGATACAACTGTTGAGGCTTGCATAAGTCAATCAGAGTTAGAATCAATCATTACAAATTGGAAAAACAATGTTGTTCAAACAAACGGAGGATGTAATGCACAACTTCTGGAACCTGAAGTTTTAGGTTATTTGGAAGATGAACGAACCTGTGGTGGAGAATTCCTAATAGAATGGAAAGCCTCAAGCGATTGTCAGGACTTGGTAAGCGATACAACTACCATAACCATTTCTACTCCTGATCCGCTTATAATGACAGTACCTGAAGATACTTCAGTTGAAGCTTGCGATGGAGCATCTCTTTTATCAATTACTCAAGATTGGATGTTGAATGGTGCTACATTTAGTGGAGCATGTTACAGCGATCAGATTCAAACAGATACAGTCTATTTTAGTGGATTTGAAAATGTGAATATTTGTGGAGATGAAATTACCATAACCTGGGTTGCAACTGACCCTTGCGGAGATCACCAATTGATTGATTCTGCAAAAATTAAATTATTATCACCTGATCCGCTCATAATGACAGTACCCA
Organism: uncultured Draconibacterium sp.; assembly: GCF_963677565.1. Taxonomy (NCBI): domain Bacteria; kingdom Pseudomonadati; phylum Bacteroidota; class Bacteroidia; order Marinilabiliales; family Prolixibacteraceae; genus Draconibacterium; species uncultured Draconibacterium sp. The sequence continues at coordinate 2,693,714 of NZ_OY781981.1, read as the reverse complement.
AAGACACTACTATTGAAGCTTGCGAATCTGAGACGATGAATTCGATTATAGAAGATTGGAAGATATTTGGAGCAACATTTAGTGGCCCCTGTTACGTTCAATCTGGTCTTTATCCAACAGATACTGTAATTGTAAATACTGATGAAGTCTCGTTGGGTTGTGGAACAGTTAGCATTACCTGGATTGCAACCGATATGTGTAACGGAGCTCAGTTAGTCGACTCAGCAAAAATCATTCTTCAAACCGATCCTCTGATAATGACAGTTCCTGAAGATACCACAATTGAAGCTTGTGATATAGGATCTATGACATTAAGTTTTGAGGATGGTTGGACATCAAGCACTGGATCAACAGGATTGGCAGCAATTCTACAAGACTGGGCGTTGAACGGTGCTACATTTAGTGGAGCATGTTACAGCGATCAGATGCAAATAGATACTGTCTTTATGAATGGAGATGTAAATTCGATCTATTGTGGAGGCGAGTATACTATTACCTGGATTGCAACAGATATTTGTGGAGGAGACCAGTTGGTTGATTCTGCAAAAATTATAGTATCACCAACAGATCCTCTTATAATGACCGTGCCAAAAGATACAATTTTGGAAGCATGTACAGATATAGAAGAAATTACAAGTCTGGAACAATCATGGTTAACATCAGGACTATCTTTGAGTGGCGCTTGTTATGCCAACCTCATAGAAGTTGATTCCCCTCAGAAAAGTGGTAATATAACTTCTTGTGGAGGTAAAGTTACTTTCGTATGGTCTGTTCAAGACTTATGCTCCGACAGTACATTTGTTGATTCTGCAAGTATTACACTTCTGAATACTCCTGCCCCTGTTATTGCGACAGCGGCTAAAAATGATACTACCGAATGTGCCAGAATAGTCAATGCTGAAAAATCAGCAGCTATAGTGACGTTAGATCCGTACCAATTATGGCTAAGTAATCATGCAGGCATGACAATTGCCAACACCTGCGGCGATGATGTAACCTGGACTGACAATTCAGATACCGCTAGCTGGACGGGTGATGGATGCGAAAGATCAATAGAAATAATTTTCACGGCAACAAACTCATGCAATCTGTCAGTTTCCGATACAGCAACGTTTGTTGTTCACGACACACAGGCTCCTGAATTAACAGGAATTTTACCGGCCGACACTTTAGACTTAGAACTTTGCATTGCTGAAATCCCTGCCGGACCAAGCGAAACTGACATCGCAGCATTGTATGATGATAACTGCAATACAGTAGTTGTAACAAAATCCGATTCGTTGTCGGGTGACGACTGCAATTGGAAAGTAATATACACTTATACTGTTACCGACAAGTGTGGTAACGCTGCCGATAATGTAACAGTTACCTACGCAGGTGGTGATTCAGAACTACCAACAGCTACTGCACCTAACGGTGGAGACTTGGGTTGTAATCCTGCAGATTCAGCTTATGCAGCTCTGGATACCTTAATGTGGGAAGACAACTGCGATAATAATGTATTCTCAGGAGTTATTTCTGGTACTCCTGAAGATATCGGAGACTGCTACTGGTCGGTTACCCATAAATACTGGGGAACAGACAATTGTGGCAACAGCGATACTCTTACTCAAACTTACACCTGGATTTATGCTCCTGCTCTGGAGTTAACAGCTCCAAACGATACTGTTGTCGACGGATGCACACCAATTGCAACAATTGATAGTTTATATATTGATTGGTTAAGCAAAGTAAACCTGGATGGAGGATGTATAACAGATTTAACTGCCGATACCTCTTCCGTTGATTTCAATATCTGTGGAGACACTATTGATGTGATATGGAAGGCAACAAGCAGCTGTCTTGATCCGGTTTATGATACAGCAACATTTATCGTTGCACCAACAAGTCCGGTAATTCTTACCGTGCCTGCAGACACCACTATTGAAGCATGTTTAACTCATGATTCTTTAAATGCCATCATCTCCAACTGGAACAACAATGTTGTTAATGCAGAAGGAGGATGCAATCCGGAAATCGAATTCATCGGAAGTGATGATTTTGATTTGAATGAATTAACCTGTGGTGGTGAATTTATATTGATCTGGGAAGCAACGAGCGATTGTCAGGATCCTGTCAGGGATACAACAACCGTTACCATTTCTCCTCATCCGCTGGTAATGAATGTACCAAAGGATACATTAGTGGAAGCATGTAACATTAAAGATTTCTATGGATTAGTTGGTGATTGGCAACAAAATGATGTTGTCTCCTTTAGCGGAGCCTGCAACAGTGACCTGATTCAGGTAGACTCCATGACCTTCAAAGCTGATAAAGATGATTACTTGGAATATTTTTTCTGTGGTGGTGAATATACTTTCACCTGGTACGCCACCGATGTGTGTAGCGGAGAACAATTGGTTGACTCTTCAAAAGTCATCCTTTCATCACCGGATGATCCTTATGAATTAAATGCACCAGAAGATACTGTACTTGCTTCCTGCGCTGATTCATCTGAGATTGTTCAAACATTATTTAAAACAATTTTTGATGTTAAACTTTCAGGTGGTTGTACAGACTCATTTCCATCTACGTTTACTGTCGCGGAACTTTGTGAAATAGAAATCCTTGAATATGATTCAACCCCGCGATTAGATGTTGTAGTAGATGATCTGTTGTGCGGAGGAGAATTGACGTTAGTCTATAAATTCCCTTACGGCTGCTCGGGAGATTTAACAGATACAACGAAAATAACTGTTCTCTCTCCGGCTCCTGTAGTTCTTACTGCACCGGATAACGATACTATTCCAGCTTGTACTTCTGCCGATGCTATCTACAACTTGTTCGAAGCATGGTTAGCTGAAGTCGAATACACAGACGGTTGTAACCTGCAAGTAAGCTACGATTCTACTCTCGTAGCTCCGGATACCTGTGGTGGCGAAATTGAAGTAATTTGGACAGCTACAAGTAATTGTGAAGCGGAGGTATCGGATACAGCAACTTTCATAATTGAAGAAGCTCCGGCAATGGTTCTTACCGCACCGGATAACGATACAATTCCTTCGTGTGCTTCTGCCGATGCTATCGACGACTTGTTCGAAGCATGGTTAGATGAAGTTACTTACGATGGTGGATGTGACTTGAAAGTTAGTTACGATTCTACTCTTGTAGCTCCTGCAGCATGCGGTGGTTCTGTTCAGGTAATATGGACAGCAAACAGCAGCTGCGAAGAGCCGTTGAAAGACACTGCCTACTTTGTGGTGGAAGATACACCGGACCTTGTTCTTACCTGTCCTGGAGACACTACAGAAGTTGCCTGTCAGGATGAAAGTGCAATTGCAGCAAGCTTTGCCAGCTGGATTGCAGGATTTGGAGTTGAAGGCGGATGTAATCCACAAGTAACTTATTATATCGATACAACAGTAGTGAGTCTTGACACATTAGTAGCTCCAGATATTTGTGGAGGTGCAATTACCATCTCCGCTGTTGCTTCTGATGATTGCCAGCAAGGCGGAAGATGCAGTTCTACATTTACTATAAACGGAGCTTCTCCGGTTGAGGTCTCAGGGCCTGCTGATTACCAAAGAATCAGTTGCGTATTCCCTGACCAGGATTCGCTGGATAACGCATTTGCCCAATGGCTAGAAGGATTTAGTGTTGCCGACAGTGGTTGTGGTGTTACAGCTACCGACCTGTCGCAATACACGGCTCCTGCTCTTTGCGCGGGTGATACCGTTGAAGTGGTATTCGGCGCTGCCGACCACTGCTCGAACGATACTGTTTCAGCTAAGTTCATCATTATCCCGGCCGACACTGCTGATGTTGAAGGACCTGGCGATTTCACTGCCGAAAGCTGCGACTACACCAGCCAGGCTGAGATCGATGCTGACTTCGATTTATGGCTCGACAGTTTTAATGTAGTTTCCAACGAATGTCAGGCAGAACCTTCAAGTCTCGACTACAACGCTCCTACATGGTGCGAAGGTGGTTCGGTAACTGTTGTATTCGGCCTTGGAAACAACTGTACATCTGATACCGTTTCAGCAACATTTACTATCAATGCTGCCGATTCTGTTTCACTTACTGCTCCAAAAGACACAACTGTTAGTGCATGTAAAAATCAACAAGAACTATTCGACCTGTTCGAATCATGGTTAAGCAGAGTTGAATACAATGGCGGATGTGCGACGGATGTAGATCATGACGCTCATGGAATGGATGGGTTCATGAGCTGCGGCGATTCGATACCTGTGATCTGGACTGCTGAAAGCAATTGCCAGGATCCGGTTTACGATACTGCATACTTTGTAATTGAAGATGCTCCGGCTGTTGCGCTTACTGCTCCGAATAATGATACAATTCCATCGTGCAGCTCTCAAGCTGATATCGACAGTTTATTCACAGACTGGCTCGCTGAAGTTGATTACTCTGGTGGTTGCAGTCTGGATGTAAGCTACGATACTTTAGATGTGCGGGCTCCGATATCATGTGGAGGTTCTGTTGAAGTAATCTGGACAGCAAACAGCTACTGCGAAGAGCCTGTTCACGACACTGCATATTTTGTAGTAGAACCAGCTCCTCTTCTGACACTTACCTGCCCTGCCGACACTACCGAAGTTTCGTGTCAAAGCGAAAATGCTATTGCGACTAGCTTTGCCAGCTGGATCAGTAGCTTTGGAGTTGTAGGCGGCTGCAATACCGATGTAACATACTATGTCGATACTACCGTAGTGAGTCTTGACACATTAGTAGCTCCAGATATTTGTGGAGGTGCAATTACCATCTCCGCAGTTGCTATAGATGGTTGCGACCAGCGCGACAGATGCAGTTCTACATTTACAATTAATGCACAAGATGCTCCAACCTGGGAAACAGTGGAACTTACACTTGATACTACATTGAGTTGTAGCGATACTGCAGGATTACGAATTGCCCAGGAAATGGCACCTGTGATAATTGACGTTTGTGGTAATACATTGATGGTTGAAAAAACACCTGGAACTTTCGAAAGAACAGATGAAGTTTGTCCAAGTGCAGGTATTATTGTAAATACATGGATTGCAACAGATTCTTGTGGAAATCAATCAGATGAATTTACGCAAACAATTACAATTATCGACACTACTCCACCGATCATAATCTGTCCGAATGATACAACAGTATGGATCGATGCTTATGTGCCGGATGCTCCGGTTCAGATTCCTCTTCCAACTGTATTCGACGATTGCAGCGAGGTAACTTACTGGAACGATTATAACTTCACAACCGATGCAAGCGATACATTCGATATCGGAGTAACAACTGTTACCTACTATGCCGAAGACGATTGTGGAAACATCGATTCCTGCAGTTTCACAGTAACTGTTCTTTGTGAAGGCCAAACCCGTATCGATGGAACTGTTTACAGGGAAGATCAGCAGAATGAACCGATTGAGGGTGCATTGGTAATTTTGGTTGCACAGGATGTAATCAATGATCCGGACACAGTTGCACTGGTAGTAACCGATACAAGCGGTCAATACGCATTCGTAAATATTAAACCGGGTGATTACCTGGTACAGGTAATCGATGCAAACCTGAATGTTGCCGGTCTTTACAATACCAATTCAAGTTTGTTCTTCACCACGGTTGTCGATTGTGAATTCCAGACACATAACTTTGGGTATGAAGAATACAACGGACCGGTTGTTGGTGACCTGGTATGGTATGATAAAAACAACAACGGAATTCAGGATGAATGGTACGATTCCAACGACGACGACCTGGTAACTAAAAACATTCCGGATGCACACGGTGCTGTTCCATTCGATGAATGGGAATGGATTGACCTGAATAACAACGGAACTTACGATCAACCTGAAGATGAAGGCGAGTTGAATAAAGCAGGTGTTGGAAATGCACTAAATCCTAACATCATCGTAACAGGATCCGGAGGCTATATCGATAGCATTATTGTAGGTTTCACTGGTTACTGGCGTGACAAACCGGCTGAATTAGGCACCTACAATATAGAACTCGATTTCGACACCAACATGTCTGATCAGGCAACTATTATAGGTGCTTCAGGTCTTGTTAAAATCCTGCCAGCTACAACTAAGTCTGGTATATTAAGTAGTGCTATGTATGCAACTACTGCCGACTTCGATGTAACTTGTGGAGTTACGAACGAAAATCCGCAAAGTGCACTTCTTTCGGAAAGCTCTCCTCAGGATCTTACCAAAGACTTCGGTGTAAGTTGTACTGCCGAAACAATAGAAGTTTACGATAAAACCGTGGAATGCGACGGTAATGGTAATCAAGCTGAATGGAATGAGTTCTATGCACAATTTGATGTAAGCTCAAATCCGGATTATAAGATCCGGATTTCGGAAGACGAAACTCCGTTATGTGGCTTAACAAAAGCGATTAAGGTTACCGGAATTATTACAGGTCCGTTCGTAACAGATACCGTTTCAGCAACATTTACTATCGAAGATACAACGCCTCCTGAAATTATTGAACCTGCAAGCAATCCGGTTGTGGAATGTACTCCGGAAGGTTACGAAGCTGCACTTCAGGCATGGTTAGACAACCACGGATATGCCGAGGCTGTTGATGGCTGTGGCGAAGTAAGCTGGGAAAATAATTACGAAGACATTTCTTTTGAAACTACCTGTTGCAACTCTGGTGAAGTAACTGTTACATTCTACGCTTTCGACGAGTGTGGTAACTTTACACCTACTACAGGTACATTCAGAGTAGTTGACGAAGATGCTCCTACATTTACTGCACCAGAAGACATTACTATATACTCTGACTCTGAATGCAATTACGATGTTAGTGTTGAAGTAACAGGCGATGTAACTGACGAAAGTGACGCCTGCTGTACCGATCTGAATGCAGAATACTCTGATATACAAGAACAAGGTTCATGTGCAGGCGAGTGGATTATTACACGTACCTGGACTCTGGTTGATGAATGTGGAAATGAGGCCGAACCTCAGGTTCAGATTATCACCATACTTGACACAGTTGCTCCTGTAATCAGCTGCAACGACATTACTGTTCAGCTCAACGAAAATGGTGTGGCATCCATTACTGTTGACGACATCAATGGAGGTTCAACTGATAATTGTGGTATTGATACCATGTATATTAGCCAGGAATTCTTTTATTGTGGTGGATTGGGCGAAAATCAGGTTACCTTAACCGCAATCGACGAATGTGGAAACGTTTCAACCTGTACATCAACCGTTACTGTTGAAGAAGGTGTATACGAATGTGATCCGGAACTTTATAAAGCAAATGCCGATTATCTTGAATTGATTTACTGTCCGGGAGGAACCGTAACAGGAGACATCGATTTGTTTGCCAACGACGAAGGATTCACCCGTGAAAACTCAGACTTCGGTGTACTGACCAATTTACCTGAAGGTGTTACTATTACCGACGGAACACTGGATTATATCAATGAAGATGCCAGTGAACTGATAATCACACTTACCTACTCTGTTTGTCACAACCTGAATACTTCGATCTGTGATACTGCTGAGGTAACCATCAGAGTACTGATTGATACCGACTGTGATGATATACCTGATGTAAATGACATCGACGACGACGATGATGGTATTCTTGATGTGGATGAAGAGCTTTATGCGCTGAACCAGGAAACACTTGATTCGGACGGAGACGGAATTGTAGATCGTCTGGATATTGACTCTGATAACGACGGTATTCCTGATAATATAGAATGGCAGCAAACGATTGCTGAAGGTGCAGAGGCTGAAAGACGCGGAGGAACAGATAATAATTGGGATTACTATCCTCCTCTTGGTTCGGACTCTAACGGTGATGGTTGGGATGACCAGTACGACACAGAAAATGAAGGTGTTTATTACGAACCGCTGGATATGGATCAGGATGGTACTCCAGACTACCTGGATATTGATTCCGATGGTGATGGAATTGAAGACTGGATAGAAGGTTGGGATGCTGCACCGCACGATACAATTGCTGATACAAATATTGGATCTACTGATGCTGACGGTGATGGGCTGTTTGATCCATACGACTCATACGATACCAGCGAAGAATGGTTACACGGACAAAATGCAATTGGTTCTTACGCACCATTGCAGGATATGGCGGCTGATACTGCTAACAATATCCGCGACTGGAGAGATATTATCGATCCTCCTGTTATCACAGATCCTCAAGAAGCTGAAGGATGCGAACTTATCATCCCTGACGGATTCTCTCCGAACGAGGATGGTTACAACGATTACTTCGAAATGAGATTTGTTTGCGCTGAAGGTGAACAGACCTTCGAAGAGCTTTATCCCGAGGCAAGAATTGAGATCTTTAACCGTTGGGGTAACCAGGTATACGAACAGGAAAACTATGGTAATGTTACGCGTTGGGGAAGCACCGATGCATGGTGGAACGGAACTTCGATGCACGATATGCAGATTGGTAACGACAAACTGCCTGCGGCAACCTATTTCTACATCCTATACTTTAATAGCGGTGGTAAAGAACCGGTTACCGGAACAATATTCCTAAATAATTAATTGATTAATAATTAATGAATGTTAAATCTGAAAAAAATTTAAAACGATGAAAGCAAAATTAAATATTATCAAAGGTTTAGGGATTCTGGCAATTGTATTATCTGCATTTACCTCTAATGCGCAGCAGGACCCCATGTATACTCAATACATGTTCAATACACAAACCATTAACCCGGCTTATGCCGGTACATGGGAATCCGTTGGTTTTATGTTACTGGGCCGTCACCAGTGGACTGGGTTTGATGGTGCCCCCGAAACATATTCCTTCTCGTTCCAGGCTCCGCTCAAAAACGAAAGAGTGGCACTGGGATTGAACCTGATAAGCGATAAAGTGCAATACGTAAAACGGTTTTATATGTTTGCCGATTATTCCTACCTCGTACCTTTAAGTGAAACACTGAATTTACGACTGGGATTAAAAGGTGGGTTTACCAATTACTCGCACAACCTGGCTTTGCATAACATTCTCGATCCGGGAGATCCTTCGTTTGTTGGAGAAATCGATTCGAAACTAAAACCAAACTTTGGTGTGGGAGCATTCCTTTACAGCAAAAGAGCTTACCTGGGATTTTCGATACCAAGAGTGGTGAACAGTACTTTTGATAATGATTACGACAATTTTTCGGTAGAAGGACAACTGCGTCACTACTTCCTGATCGCTGGAGCGGTATTCGACCTTGGCGAGAATGTTAAATTCAAACCAACGGCTTTAACAAAAGCCTCGTTTACCTCGGAAACAGGTACTCCGCTTCAGCTCGATTTAACAGGTAACTTCCTAATTAAAGAAAAACTGTGGCTAGGTGCCATGTGGCGTTCAGGCGATTCGTATGGTTTTATTGCCCAGTTCCTGTTTGCAGAGAAACTTCGGTTGGGATACGCCATTGATTTTTCTACAACAAATTTGCAGAATTACAACAATGGTACGCACGAAGTAATGATCTCGTACGAACTTAGATTTAAGAAAGAAAAAGTGGTATCGCCAAGATACTTCTAAAAATACTTTGATGTTGTGTTTAAAACCCGAGTCGCAACTTTCCTTGTTGTGGCTTGGGTTTTGTTTTTAAATGACTTTCAACCAAATCGTCAATAACGGGTAAACACCGGCCACAAGACGTACCGGCACGTGTTAACGTTTGAATCTGAGCGGTAGATTCAACTCCCTTTTCAAGCAGTTGTTTAATCTCCTTTTCATCAACAAAATTACACATGCATACCAATCTGTTCGCCATTATTTTTCCGGGTTAAAAAGATTATGTCGTGGTGTAAAAACGGTTATTTGTTTTTGCATCAGGCTATAACCCTATTTTCTATGTAAACTTTTACTTTTCTGTAAATTTCGATTACTGTATCATTTTTCGGCATCGAATTGTAGATCTTATCCAGGTAACGATTCTCTACCATTAACTCAAAAGATGGTCTGTAGTTCAAATCGTAAACCCACGAAAGTTGCATTACTTTAATGTCCAATTCGTTTATCACTGTATCTTTCGAGACCAGATCCCCTTTTAATATCTGTTTTGAAACCTTTGGTGAAACTGCTGATCCTTTTGGCATTTCCCAGGTTAAAGTATGATTTGGAGTAGCTTTAGGATTGGAGTAATAATCTGTTATTACCCGTAAAATATCCAGCTTATCAGCATCTCTTATCAATTGAGCAAAAAGTCGTTCCTTATCGCTCATTTTTTTGGGTAAACCCAGCTTATTATGCTGGCTAATAGCCAAAAGAATTATATTAACCTGTCCTTCATCAAGGTATTCAAAGAAGTTATTTTCTTTTAGGATTTCAACGCCATAATCAGCATGATCCACTGATTTCACATCGTTAAAAGTGTTGTATTCTTCTAACTGTTTAAACCTGCCAATATCATGAAACAAACCAATTAAAAAAGCTAAATAAGTCTCTGTTTCGTTTAGTTCCATTCTACCGGCCAACATCTCGGCAAGGCCGGCAACTCTAACAGAGTGTTCTTTCTTAATTTTCAAGTTTATTATCTGATCTTCTCCCAATCCTGTAAAAGAATCAATATACTTGTTAAACTTCTCTAAAGCCAAAGCGGCTCTCTTCTCCATATTCAATAGTTTATGTGGACAAATGTAACGATATAAAAAAATGAGTGCATCAGCCACTGCTGTATTTTATCAACATTTATTGGTAAGCTAACCTGAATTTTAGACATGCACATTCGGGAATTTTGTTACTTTTGCAGCCAATACCGGTCCCATAGTTCAATGGATAGAATACAAGATTCCGGTTCTTGCGATCTGGGTTCGAATCCCGGTGGGATCACCAAAGTTTCACACGAATCAAAAAGCCTGTAAAATCTAATTTACAGGCTTTTAACAAAATAAAGCCATCTATATCACGGCCCTTTAAAGAATTCTATTTCTTGCAATTACTCAACACAAATATTTTCACTTCTTCGTTTATTCATGCAGTTAGAATGATAATCCAGAATTTTTGCAATTTCTTCGTCACTTACGGTTTTAGTTGCATAAATGTAATTGTCTAGTACTGTTGATTTTCGTTGATCGTTTAGCGGACAAAATTTTGTAGGATTTTCATATGAACATCTACATAATAGATGAAAGAATGTCCAACGATGCTGGCTATTTTCTAACATTAGTAAGGTATTAATCTTTTATGATCTAAAATTAACTATTCGAAGAAAATACTTCCCGCCCAAATTTCTTATTTCTGCTAAGAAATAACTTATTTTGATTCAGCAATTGAGCATATATTTTCAAACTGTAGGTTCAGTACTTTTTGTTTTAAAAAGCTATAAGATTTTAGAGATGATCACCTTCAATAACAAGACTGACACAAACATACATATCATAAAATTCTACGTGGTAAAACAACTCTTTTCAAAATTTCAAAACGGGAGCAAATTGGTCGATATTTAATAAACTATCCAACAATACATTACCCTAAATTTCATCAAAATTAACCTCTAAAATTTGCATATAACAAAGCTTACAGCTACATTTGGATTATACAAAACGAGTTCTTTGAAGAGAAAAAAATATTTTCCGCATTGATCTATAAATTGGTAAACTCAACAGAAAAAATTAAACCGAGTAAGCTCTTTATGGTTGCTAAAACAGGCCTTGTAGTCTCGATTTATCGGGATGAGTCTTCGGACCGGTGGAAGTTTGATCAGCCGGGCGCTCAAATCCTGTTATACAGGGGTTTTACACAATGGATTAGTGCGGATTTTTTTTGTCCTTACCTGAACCTCTTCACAAAGACCAACAACACTAACATTACACTTACAAAAACAGCCGACCGGGCTACAAAATCACCATGCTTTGCGTAATAGGTCAATTTATCGTTTTTATTAATTGATCCTGTAATCGCCTCTTCTTTCCACCAATTTGTTGCTTGTAATACCTGCCCTCGTTGATTAATAAAACACGAAGTTCCTGTATTAGCCGCCCGTGCAATGCTACGCCTTGTTTCAATCGCCCGCAGCTGCGAAAATAAAAGATGCTGTTTGTACCCTCGTGAGTTCTTCCACCAGCCATCGTTGGTTATTACAAATATTACTTCCGCTCCCCTTTTTACATATTCGCTTACGTAGTGGCCAAATACCGACTCGAAGCAAATAACAGGCGCTATAACAACTCCGTTTTGCGAAACTAAATTTGAAGCTTCTGCCTGTCGTCCCAAGGTCCCGGATGTTCCTCCCAAATCGATGTAGCTGTTTTTTAGTACCGAAAAATACTTCTGATAAGGAACTTTCTCTACTCCTGCAACCAGTTTCGATTTATGGTAAATCTGTGTTTCTCCTACTTTATTAAGAAGCATTGCCGTATTAAAACGGTCGTAAATTACACCATCTTTGTTCTGGGCTGAAGCTGTAATTTCATCCTCATCTTCATAAACTTTAAATGATGAAACACCAAATACCATTTCTGCTTTTTCAAATTTATTCAGAAAATGCTGAACCTGCATAAGAAAATGATTTGATCTGAAATCATCCTCGTTCCAAAGGTACTGATGCTCAAAAAGTGTTTCCGGTCCAACAATAAAATCGGTGCTGCCGTTTGTAACCTCATTTGCCAAACGGATAAAATCCATTAGTTTTTGTTCTTCCGAATCCATGTCGAATTTCTCCGTATAAGGATCGACGTTGGGTTGAACAATAGAAATATTTATCTGATCCTTTTTTTCACTATAAGTATGGTACACAAACAACGACTGAATAATGGGCACCAAAATAAGTAAGCTAAATGCCGTTGTATAGGTTATCCTAACTTTTAACAAGTGTGTTTTTTCCTGGTATGATCGAACTAACTTAAACAATACCATATTCAAAAGCAAAATCCACAGTGTTCCACCAAAAGCTCCGGTGTATTCATACCATTGAATGATTTGAATATTATTTGCAAGGCCGCTCCCCAGTTGCAAACAAGGCCATTCAATATCCCAATTAAACTGCAGGTATTCTAGCGTTGTCCAAAAAGAAACCAATGCAATGTATCCTAATGCAGAAGAAAATTTTCGGCGTATAGAATGTGCAGCCCACCATACCAGCGACATCAAAAAAGCATTAAAAATCATAGCCGCTCCAACTCCTGCCAACGACACTTTTGTCATCCACCACGACGCGAGGACGTTCCAGATTGTTGCAGCCAGAAAAATATGCCCCCAAAGTGAAACAGAAGGAAATCCTTTCTTGTATTTAAAAAAGAAATTTTCGAGATAAAGTAATGGTACGAAAGCAAAAAAAAGTATCCAGCCAGGTAAGCCTAGCCAAGGCAAGCTTAATAATACTCCGGAACTTACGGAAAATAACAGCCTGTGAATTCTTTTCATAGGCATTGAAAATTTATTATAGCAAATCAGAATAAACTGCTTTTTTATTCTTTTTAGATTTTTCGAAAACAAAATCAACTTTTCCAACCACAAGCCCACCCCACCAGGCTTGGTTTACAATTACAGGCTGTCCGAGTTTGTTCTTTTCTTCCAGCGGTTTTTCGAGATACGAGTGCGTGTGTCCGCCAATAATTAAATCTGTAAATGATGTTTCTGCGGCAAGAACCATATCGCTTACTTTATTATCGCGATAGCGTAATCCGATATGCGAAAGACAGATCACCAAATCGCATTTCTTGTCATTTTTCAGGAAACTTTCTATTCGCTGTGCAACAACCACCGGATCGTTATAAACGGTTGCTCCGTAATTTTTCTTGCCAACCAGGTTTTCCAACTCGATACCTACCCCGTAAATTCCGATTTTTACACCGTCGCGCTTAAAAATTTTGTATTCGGGAAAACTACCCGATAAAATGGTATCCGAGAAATCGTAATTCGAAGAAATGATTGGAAATTGAGCATTTGGCAGCGGGTCTTTTATCCCCTGCAATCCGTTGTCAAATTCGTGATTACCAATAGTACTTGCATCGTAACCGGCCTCACTCATCACCTTTAACATTAACTCGCCTTTGAAATAATTAAAGTAAGGTGTTCCCTGAAACATATCTCCGGCATCGAGCAATAATGTATTTGGATTTTTTTGCCTTTGAATAGCTGCCAATTGTGCAATACGAGCCAGTCCTCCTTTATTGTCATATCTTTCGTTGCTACCCGTAAAAGGCTCTATATGACAATGAATATCATTGGTATGAAGAATGGATATTGTAATAAAATCCTCGTGAGCAAAAAGTTCGTATGGAACTGCACCTAAAGTTATTCCTGCTGTTCCGACAGCCACATTTCGTATAAATCTTCTTCTATTCATTTCTTATCCTCCCATCCAGTTTCGGATCAACGTGCTTATTTTTTTTAGCCACTCCTTCAAGGTACTCAATTATCGCATCACGTATTTTCTCTCCGCTGTTTATAAACTGCTGATTTTCGGCCAGCATTTCAAGTCCGTCGCCACCGGCAGCCACATAATCGTTGGTAACCAGCCAGTAACTTTTATTGAAATCTATTTTCTCTCCTCCTATTTTTACATCAGTGGCTTTATCGCCTGAAATAACCATTTCCACTCCGCCAACGCTTCCTCCTCCATGATCGGCAATATAATCCAGGAAAGCCTGCATTTGTTCGCCTTTCAGTTCAAGCAATACCATTTCATTTTCGAAAGGCATTAACTCAAAAATATTTCCAACCGTAATTTCTCCTTTTGGCAATGACGATCGAATTCCACCGTAATTAAAAAACGATACGGCAGGGGTAAAATTCAGTTGTTGATCTTTAGCCACCACCGCTCCTTGTTCAAGCAATAGGTCAGCTAAAAAATTCGTAAGTAAACTTTCGGGTTTGTCTTTTACCAATTCAACTTCAGAAATGGCCAACACACGATTCATGTCCTTTTCCAGGATATTTTTGTATGGCGCATAAAGCTGAATTATGCTGCTATCCATTACACCAATTTCCTCCGACACCGAGATATTGCCGGTTTCATAACTTTTTTGAACAAACTGTGTTTTACATGAAAAGATGAAAAACGCGCAAGTTATTAACAACAGATAGCTGATACTTTGTCGCATAAATAAATTATAATTTTTTACGTTAATTCTATTTTAGCATCATAAGTGTTCAATAGAAACAAAATAGGATCAATCATGTTCGTTTCAAACATACATATAAAATCAGTTTTGAAATATATTTTTATATGTTTTTTAGTAACATTTCTGTTCCCTCAGCTAGTGCAGTCGCAAAGTAGAGAGGTTGTAGCACTTAAAGGCGATGGAATCTACCGTTTACTTACCCGCTACGGTTTGTCATCGTCGGAATATATGGATGACTTTATTGCATTAAACAAAAGTAGTTTGGGGAAGAATAACACTTTACTGGCTGGTGTTAAATATAAATTGCCGGATTCTGCTGGTTCGGGAGGAAGTGCTGAAACAGCCAATTCTCCATCAAAAGGAACCGGCAAAGTTGTACATTACGATATATTTGGTAGTAAGTATGCTGATGTTGAAATTTTAAGTAACGATTTAAAAGGAGCTGTTTATTACCTGGTTGGCGGGCATGGTGGCCCCGATCCCGGTGCCGTTGGAAAATACAATGGCTATTACGTTTATGAAGATGAATATGCTTACGACGTTACTTTGCGTTTGGCGCGTAAACTTATTGAACAGGGAGCCACAGTTTATATGATCACCCGCGATAAAAACGACGGAATTCGTGATGAATACAGTCTGAAAGCCGATAAAGATGAAGTTTGCTATCCGAACTTAAAAATCCCGTTGAATCAGACCCGGCGCCTTCGACAACGCACTGATGCGGTAAACAAACTCTATAAAAAACACAAGGGCTCTTTTCAGCGAATGATCGCCATACATGTTGATTCCAGAGGAAGAGGCGAAAACATCGACATCTTTTTTTATCACGATAAACGTAGCGAAACCGGAGAAAAAGCATGTAAAATTCTTCGAAATACGATGGAAGAAAAATACCACGAACACCAACCCAACCGGGGATACACGGGCACTGTTTCATCAAGAGGGTTGTACGTTGTAAGAAACACCTGGCCTACAGCCATTTTTATCGAGCTGGGCAACATGAACCATCAGCGCGATGTTAAACGTTTGGTTATTCCCGATAACCGCCAGGCAGTGGCCAACTGGTTAACGTTGGGGTTAATAACCGACTATAAAACCAATAAATAGAGGGCTGCGAGACATTGGTCATTAGGCATTAGTCATTAGGCATTGGTCATTAGCTGACGCAAAATAGTAATAGGCAATCTTACAATTCCACAATTTAGCAGCTTAACAATTTTTCAATCTTTTAAAAAAGAGTTAACCACAAAGTTGCTCAAAGGAGGCACGGAGTTACCCAAAGTCGTTGTTCATTTAAGCATTTACGCATTCAAGCATTCAAACATTCAAACATTTCAATCCTTCAGTTTTTCAGTCCCTCAATCCCTCAATCCCTCAGTCCCTCAGTCCTTCTTTCAACCTAAACAGTTACACGTTGTTATGTTAGTGTGAAGCAAAAACAACGAATAATACTGTTTGACGGTGTTTGCAATCTTTGTAATTCTGCAGTCGATTTAATTCTGAAAAAAGCACAGGATAACGATTTTAAGTTTGTTGCGCTACAATCGGAAGAGGGACAAGGTATTTTAAAGAAGTTTGATTTGCAGCTACAGATTGACAGCGTTCTACTTATTCAAAACAATAAGTTATTCTCCGAATCGGATGCAGTGCTGGAAATCTGCAAGCACCTGAAAGCTCCCTGGAGCTGGTTGACAGCATTTAAGCTCATACCCAAAAGCTGGCGCGACAATTTATATCGTTTTGTGGCAAACAAGCGCTACAAATGGTTTGGGAAAAGAAGTAGTTGCCGTAGTTTTTGACAGCCGTTACCCATCTCTTCTTATATTATTACCACGCGAGTAGACTATGTAATAATACGAGCTAATATTATTTGCGTGCGAGCTAACTATATTATAGAGGGAGGTACTGATATTCGTATGCGAGTAAGTATTATTATCATGCAAGTATAACTCGCACATGTTTTTATATTACTCACATGTATTTATTTACTACTCGCATAGCGATATTAGTTGCTCGTGCACTATTTGGGTTAGCTCGCTTGCTTATATTTTATACTAGCAAGGCATTTTCACTAGCTCGCAGCCCTGTTTTTCTAGCAGGAGCAGGTAAATACTAAAAGGAATTGCTTACAAAGTTTTGGGGGAATCAACAAAAAGCTTAATTAGAAATCGAAATCGCCGTTTTCGAAATCGCGGTATAATTTCGACAGATCGCCCAGCCATTTACTGATGCGTTTTATGGCTTCCAGGGTATCAATCGAAATATCTTTTTGTTGCATTTTAAGCAGCAGAAAACCATAAACAGCAGTAATTCCCAGGTCAACATCGTTTTTGGCCTCCGGATTTTTCTCTTTCAGCTCCGAAACCAGCCCCGCAACAGTTTTGTAGGTTTGCACATACATGCCGTCTTTCGAGGTTTCCATCAGCTTTAAATGGAAATCGTTTACATCCGCAACCAGGTTTGTCAGAAACTGAAAATGTCCATTCTCCCTGATATTCTCTTTATCCATCATCAGCACCAAATTGGCATACCAGTCGGTAATGGCCGCTTTGGTTTTATCATCAGCTTTGTAATTGGCTACCAAACGTTCTTCAATAAGTTCCATATCCAGTTTAAAAGCCCTGATCATGTCTTCAATCTGATACAAATACAGAATGTATTCGGCAATATTCTCTTTTCGTTTTTGTTTTGCTACAAGCATTTCTTTTTGTTTTATGTTTTGATGATTTAAGTTACTGGTTAAGAATAGAGTTAACCATAAAGTTGCACAATGAAGACACGGAGTTTCACAAAGTCGTTGCTCATTTACGCATTAAAGCATTATTGCATTCAAGCATTTCAATTCTTCAATCCCTCAGTCTTACCACTCGAAAAAATCATCCAAATCCCGGCGATCTTTTTTTGTTGGACGCCCGGTTCCTTTTTGTCGCTCACTCCATCGCATGTTTTTCTGCATCTCGAGCAATTCTATTTCCTCGGGCGGAGTAACATCCTCAACGAAATCGGGCACCAACTTCGCGCCCATTCTTTTTCCCGACAATGCCAACACCTTAAAGCTACGTGTAATGGGCGATTTTCGCACTTGAACAGTTTCTCCAACATGAATATCACGAGAAGCTTTCACCGGGCTGTCGCCAACAGAAACATGTCCTTTTTTACACGCTTCGGTTGCCTGACTGCGGGTTTTAAATATCCGCACGGCCCACAACCATTTATCAATGCGAACACCCTGTGCCATCTATTTTTTGTTATGAAAATTCATGGTGCGATCAACACCAATTGTACCAAAACTTTTTATAATGTCGATGGAATCGTTAATCTTAAACACCAATTCTTTTTGTTCTTCTTTCGACCACTCGCCCAAAACATAATTTACCTGGTGCCCTTTATGGAAATCGTCACCAATTCCAAAGCGCAAACGGGCATAATCATTCCGGCCCAATACCTGGTTAATGTTCTCCAATCCGTTATGACCTCCGGCACCACCTTTTGCTCTTACCCTTAGCGTTCCGAATGGCAAAGCCAGATCATCAACCAAAACCAGCATGTTTTTAATATCGATCTTTTCTTTTTGTAGCCAGTAATTTACTGCACGCCCACTCAGGTTCATATATGTAGTTGGCTTTAAAAGAATAAACGTACGACCCTTGAATTTATATTCGGCTACAAAGCCGTAACGCTTATCGCTAAAACTAATATTGGACGCCTCAGCGAGTGCGTCCAATATTTGAAAGCCAATATTATGGCGAGTATTTTTATATTCTGGCCCTATATTACCGAGTCCGGCAATTAAGTATTTCATGTGTTCAATTTTGTTTATTTACTACGGAAACACATGTAAAGCGCAAGCGTTTATTTCTAATTTAAACTCTTGCGCTTTTCACAGAAATATGTTTTATTCTTCAGTTGATTCCGGTGTTTCTTCTCCTTCGTCATCGTCTTCATCGCCAGCGGCACCAGCTGCTGATTTTGCAGCCCTTGTGATACCTACGCTAACTACAACGTTCGATTTTTGATCTAACAACTCAATTCCGTCGATATTTAAATCACCAACTTTAATACTTTGTGCAATATCAAGATCTGAAACATCGATATCAATTGTATCGGGCAGGTTAGCCGCCAAAGCTTTAACGCTCAAACGACGAAGGGTAGTGTTTAATTTACCACCTTTTCTTAAACCTTTTGCATAGCCCTGAATTTTAACAGGTACAGCAATTTTAACCGGTTTGTCATTTGATATAGCAAGGAAGTCAACGTGCAATACGATTTCATCAACCGGATGCCATTGGATATCCTGCATAATTGCTTTGTATACTGTTCCGTCAATATCAAGATCGATCAGGTATACACTTGGAGTATAAACTAATTGTCTTAATTCGGAAAAAGAAACTGCGAAATGTATTGGCTGCTCGCCACCGTATAAAACTGCAGGAGCTTTTTCTTCTGCACGAAGTTTCTTTGAATCTTTTTTACCGAGAGATGTTCTTAACTCTCCTTTAATTACTACTGATTTCATTGTAAATAATTTACGTTAATAAATATGGTACTCAGTCCTCCCTTCCTTTGGGTCGGGCAAACAGCATGCACATTATTAATGCGTCTGCTTATGGAAAAAGCGGTGCAAAAATAGAAATTATTTATAATATAACGAACTTATTGACTGATTTTTATAAACCCTGCGAATGGCCTCTCCAAAAGCCTCAGCCGTAGAGATGTATTTTATTTTCTCACAACCTGTTTTAGGTTTTATTGAATCGGTAAAATATACTTCTTCCAACTCCGATTTTTCAATTCTTTCCAGGGCAGGTCCCGACAATACACCGTGTGCTGCAAAAGCACGTACACTGCGGGCTCCTTCTTTTTTCATCAGGTTGGCAGCTTTGGTAATTGTTCCTGCAGTGTCAATCATGTCGTCAACAATAATCACATCTTTGTTTTCAACATCACCAATCACAGTCATATTACCCACTTCGTTAGGACGTGCGCGTGTTTTATGACAAATTACGATACCTGTATTCAACATTTTTGCATAGGTATTGGCACGTTTTGTACCACCCACATCAGGAGAAGCAATAATTACATTGTCTAAGCCCATTTTCTCGATGAACGGAACAAACAGCGTTGAAGCGTATAAATGATCAACCGGCACATTAAAAAATCCCTGAATCTGATCGGCATGTAAATCCATTGTGATGAGACGATCGATTCCGGAAACTGAAAGCAAATCGGCAACCAACTTGGCTCCGATAGAAACCCTGGGTTTATCCTTACGATCCTGACGTGCATAACCAAAATAAGGTACCACAGCAATAACCTTATATGCACTGGCACGCTTAGCGGCATCAACCATGAGGAGCAATTCCAAAAGGTTATCGGCTGATGGCGGTGTTGATTGTACAATAAAAATATGCGAACCACGGATCGTTTCTTCGTAACATGGTTCAAATTCGCCATCAGCAAAAACCGGGCACGATGAATGCCCCAAATCTACGTCAAGGCTATCGCAAATTTTTTCAGTTAAATATCTGGTTGTTCGTCCGGTAAAGATTTTAAGTGGGTGAGTTTTCATCTCCATTTATTTTATAATTTCTATTTCAACACAATGAATTGGAAGACATATGGCAGGCTTGTAAGAATACTTTTTGGTAGTAAAATCCAGCATTACTTTGCGTTTCGCCATTTTGGTTTAATTGAATATTTCAGATATGCAGCAAAGTTAACAACTTTACAGGTATCTTAAATAATTGTTAGCTCATTTACTTTGTTCAAATCAATGATTTATTATTCTCCTTTATTCACGCTATCGATAAAAGCGAGAATTTCATCTTTTCCAATCCCCTTTTCGGCCGACGAAATAAAATAACCTGGCATTGTTTCCCAGGTTTCAAACATCCTTTCCTCGTATGCCTTTAAATTATTTTCCAGTTCCTCCGGCTTAAGTTTATCGCTTTTTGTAAATATAATGTGGAAAGGAATTTCGCTAATGCCCAGCCATTCCATAAACTCAATATCTACCTTTTGAGCTTCGTGCCTCGAATCGATTAACACAAATAGGCAGTACAAATTTTCTCTTTTAAGGATATAGTTTTTGAGCATTTTCTCCCATTTCAGGCGTTCAGCTTTTGGCACTTGCGCATAACCATATCCGGGCAAATCAACCAGATACCAGTCTTTATTAATTAGAAAATGGTTAATAAGACGAGTCTTTCCGGGTCTGCCCGAAATTTTTGCCAACGACTTTTTATTCGTGAGCATGTTTATTAAAGATGATTTGCCCACATTCGACCGGCCAATAAAAGCATATTCCGGCCGATCGGGTGCCGGACATTTCTCAACTTCAGTATTGCTCATCACAAACTGAGCTTCTTTAATCTCCATAAAAGGTGCTTTTTTTTTGAATGATTTCTTAAGGTAAGAAATATTCTTTTATTTGATATAAACCTCCAGGATTTTTACCGATTTACTTGTTGGTTTTAGCTGAACCGATTCGAGACTTGCCGGAAGTAATACCGTCTCTCCCATTTCTATTTTTTCAGTTCCACCTTCGGTAATCACCTCAAATTCGCCTTCCATAGTCATGTATATAACAAACGAATCAAGCTGGTTGTAATCCTTATCCAGTTCTTTGCTGAATTCGATAATATTGGTTGTAAAATACGGACAGCTTACAATTTCAACTGCTTCATTTTCCTCGGCTTTGTATTCGGTTTTATACCGACTTGAATAAGAAAAATCAATCGCATCCAGCGCCATATCGGTATGCAGTTCGCGTTCGTTTCCTTTATCATCTTTGCGGTTGTAATCGAAAATGCGGTAGGTTACGTCCGAAGTTTGTTGAATTTCGGCTACCAAACATCCTTTACCAATTGCATGAACGCGGCCTGCAGGAATAAAGAAAACATCGCCAATTTCTGCCTCATCGTAATGCAGCAAGTCGGTTAATTTATCTGAGTTAAAATACTCAAGGTATTTTTCGCGATTAACTTCCTGGTTAAAACCTGAATTAATGAGCGCTCCTTTTTCGGTTCCGGCCACATACCACATTTCGGTTTTTCCGTAAGCATTGTGCCGCTCTTTCGACAGTTTATCGTTTGGATGAACCTGGATTGAAAGATCGTCTTGCGCATCGATAAACTTAATAAGCAGTGGAAATTCAACACCAAATTTTTCGTAAACCTTGTCGCCTACCAAATCTCCCATGTAAATTTCAATCAGTTCATTCAAATCATTACCGGCCAAAAAGCCATTGCTAACTACCGAAATATTCCCCTCAACTCCTGAAAGCTCCCAACTTTCGCCACAGTTTGGCAAATTGCCGAAATCTTTGTTCAGGATGGTTTTCATTCGGTTTCCACCCCAAATCTTCTCATGAAAAATAGGTTTGAACTTTATAGGATACAGGTTACTCATAATTTGTACAGATTATCGATAAAATTTTTAGATATACTAAAAGTTAAAGTCTACAGCAGCGCGCGCCTCGGTAGTTTCGCCAATGCGTTTTACTACTTTTAAATGCTCGGGATGCACACGATATACATCTAAATCCTCAACATTTTCGAAATGCGAAAGCAAAGCCATATCGTAACTTTTTGAGTCTAACTCATAATTTTCGCCAACCTCAATGTATTTCAGTTCGGCAATTTTATCTTTTAAACCCAATAACATTGCTTTTAGTTCGGCAATTATTTCCGTTTTTTCTTCGGCCGGGTAATCCTTCAATTTAAAAAGAACGACGTGATTTATCATTGCTGTCTATTTTTTGTAACTTGTACTTTTATGGCTGCGAAAATAGTGTTTTCTTAGCGTTTAATTTTAATCTTCAATTATCATTTAACAAATAAAATAGAAGAATATGCTGGTAATTGGCATTGCAGGTGGCACCGGTTCGGGAAAAACTACGGTTGTAAAAAAAATCAGTGAAAAATTTTGTGATAACGAGGTTGCAATTCTTTCTCACGATTCGTATTATTTCGACAATAGCGAGCTTTCGCTGGAAGAACGCAGAAAGAAGAATTTTGATCATCCGGATTCGATTGAATTTGATTTAATGATCGATCATGTAAAAAAACTAAAGAATGGTGAAGCCATAAATGAGCCGGTATACTCGTTTATAACCTGCACCAGACAGCCTGAAACCAATTTTATTGAGCCCAAAAAGGTATTGATTATTGAAGGAATATTATGCCTTACCAACAAAATACTGCGCGACTTAATGGATATAAAAGTTTATGTTGATTGCGACTCGGATGTTCGACTGGCAAGAGTAATACAGCGCGACATACAAGAGCGTGGCAGAGATGTTGAGCAGGTACTAAAACGATACAAAAAAACCGTTCGCCCAAGTCACATCCAGTTTATCGAACCTACAAAAAGATATGCTGACATTATTGTACCGCAAGGCGGAAAAAACAAAATCGCCATTCAAATACTAACCAACCATATACTACAAACGTTAAACAAAGCCTGATGCTTAAAAACTTAAACATTGAAGAGATTCTCTTTCTCGATATTGAAACCGTTCCGCTTGCACCCGAATATACCGAGCTAAACGAAAAATGGCAACAACTTTGGGAGCGTAAAATGCAATTCCAGATTAGCGACGGCAAGTTACCGCACGAGTTGTACGAGCGCGCCGGAATTTATGCTGAGTTTGGAAGAATTGCATGTATTTCAGCCGGTTATGTCATTCAAAAACAAGGCGAACCACACTTTCGTGTAAAATCGTTTTACGACGATGATGAAAAAAAGCTGATCCAGAATTTCTTCAATGCACTTGATGGTTTTGTAAGAAAAGGCAAACGAAGACTGTGTGCTCATAACGGTCAGGAATTTGATTTCCCATACATTTCGAGAAGAGCTTTGGTAAATAATTTAACGCTTCCGAAAGTACTCGACATTGCCGGAGCCAAACCCTGGGAAGTAAAAGATGTTTTGATTGACACTTTGCAGCTATGGAAATTTGGCGATTACAAACATTACACCTCACTTTCGTTATTATGTGAGTTATTTAATATTCCGACTCCGAAAGATGACATCGACGGAAGCCAGGTAGCCAAAGTTTATTGGGAAGAAAACGACATTGACCGCATTGTAAAATATTGCGAAAAAGATACAATGGCTGTTGCCAACCTTTTGTTAAAATACAAAGGAGATAAGATTATTCCTTTTGAAAATTTGGAGAGTGTTTGAAACTGAAGGATTGAGGGATTGAAGGACTGAGGGATTGAGGGAATGAAATGCTTGAATGCAATAATGCTTTAATGCTTTAATGAGCAACAACTTTGTGAAACTTCCGTGCCTCCTTTGGGCAACTTTGTGGTTAACTCCTTTATTGAAAAATTGTTAAACTGCTAAATTGTTGGTTACTGGTGTTGGATACTTGATACGAGATCCTGGATTCTGGATTCTGGATACTGGATAGTCAACGATACTTGATTTCACACACTCGTAGCTAGTGGCTACTTTTGCCTTTTTACTTTTTACTTTTGCCTTGCGATGGATTGAAGGATTGAAATGTTTGAATGCTTTAATGCATAGATGAGCAACGACTTTGTGAAACTTCCGTGCCTCCTTTGGGCAACTTTGTGGTTAACTCCTTTATTGAAAAATTGTTAAACTGCTAAATTGTTGGTTACTGGTGTTGGATACTTGATACGAGATCCTGGATTCTGGATTCTGGATACTGGATAGTCAACGATACTTGATTTCACACACTCGTAGCTAGTGGCTACTTTTGCCTTTTTACTTTTTACTTTTGCCTTGCGATGGATTGAAGGATTGAAATGTTTGAATGCTTTAATGCATAGATGAGCAACGACTTTGTGAAACTTCCGTGCCTCCTTTGGGCAACTTTGTGGTTAACTCCTTTATTGAAAAATTGTTAAACTGCTAAATTGTTGGTTACTGGGATTGGATACTGGATTCTGGATCGTCAACCATACTTGATTTCACACACTCGTAGCTAGTGGCTCGTAACTCGTAACTTGATTCACAGAACTTGAAACCTGAAACCAGAAACTTATAACTGACGTTCTCAACGTTCTACTCTTCCCTTGATGTGCACTAAAACTTCATTGCCCGGTCTATGTCGCGTTTAGCATCTTTGCTTTTTAGTGTTTCGCGTTTATCGTATGTCTTTTTACCACGCGCCAGTGCAATCTCAAGCTTTGCCAGTCCGCGGTCGTTTACAAAAAGTCTTGTTGGAACAATTGTAAGCCCCGATTCTTTCACTTTTTTGTCGAGCTTTTCAATTTCCTTTTTGTTGAGTAACAATTTCCTGTCGCGTTTGGCGATATGATTATTTACTGTACCCAGCTCGTATTCAGCAATGTGTAGATTTATTACATACATTTCGCCTCGAATAATAGTACAATACGAATCAGTAAGATTAACTTTCCCTCCACGAATGGATTTGATTTCTGTTCCCACCAGTTTCATTCCGGCCACAAAACGTTCAACAAGCTCATAGTTAAATGATGCTTTTCTGTTTTTTATGCTAATATTTTGTTGTGGCTTATGCGACATTATTCTTTTGATTTAATTTAACTTATTGCTCGTTTTAATACAAGGCATTCAACAACTTAGACAAGAAAACACTTAAAAAGCTAAAGATAAAAAAGTTAACCACAATAGTGATTAAAATATAGCTATGTTCTTTGTTGTCAGGAATTGTAAGCAATTGTTTCGCTCCTACCCAAAACAGGTAAAAACTGTACATTCCGAAAATATCGACAACATACAAAAACGGGAACAATCCGGTAATAAGCGAAACCAAAAGCATTGGTGTCATTGAAAAAACAACCAGCTTACGTGCAACATCTATATTCTTTTCAGCACCGAAAGTTTTCATTAGCTCTGTTGTAAAAAACACACTAACGAAATATTGTAATACAAAAAGTAAAATTTCGCGAAAAGCTTTTAAAAGCGGAAACTGAATAAAGAAATCAGTACGCTTAAAAAACTCTCCTACAAAAACAGCCAGGGCTCCTGCAATTGCAATTGGCAGCAAATAATTCAGCCAAAGTTTATCGCTGTTTTCGGTTTCCTTTTGCTCCACCCAAAAACCATTCGGATTTACAAGAACCAGCTTTACATCATTAGTAAGTTTTGAAAATGAAAATTCCATCCATCAAAAATTTTGCGGCAAAAATACACTTTTTTAAAAAACATGCTATTTCTGCACCTTTGCTCACCATTTAAAAATTGAAAATATAAACTTTATTCATAGATACTGGATTTTGGATACTGGATACTGGATACTGGATACTGGCAACTCGTAACTTGCAGCTGGTTCCCTTTACATTGCCTTTTGCCTTTTTACTTTTTCCCTTTTCCTTGTTTACGCTCCTGAATTAATGCCTGCAAGGCAAACATCTCGTCGCGTAAACGGGCGGCTTCAATAAAGTCGAGATCTTTAGCCGCGGCCTGCATCTGTTTTTTTGTTTTCTCAACGGCTTTTTCCAGACCTTCAACACTCATATATTGCACCACCGGATCGGCTGCTATATCAGGCTGTCCCATTCCACCCTCGTACTCCTGACTTTTGTCGCTCCGGTATTCGTAGCCAATAATTTCGCGGGTTGGTTTTACAATCGCTTTTGGTACGATGTTATTTTCTTCATTGTACTTCAATTGTTTCTCGCGACGGTAATTTGTTGAATCAATGGTCTTTTGCATCGAATCGGTAATCTTATCGGCATACATAATTACCATACCATTCAGGTTACGAGCTGCACGGCCTGCTGTCTGTGTCAACGATCGTTCGGAGCGCAAAAAGCCTTCTTTATCTGCATCAAGAATTGCCACAAGAGAAACTTCCGGCAAATCCAGTCCTTCGCGCAGCAAATTAATTCCAACCAGCACATCAAACTCTCCTTTGCGCAGTTGCTCCATTATTTCAATACGTTCCATTGTGTCAACATCGGAATGAATGTAGCGTGTTTTCACTCCCATATTTACCAGGTATTTCGAAAGTTCCTCGGCCATTCGTTTGGTTAGCGTAGTAACCAACACGCGTTCATTCTTATCAATGCGAAGATGAATTTCGTGCAAAAGGTCGTCAATCTGGTTGGTACTCGGCCGCACATCAATTATCGGATCGAGCAATCCTGTAGGTCGAATGATCTGCTCAACCACAACGCCTTCACTTTTTACCAGTTCGTAATCGGCCGGAGTTGCGCTCACATAAATTATCTGGTTAACCAACTGCTCAAACTCTTCAAACTTCAATGGCCGGTTATCAATAGCCGCCGGAAGCCGGAATCCAAATTCCACCAAATTTACTTTACGCGAATTATCGCCTCCATACATAGCTCGTATTTGTGGAATGGTTACGTGGCTTTCATCAATCACCACCAAAAAATCATCCGGGAAGTAATCCATCAAACAGAATGGTCTCGTTCCGGGAGCACGCCCATCGAAATAGCGCGAGTAATTCTCTATACCCGGACAATATCCGAGTTCACGCATCATTTCCATATCGTACTCGGTGCGTTCAAGAATACGTTTCGCTTCCAAAGGTTTCCCTATTTCCTTAAAGAATTCAACCTGCTTCACCAAATCATCTTGTATTTGATTAATGGAAGATTTCATCCGGTCTTTTGTGGTTACAAAGATGTTTGCAGGATAAATTACAATCTCATCGAGTGTTTCAATAGTCAAGCCGTCCTCCGGGTCAAAACTGGAAAGTTCCTCAATCTCATCGCCCCAAAAAGTTATTCGGTAAGCGACATCGGCATAGGCAGGATAAATATCAACGGTGTCGCCTTTAACCCTGAAATTTCCGCGCTTAAACTCCACCTCGCTTCTACTGTAAAGTGCTTCTACAAAGCTATACAGAAGTGCATTTCTCGAAACTTCGTCACCTACACTTATCTTGGTTACGTTTGCATGAAAATCTTCCGGATTTCCAATACCATACAAACACGAAACCGACGAAACCACAACAACATCTCTTCTTCCTGAGAGCAATGCCGAAGTTGCACTCAAACGCAGTTTTTCGATGTCTTCGTTTATCGATAAATCTTTTTCAATGTAAGTATCAGTAGTTGGCAAATAAGCTTCGGGCTGGTAATAATCGTAATAAGAAACAAAGTATTCAACCGCATTATTAGGGAAGAACTGTTTCATTTCGCTGTAAAGCTGGGCAGCGAGTGTTTTATTATGGCTAAGCAACAGCGTTGGTCTTTCTACACGCTCTATAACATTAGCAACCGTAAATGTTTTGCCAGAGCCGGTAACGCCAAGTAAAGTTTGGTAACGCTCTCCATTGCTCACTCCCTCAGCCAGTTGCTTTATTGCTTCAGGCTGATCGCCTGTAGGTTTATAATCCGAAACTACTTTAAAATCCATTAGACTTATCTAAGTATTATTGACTCCAAATTTAATCCTAAAAAAACGACCTGCATATACTTTTTTTCCTATTTTTGCTTTTAACCATTATTAATCAGTGATTTGATCGGACGCAAATTACTTTATAACGTACTATATATGAATTGGATAAAACACTTGAATCTTCTTGTGCTTTGTTTGGGAATTTCTTTCTTAACATTGGCACAAGAGGAAATTGTATCGTCGAATTATACTGCACCGGGAGCAAAAGGTTTATATCTTGGTGGCCAGATCTCTACAAACGGTTTTGGTGGAAATTTGCGCTATGCTTTCAGCGAGAAATTTTCATTTAGAACCGGGTACGAAACCCTTTCATTAAACTACGATTTTGATTTTGACGAAAACGACATCAGCTACCTGGCTGAAATGGACTTCAAAACCGGAGGGATTCTTGCTTTATTTGATTATGCTTACACAAAAAATCTTTATATCTCGGCAGGAGCTGTTTTCAACTCTTTCAATACTGAGGTTACAGGCTATGCTGCAAGCGATTATCAATATGGAGATATTGTGATTTCGGCTGAAGATATTGGTGATTTCGAAATTACTGCCGAACCCGGACTAAAGGTTTCGCCTTACGGGAGTGCCGGTTTTCGTGCCTTTTGGGGAAAACGCGAAGGAATTGTTTTTAACTTTGAAACGGGCTTATATTATGTGGGCCCTCCTGATATTAAAATTGAAGCCACAGGACTTTTGGCTCCCACAGCCGATCCTGCTTTCGGACAGGAAGAATACCTGGAATACCAGTTTGATGCCTATAAAATTTACCCGGTTATAAAACTGGGACTTGCTGTAAAACTATTTTAACATCAAAACCACAACATCATGAAAAACAAAGTATCACATTTTTACAAAATATTACTCAGCACTTTTCTGCTGGCCGGGATTATAAGTTGCGGAGAAATGCTTGATAATCCTACAATTGATAAAGACACCGGAGAAGACATCAACCTGTTGATTGTTGATTTTAATTTCTTTACCACACGAATGAATTTTAAGCTGCTGGATGCCGATGATAATTCGCAGATCACTAAGTCGGCCAAAATATGGTTTACAGGCGACAATGCTAACGACATTGTAAACTTTGCAGGCGAAAAAAACAGCGAATACATTACACCGCAGGGAGAATTGGAGTTAACAATAGATCCTAATGTTGCTATTTCAACAACATCTCCATTTAATTACGGAGTACATGTTGAAGTTGATGGATACGAGGCTTTCGTGCAGGGAATCGAAATACAATCGGAAGGGAAAAAGACTTATGAATTACAGCTAAGCAAAACAAGCAGCGACGATACACTAACCGGAACGGAAGATGATGACTCGTTTATTTTTACATACCTTTTTCAGAAATCGGGACATATAGAAGAAGCGCCTTACAAAGTTCAATTCAGTATAACCAAAGCTGACATGATTCAATTCATCGACGAAAGCGGTAATGAATTATTTAGCAGCGTTGCAGAATTGGATTCGGCATATGCAAACAGTGATGACAAAGCAAATTTCCTGCGTTTAACGATAAGTAATAAGAAAACCGATTACAGTGCTGGAATTGATGTTGTATCTGTTGACGGGCAGAAGCAATCGGTTTTATTTAAAAAGCTGGAATCAGGTAGCTTTGGATCGTTGGTTATCGACGATCGGCTGGTAACCAGTTTTCAGAATGGAGGTATTACAGGCATCTCATCATATCTGAATACTCCGCATCCTGATTTATTCGGATTTACTGATTTTAATACCGACAGCTGGACTTTTACAGGTACCAGCAGCTGGTTTTCAACACCAGATTTTTCATACACGGTTGCGCAGGCATCGCTTGATGTGTGTACCACCGGTGCCGAAATAAAATTTGCATCCAACGTACAATCCAGTTTTTCAATTGATGCTGATATTTACGATACTGAAGGCACCTTTCTTAAAAGCACTAATTTTAAAGGCAAGTTCCCGGAAACCTTTGCTCTCGAAAATGTTCCTTCAGGGGCTGCAACAATTGTTTTCAGAGATAATAACCCGGCATTTGTTCCTATTAGCGACCTGTTTGTTACCGACTTATGCAGCGGAACTTACGAGATTGACGTGGAAAAAACTGATGGTTATGAAGAATACCAGATCGTTTTAAAAGCAATTTGCCCCGACAATCCATCAATTGCATTTGCACCAACATACGGTGGACAGGTTCGCATTAAAGACAGTGACGATGAGTGGCAGGGAATTGACATGGAAGGTGGAATTGTGGATGTGCTGGCCAAACCGGGCGAAGTATATCAACTACGATTATTGTGGGAAGATGAATGGGAAACATCAGACTTCTCAACCGAATTTGATGCTTATGGAAACTATATAAATAAAACCAACTCGAAAGTTGAAACTGAACTACTGGAAGATGGTCGTACTCAATTTATCATTGAGCATGAATTTGAACAGAATATTTGTGATGATATGGGGTGGAAAAACCTGAAATAATCTACTCTGAAGGATTCAAAACTTAGTAGAACTAAATTTTGAATCCTTTTTATGCTTTAAAAACATCGTAATAATCAGTTACCAATGTAGCAATCATTCCTGCTTTGCGGGCTGCAATCATTCCGGGCTCGCCATCCTCAAAAACCTGGCAATCTGCCGGTGCAACCCCCATTTGTTCGGCACAACGTAAAAATGTTTCAGGGTGCGGTTTCGAATTTTGCACATCGTTGGCAGAAACCAGTATTTCAATGTAGTCTTTCAAACCAATAATTTCAAGCGTTTTCCATGCCAGGCGATTATAACCACCGGTACCAACAGCGATAGGCAATTTGCCATGGTATCTTTTTAACAAATCAATTACAGGCTCAATAGGTTTCATTTCATGCATCATCCGCTCGTATTCGGCTTCCTTTTCGTGGCCAACCTCTTCGGCATTCAGGGAAGTCCCGTAAACCTCATTTATCTTTTCAATAGTTTCTACCGCAGGCACACCGGCCAATGCCAGAAACATCTTAGCCGAATAATCAATACCATATTTACCAAGTATATTCTGATAGGCCACAAAGTGAACCGGCATTGTATCTGCCAATGTTCCGTCAAGATCAAAGATCAAACCTTTTGCTTTTGGATCTATTTCGAGTTTCTTCATTGTTTTCTTTTAATTATGTGCGAAAATAAGCTTTTACTGTTTGTGTACAGAAAAGGCTTTTTACCTTTAAGAAAAATTTTAACCTTTGTTTCAGTTAATTTAATAATCGATGACTGACGTATTTCTTTATACATTTCCGCAATGGATTGTTTTTGCAGCACTTTTTGGAATAGTTTATGGTTGGGTAGAAAATAAGAAAGCATTTCGGCTGATTGGTCTGGCATTTTTTATTGCACTTGGTCTGTTTTCATTATATGTAATTCTTGGCGATTATCTTGCTCCGGGAAAATATCTAACTCCGGAAGAAGTAATGAGTGAAGAGCTGAATGACGAGATTTTGAACGAGGCTCCCATTGAAGCTCAACTTTTACCGGCATATTTATGTTTTATTGGTTCGTCGGTATTAGCATTGGTGGCAATGATTCTCGACTGGCTGAATAAGAAACGCAATCGTTTATTTATCGTTATTGCAAGCCTGGTTGCGCTGTTCGGATTCTTTGTTGTGGTTGGTGCAGTTCGATCAATGTAATTTGGTCCAATTTTTCCTTGATTTCATTTCTCTCCGGCATCGCCACTTTCAATATGTTAGCTATTTATAAAAAATGAAATCAACTTGTTAACAAAACCTCGCTTTTAATTAGGGCTTTTCCTATCTTGCACCCAAATAATAACAGACAAATTTTATTGATTATGAATCCACAGGCTGCTGAACTTAACAGCGTAATTCAAGCAAAAAGCACCCCGGTTTTTGAACTGCTTTCCGAAAGAGGAAAAAATATTTTCTTTCCAAAGAAGGGTATTTTAGGACAAACTGCTGAAGCAAAGGGAACTAAGATTAATGCAACCATTGGAGCCGCAATTGAGGACGACGGAACACCTATGCGACTGGAAGCTGTGGCTTCAAAGATCAATATGGATCCTTCGTTGGTTTTTCCGTATGCGCCAAGTTTTGGCCGCCCCGATATCAGGGCCAAATGGAAAACTATGATCTACGAAAAAAATCCTTCACTGGAAAGTGTTGAGCTGAGTCTTCCCGTTGTAACCAATGCGCTTACACACGGAATTAGCATGGCCGGATATATGTTTGCCAATGCTGAAGATGAGATTATCGTACCAGATCTTTTCTGGGGTAACTATAACCTTACTTTAACAAATGCTTACGGTTGTTCTCTTGGTAAATTCAACCTGTTTAAAAACGGTGGTTTCGACCTTGAAGCATTTGAAGCAAAACTTAACGAAGGTGGAATTGGCAAAAAAATTGTTATTCTTAACTTCCCGAACAATCCATCAGGTTATACACCAACTGTTGACGAGCAGGATGGAATTGTTGCTATAATTAAAAAAGCTGCAGAAGCTGGCAACAAAATTGTAACCATTACCGACGATGCTTATTTTGGATTGGTATATGAAGAAGGAATTGCCACCGAAAGTATCTTCTCGCCACTAAGCCAGTTACACGAAAACGTATTGGCAGTAAAAGTTGATGGTGCAACAAAAGAAGATTACGTTTGGGGTTTCCGTGTTGGATTCATCACTTACGGAATAAAAGGTGGAGATGCTGAATTGTATAGTGCATTAGAGGCTAAAACAGCCGGTGCCATTCGTGGAAACATTTCCAATGCTGCAAATATTTCGCAATCATTGTTGCTTTCTGCATTCGAGAGTGAAGAATATGCACAGCAGAAAGAGGCTAAATACCACATCATGCAAAAACGTTACGATGCGGTAAAAGAAGCATTAACCGATGAAAAATACGAGGAGTGGTTCAAAGCGATTCCTTATAACTCGGGATACTTCATGTGTGTTCAATTGGCCGACGGATTGATTGGAGAAGAAGTTCGCCAGGTACTGATTAAAAAATACGGAATCGGATTAATTGCATTGGGCAACGTATTACGAATCGCTTTCTCGGCAGTTGCTGCTGCTGACGTAAAAGAAATGTTCGACGGTATTTACAACGCTTGTAAAGACTGTAAAAAATAAAAACTGTGATCAGTCACAGTTGATAATGAAAGAGCCGTTTTTTCAAGAAGCGGCTCTTTTTTATTGTCATTTCGAACAAAGTGAGAAATCTGTATCTTTTTTATCAGACAGATTTCTCAGTCGTTCCTCCTTCGAAATGACAATTTAAAGTTTAGCTGCGAAATCCTCGAAAGTCATCATTTCAATGCCCAGTTTTTCCCAATCATCAAAAGGCAAAGGAATATTTGGAAGTTCCTTAATTGCATCCTCCAAAACGATAACACGCTTCATCCTTTTCGACAGGCCAACCACTGCATCGTTTACACAAACATTGGTGGTTACACCGTAAACCACAACTATTTTAGGTGAAAGAATTTTAAGAATATTATCCGTGTACGGATTTCCCACAAACACATCAAACGCATCTTTTCTAATAATTGTATTTCTTTCCTCTCTAACAGAATCAAAAGTATCGTAATCGTTATCCCAGTTAAATACCACCGGATTTTCCGGCTGCGTTTCAGCAACATATTCTGCTCCGGGAGTATTTGCCATACAATGCTGCGGGAAAGTGTTTACAAAGTCCGGTTTATCTGAAAGTTCTGCCGACTCCGGATAATGAAAATCGGCAGTATTTACCACGCTAATCCCCTTTTCTTTCGCTAAATCAGTCAATTGTTCCCAAATCGGTTTTAGTTTTTCTGCTCCGGAAACGTATAACTTCCCATCAGGTTCTACAAAATCAACCTGAGTATCAACGTTCCAAAATATAATTTGCTTGTTTTCCATGATCGTTGCGTTTGTCACGTTTTCAAAATTCAACTCTTAAAATTATCCCATTTTCTTGTCTTCTAAAATTACAGGAGCAAAAAATTAATTACTATTTTCATCCTTTCTGTAATTTCACTTGTTAATACTATACTCACAGGTTAGAACTTAAATTCAAACACAGTTCAATTACGAACTACAAAAAAGAAAATATGAAAAAATTTGTTTTATCGATGCTGGCATTTTTACTAGTTGCCCCAATTTTTGTGTCAGCACAAGACATGCTCAAACAAAAGGCTCCGATTGATCCCGCTATCAGAACCGGGAAACTGGAAAACGGAATGACTTATTTTATCCGTCATAACGAGGAGCCAAAAGAACGTGTAAGTTTCTATATGATTCAAAATGTTGGTGCCCTGCTCGAAAATGATAATCAAAACGGTCTGGCTCACTTTCTCGAGCACATGGCTTTTAACGGAACCGAGCACTACCCGGGAAAAGGTTTTCTGGATTACCTGGAAAAAACGGTGTCGCTTTCGGTCGTAATATAAACGCTTACACCGCTTTTAACGAAACGGTTTATAACCTAAGCGATGTACCTGCTACCCGCGAAGGTCTTATTGATTCGTGCCTTTTGGTGCTTAACGACTGGTCGAACTACCTGTTATTAACC
This sequence comes from uncultured Draconibacterium sp., assembly GCF_963677565.1. Classification (NCBI taxonomy): domain Bacteria; kingdom Pseudomonadati; phylum Bacteroidota; class Bacteroidia; order Marinilabiliales; family Prolixibacteraceae; genus Draconibacterium; species uncultured Draconibacterium sp. The sequence goes on along the minus strand of NZ_OY781981.1, from coordinate 2,658,757 downwards.
GAAGAGGAAATAGATTTGGAACGCGGTGTTATTTCTGAAGAGTGGAGAACACGTAGAAATGCCGGTTTCAGAATGCGCAGCCAATGGTTCCCTATAGTTTTTGAAGGATCGAAATGGGCGGAACGCGATGTGATTGGCGATCTGGATATCATCAAAAACTTCGATCCTGAAACCTTACGTAGTTTTTACCACGACTGGTACCGTACCGATTTGCAGGCTATTGCTATAGTTGGCGATATCGACGTTGACCAGGTAGAAGAAAAAGTAAAAGATTTGTTCTCGAAAATACCGGCCGTTGAAAATCCACAGCCTCGCCCTATTTTCGAAATACCGGAACACGACGAAACTAAATTTGTATTGGCAACCGACGAAGAAGCCACAAACTCAAGCATTTCAATTTACATTAAACACAAAGCCACGCCACGCGAAGACAAAAACATTGGCTATTTACGCGATGATTACATTGCGACACTTCTAAATCAAATGAGCAACGAACGAATTTCAGAACTACTTCAAAAAGGAGATCCTCCATTTATTAACGGAAGCGTTCAGGTTAGTGGGTTTGTAAGAGGCTACGATGCTGCATATATTTCGGCAACTGCCAATCCAAACAAAGAAGACGAAGGTTTAAAAGCTATTTATACCGAAGCACAACGTATCGTTCGCCATGGTTTTACGGAAGGCGAATTGAACCGTGCCAAAGTAAACCTGCTCACCTCGATGGAAAGTGCCTATAAACAACGCGACAAAATCAGTAACGATCAATATGTAAGTGGTATTCAAAACTACTTTCTGGAAGGCGAACCACTTACTGATGCCGAGTTTGACTGGCAATTCGGACAGGCAATATTGGAAACAATTACCCTGGCGGATGTAAACAAACTGGCTACAGATATGATAGTTGACAAAAACCGTGTAATGGTAATTACCGGGCCAAATAGTGGCGTTGAACACCTTACAAAAGACGAAGCACTAGCGATTTTGGAAGATGTTGAAAATTCAACTATCGATCCATATGAAGACACTGCTGAAGCCGCCTCGCTAATTGAAGGAGAACTACCGGGAGCAGAAGTTGTTTCATCAAAAAAACTGGATGATTTGGATGCTGTTGAGTGGAAGCTAAGCAATAACACAACGGTAGTATTTAAACATGCCGACTACGAAAAAGATCAGGTTTCATTACGCGCATACAGTCCGGGAGGAACTTCGTTATTGGGAACAAACGACCTTTACGCCGCCGACATGCTACCTCAGTTCATCGGATCGTTTGGTGTTGGCGAATTCGACGCCATTGCTTTGCGCAAAGTACTGACCGGAAAAACAGCCTCGGTGGCAACCAGCCTGGGAGATCTTACCGAAGGATTTAACGGTAGCAGTACACCCAAAGATTTTGAAACAATGATGCAGTTGCTTTACCTGCAATTCAATAATCCTCGTTTTGATGAAGAAGCTTACGAAGCACTAAAAAGCCGCTACGTCGCGTACTTGCAAAATATGGCAAACAATCCGCAAAAAATTATGAGCGATTCGCTCCAGCTAATTGCAACTGATTACAACGAGCGAACAAAGCTGACTACTGCAGAAATGTTCGATGAGATCAATTTCGCACAAATGGAAGCACTTTATAACGAGCGTTTCAAAGATGCAGGCGATTTCACCTTCTTTATTGTTGGTAACATCGAAGAAGATGTAGCAAAAGAAATGGCTGCAAAATACATCGGATCGTTAAAAGACTTGCCGGGTGAAGAACAGTGGGTAGACCATAAAGTAAGGATTCCGAAGGGAATTACAGAAAAGAAAATTGAAGTGCCATTACAAACCGAAAAAGGAACAGTAATTATTCTTATTCGTAAAGAACTGGCTTATAAACCTGTTAGCAATGTCGAACTGGATGTATTAAAAGCGATCCTACAATTACGTTACACCGAAGAAGTACGTGAAAAAGAAGGAGGCACTTACGGTGTTGGCGTTGGCTCATCGTCGAACCAGTTTCCATACGAGCGGAAAACACTGCAAATTTCGTTTGATACCGATCCTGAAAAAGCTGATTATCTGAAATCAATCATTTTCCGTGAAATTGAAAAGATTGTTGCAGAAGGCCCTACTCAGGAAGATCTCGACAAAGTTATTTTGAATATGAAAAAAGAACGCGATCAGGCAAAAGAACATAACAACTACTGGCTGAATGCACTTTACAACGACTATTACCACGGATTTAATACCGATGCAGCAGAAAACTTCGATAACATTTTAGAAGAGTTGAATACCGCACAGGTTCAGAAATTCGCTAAAGCATTTTATACCGATGCCGATGTGGTAGATGTGGTTTTCTTACCGAAAAAAGCAGAATAGATCAAAAAAGTTAAGATATAAGAAAGTCCATGATTTCATTATCATGGACTTTCTTTTTTCAACAATACTGATTAAAAGCTAAATGCTTAACCTCCGGATTAATGCCGGGATTAGTTAAGTGATAAACCCGCTGGACTAACCCTTAACCATAAAGTTTTTTACTGCTTACCAAAAAAAAAGGCCGGAAACTTTCGCTCCCGGCCTTAGTGCAGTTTTTACTTTAAAAATATCTGAATAGCAAACGATTTTACTCGATCACAAACTCAAATTCTTCATCGGTTGGAGGTGTACACATTTCATCGTTACAACTCATCCACTGGATGTAACCAGCAACCTTTGCAGGTTTTTCAGTTACCCATACTTTATGCGAAATCACTGCCTCGCCTTTAAAATAAGTTACTTCCATGTCGAATAACTTATCTTGCATGGTATGCGATGGCGTAACTTCAACAGCTTTTCCGAACTCCTTACAGTTTTCAAGTGTCTCGAAATTGAATGAAGTTTTTACCGGACCACCATCCTCCATATTTACACCATAAAGTTTAAATCCCATATCGATTTTTGCCGTAGCAACAATCTCATACTGATTACCACCTTTTAATGGTTTCACTTCAATATCCCATTTTACGGGCTCCATCATTTGTGCCTGAGACATTGCTGCAATAGCAATAAATCCCAGAAAGAAAATTAGCTTCTTCATCAGTTTGTATTTTTTATTTTTTGTATTCCGTTAATCCGCTGTTCAGCCATTCAATAAAATCATCGGCATCCGGATCGTATCCGTAACCATCTACCAATTCTTTTTCATTGTTATCCAATATCACATAATACGGTTGCGTATTTCTGTTGTATCTTGTTATCTGAAAATCGGTCCATTTGTTTCCAATTGTTCTCACTTTTCGTCCGGTTGTTTCCGAAACATATTGTTCCTCTTCAGGCAACTTGGTTTTCAAATCAACGTACAGCGACACAACCACAAAATCTTCCAGAAACATATTTTTCACTTCCTGCTCTACCCAAACATTATCCTCCATTTTCCGGCAATTGGTACAACCTTTCCCGGTAAAATCTATTAATAATGGTTTTCCTGTTTCTTTGGCGTGTGCCAGTGCTTTTTCATAATCGTCGAACAATGGAATTCCGTGCGGGCCAATGTGCATGCCGGCAGCCATTGTTCCCGACGAATGTCCTGTAGCAACAGCTCCGGCTGGCTGTGTACGTCCAACACCTAATGGCGATTCGGCATAATCAACCGGAGGCGGAAAACCACTGATCAGTTTCACCGGTGCGCCCCACAAACCGGGTATCATATAAATTACAAAGGCAAATACCATTGTTCCGAGAATAAAACGCGAAACCGGCAAATGTGTTGTTGGCGAGTCGTGTGGCAATTTAATTTTGCCCCACAGATAAAGTGCCAGTCCTAAGAAAATGGCGATCCAGATAGCGATGTATACTTCGCGCTCCAAAATATGCAGATCAAGAACCATATCGGCAATCGATAAGAATTTGAACGCAAAAGCAAATTCAAGGAAGCCTAAAACAACTTTTACAGAATTCAACCAACCGCCCGATTTTGGCAGCGAGTTTAACCATCCCGGGAAAGCTGCAAACAATGCAAATGGAATTGCAAGTGCCAGCGAGAATCCTAACATTCCGACTACGGGTGCAAGACCACCACTTCGTGCAGCTTCAACAATCAAAGCTCCAACAATTGGCCCGGTGCACGAGAATGAAACCAGTGCCAGTGCAAAAGCCATAAAGAATATTCCCAACAATCCTCCTTTGTCGGCTTTTTTATCGACTGCATTTACCCAGCTGCTGGGTAATACAATTTCAAATGCCCCCATGAAAGAAAAGGCAAATACAAACAGAAGCAGTGCAAAAAACAGGTTAAACCAAGGATTGGTAGAAAGACTGTTTAAGCTCTCTGCCCCAAACGCTGCGGTAACAACTGTTCCTAATATCACATAAATAAGAATAATCGATATTCCATACCAGATTCCGTTTCTGATTCCTTTGGCTTTTGTCTTACTCTGTTTGGTAAAAAAGCTTACTGTCATTGGAATCATTGGAAAAACACACGGAGTTAACAATGCTGCTAATCCGCCTAAAAATGCAAGAAAGAAAATACTCCAGTAATTTCTATTGCTGCTGTTGTCCATTGTTCCGGCATCGGCAGTTTGTTGGGTTCCTCCAGCTAATTCAAAAGAGAATTCAGCATCCATCGGCGGCGTGCAGGTTTCGTCGTTACAACTCATAAACTCTACGTAACCTCCAACAGTACCGGTACCTGTAACCTTTACTTTTTGCGTAAAAGATACCTCTTCTTCAAACCATCGCAGATCCATTTGGAATGACTGGTCAAATTCTTCAGTCACTTCCTTATTTGGCAGTGGCTCTCCTACTAACTCCGCATTTTCAATATTTTCGAAATAGAAACTGGTTTTTATCGGGCCACCTTCCGGCAGATCGGTTGAATACATGTGCCAACCTTCTTCCATTTTTGCGGTGAATACCAGTTCAAACTCGTTATCAGATATTTTGTTTTGTGAAAAACTCCACTTTACTGGTTCTACAATTTGTGAAGATGCCAGTAGCGATGTTGTGAGTAGAAAAACAGCAAAAAGTATTCGTTTCATTGCTCTTGTTTTTGAAAATAAACTAGTGATTTACTTTTAGTTTTTTAATCGAGGCATTCTTGTGATGCCTTTATCCAAACGTTATTGGATTATACAAAACTAAAAGTGATAACAATAAAATTGATTAATCAGTTTAACAAAAAGTACTTAGACGGGGTTTGAAATAGGGTCTAGACCCCCTATTCTTACCTTTTTATCGAGCGATAAAAGTCGACTGCATCTTTACGGGTAGACACATTTAACTGCCTGTATATGTTATTAATATGCGTCTTCACTGTACTTAATTCAACAAAGAGTTCTTGTGCTATTTCCTTGTTGGTCTTTCCTTCAACCAGAAGACCCAATATTTCCTGTTGTTTTAGGGTTAATCCATCATAAAGGGATTTCATATTGTTAACAGGATTGTTTTCCCGGTCACGTATTTTCTGCAATTGCCGGTAAAAACCATACAAAATGACAATCAGAACGAAAATAATAACAGCTTCAATTATCATCATCCAATCTTTCCATTTGGGTTGTACTCCGGGCATTTCGCATACAAATACACGAAAGCCGATAAGTTCATCTAAAAGCTCCGAGTAAGCCTCAGTATATGGTGTTACCGAAAGTTCTTCTTCAAGTCGTTTTTGAAAATTAAAATAAAATTCGCTGTTTCTTAAAAAGTCGGTTTCCTTATCCTCAATATGATACAAGGCATAAAGCCCAACATACGGATTTTCTGAATTGGCAACGATAGTATGAATAAACGATTCAAGCTCCTGCGAAAGAAAAGTACTTTTTGCTTTAGGCAATTCACCACTCAGTTCTTTGCTTTGTTCCTGGTACTTTTTATCAAATTCAAAGATCGCCTTACTGTCTGCACTTCCGGAGAAATCCCGAACCTCAAGCGAATTATTTATTGTTGTTGCAGTCAGTTCAACCTCCGATTGACGGTTTAATAGTAAGTGAAAGTAGTTTTTGTTTTGTGTGTCACTGAATTCTACCGATGCGTTGTCACCCCGTACCAAATACAGGCGGTAAAATCGATCATCATCGGGCACCGACTGAGTATTGACTACAAAACTCCCATCGGGATTTATAAATGTTTCTGCGATAATAAAATCGGGTGATGCCAGAAAAATATCTTCGGGAGTATTTAACAATGCCAGAAAAACTTTTGGCTGCCACTCTTCTGACAGATCAATCTTTCCTTTAATTTCCAATCCAAAGCAAGAACCGGCAATAAATACGGGAATAACTATGTGGAGCAGCTTTTTTAACGACATCGGAATTATTTTGCGTTACTGCGAAAATAAAAAAAGCCGCTCAATAATGAACGGCTTTCCTTTTATAAAATGATTTCTTCCTCATTCTCGTCAAAAAAATGGTATTCCAGGTAGGAATACGAATTTACAGCTTCAACACTTACCCATTTAAGGTATTTGAAAAACCACTTGTTCTGCGTGCTTTTCCATCCTTTTGTAAGGTATGCAGCTGTATAAGGATGAACTTTCAGGTTCAGTTTCTTCTTGTTCAGTTCCTTTAGCGCGTAGTTAACTTTACCGTCGATATCGTCGGCAAATAATACAGTAGGCACAACTTTTCCACTTCCTTTACAAGTAGGACAGCTCTCGGCAGTCTCCACTTTTTCTTCCGGGCGTACTCTTTGTCTGGTAATTTGCATCAGACAGAATTTGCTTAATGGAAGGATGTTGTGCTTGGTCCGGTCGTCGGCCATAATCTCCTTCATGTGTTCATTCACTTTCTGGCGATTGGCCGCGACATGCATGTCGATGAAATCAATCACTATGATTCCACCCATGTCTCGCAACCGTAATTGTCTTGCTATTTCGTCGCAGGCAGCCAGGTTCACTTCCAGTGCATTCTTTTCCTGGTCGTTTCCGGCTCTTGCACGATTCCCACTGTTTACATCAATAACATGGAACGCTTCGGTGTGTTCTACGATTAAATAGGCACCATCTTTAAATGATACGGTTTTTCCGAACGAGGCTTTTATTTGTTTATCAATGCCGTAATGTTCGAAAATTGGCTGACGTCCTTTGTAGTATTTAACTATCTTTTTCTTGTCGGCCTGAATGCTACCTATGTAATCGGCAATTTCTGACGCTACCGATTGGTCGTTTACAATAATGCTATTGAAGTTGGGATGATAAATATCGCGCAACAGGGCTGTTGTTCGGTCCATTTCGCCAATAATCAGCGAAGGGGCCTGTGCTCTGCGAAGCTTTTGAAAGGTGGTTTCCCACTTTTCTACCAAACGTCGAAGCTCTTTGTCGAGTTCTGCTACTTTTTTACCTTCTGCTACAGTGCGTATTATTACTCCATATTTGCGGGGTTTAATACTTTGAATTAGTTTTTTCAGCCGGTTTTTTTCTTCAGTTGACCTGATTTTTTGCGACACCGAAATTTTGTCGCTAAATGGCATTAAAACTAAATTCCTTCCTGCAATAGAGATTTCGGACGTTAAACGCGGGCCTTTGGTGTTAATTGGTTCTTTTGCAACCTGAACCAATATTTTCTGGCCAACTTTTAATAGCTCATTTACTTTACCTTCTTTGTTAATGTCGGGTTCCGAATGAATTTTTGAAATGGAAGAAATCTTATTCTTTCGTGACGAGGCAATTCGCAGGAATTTGTTTAATGTGGCGAATTGTGGCCCCATGTCGAGGTAATGTAAAAAAGCGTCTTTACTGTAACCTACGTCGATAAAAGCAGCGTTAAGACTGGGCATAATTTTTTTCACTTTGCCGAGATAAATATCTCCGACAGCGAATTTTGCCCCGCTTCTTTCTCTGGTTAGCTCTGCTAGCTTTTTCTTTTCCTGTAAGGCAATAACAATTTCGGATGGAGTTACATCAATTATTAAATCGCTACTCACAACCTTTAAATAATCATCTACTTCTTTTGGTTAATACTAATCGTTATAACAGACTAAACCTAAAGCATTGGTATGCTTTAGGTTTAATCATTTACTATAAGAAATTAATTCATTAATATCTTATTTCTTCTTCTTGTGCCTGTTTTTACGCAATCTTTTTTTGCGCTTATGAGTGGCCATCTTGTGTCTCTTTCTTTTTTTACCGCTTGGCATAACTCTTTATTTTACTTGATTTTTAACTTCTGAAACAAATGTCTTCGCTGGTTTAAATGAAGGTATATTGTGTGCAGGAATGATAATGGTTGTGTTCTTAGAAATGTTACGGGCAGTTTTTTCTGCTCTTTTCTTAACAACAAAACTACCAAAACCTCTTAGATAAACATTTTTACCATCAACTAATGAATCTTTTACTGTTTCCATAAAAGCTTCAACTGTTTTTTGAACAGTTACCTTTTCAATTCCTGTTTCTTTCGAAATTTCATTTACAATATCTGCCTTAGTCATCTCTTAAAATATTTAATTTTCAATATATTAATCGTTTTTAATCGAGGATGCAAAAATAAAAAATATTATAAAACCCAAAAGCATTTCAAATAAATTATTTTTGTTTTTCTGTAAGATTTTTAACCAGTTAGAGTAGAATGGACAATTTCCTGACAAGTATTTACAGGTGGTACACCCTAAATAAACGTGATTTACCGTGGAGAAAAAACAAGGATCCGTACAAGATTTGGCTCTCGGAGATCATACTCCAGCAAACCCGTGTTGAGCAGGGAAAAAACTACTTCCTGCGATTTATTGAAACATTCCCAACAGTGACAGACCTGGCTAATGCAGAGGAAGATAAAGTATTAAAACTCTGGCAGGGGCTGGGATATTATTCGCGGGCACGAAACCTGCACGCATCGGCAAAAATAATAGCATCGAAGTATAATGGTACCTTCCCAAATGATTATAAAAATATTCTGGCCTTAAAAGGTGTTGGTCCGTATACTGCTGCCGCCATTGCTTCAATAGCTTTTAACTTCCCCTATCCTGCCATTGATGGAAATATTTACCGCGTTTTATCCAGATATTATGGAATAAATACTCCCATCGATTCTTCGAAGGGCAAAAAAGAGTTCCAGGAACTGGCTGAAGAATTGATAAACGAACACGATCCAGGTATGCACAACCAGGCCTTAATGGAGTTTGGTGCTCTGCAGTGTGTCCCAAAATCGCCCGAATGTGAAAAATGTCCGCTTGTAGATGCTTGTTTCGCATATAAAAACGGTCTTATAAGTCAACTTCCGGTAAAGGAAAAGAAGACGAGACAGCGCCTCCGATATTTTTATTATTATTTATATGATATGGGAGATTCAATTCTGATGCATAAAAGATCGGAGAACGACATCTGGAAAAATTTATACCAGCCACCTTTGCTTGAAACCCAAAATGCACTTACCGATACAGAACTTTTACATTATAATTTACCCGTAAACACATCTCAGGTGAATATTAAATATATAAGCAAGCAGAAAAAACACATATTAAGCCATCAGGTTATTTACGCAAAAATGATATACCTGGAAGTTAGTCCGAATTTTAACATTCCTTCGCATCTTATTCGGGTAAATAAAAAAGATATTTCTAAATTTGCTGTATCCCGACTGGTTGAACAGTTTTTACACGAAGCCGGATTGGGACTATAATTAAAAAACCGGTGAATAATTGCAGAACATTATTAACTCTGAAAAATGTTAACCAAATAAATTTAAGATTATGTCAGTAAACAAAGTTATTCTTGTTGGAAACGTGGGAAAAGATCCCGAAGTACGTCACCTCGATTCAGGTGTTGCAGTTGCCAATTTTCCTTTAGCTACTTCTGAAAGTTATACCGCCAAAAGCGGCGAACGTGTTACCACAACCGAATGGCACAATATTGTGCTGTGGAGAGGTTTGGCAGAAGTTGCTGAAAAATACGTTACCAAAGGCCGTCAGTTGTACATTGAGGGAAGAATTAGAACCCGTTCGTACGACGACAAAGATGGCAACAAACGCTATGTTACCGAGATTTACGGCGACCAAATGCAAATGCTTGGGAACCGTGCTGACAATCAAGGCCCGGCAGAACAAGGTGGAGCTGCACAAAGCTCTGGCTCTGCATCTACACCGCAGGTTTCGCAACCGGACATTGAAGAACCGGAGGGCGACGAGGATCTTCCTTTCTAACCAAAATAGAAAAATTTGGAAACAGAACCGCTATTTAGTTTGGCCTCATTAGGCTCCTGGCAAATTCAACTACACCCTATCAATTTTGGAATTATTGTTTCAATAGTAATTGTACTGTTTTTGCTGTTAAGTTCTGCGTTGATAAGTGGTTCGGAAGTTGCCTATTTTTCGCTTTCGGCAAGTGATAAACACAAGCTGAAACACAAAGGAAAAAATAACGAACGGGTGATTCGTCACCTGGAAAACCCGGAAAAGTTACTCGCTACCATATTGGTGACAAATAATTTTGTGAATGTTGGTATCGTAATTCTAACAGCATACATTTCCAATAACCTGATAACTTTTGAAAATTCGCCTGCGCTGGAGTTTATCTTCCAGGTAGTGCTTATCACATTTTTCCTACTGCTATTTGGCGAGATTTTTCCGAAAGTTTACGCCACACACTTTGCTTTACGATTTGCACAATTTATGGCACTGCCGTTGCGAACGCTCGAAAAAATATTTAGTCCCGTAAATGCCATACTAATCTATTCAACCGGTTTTGTAAACCGACGCCTGCAGAAACACAAAAAGAACATCTCGATGGACGAGATTTCACAGGCCCTGGAGTTGACTTCCGACCAGGAATTATCGGAAGAAAAAGAGATTCTGGAAGGTATTGTAAAGTTTGGAAATAAAAGTGTTGAAGAAATTATGACACCGCGTGTTGATGTGGTTTCTCTTGATATAAAAGCAAATTTCGACGAGGTTCTCGAAGTTATCAACGACTCGGGCTACTCGCGCATTCCCGTTTTTATCGATTCATTCGATAACATTAGCGGTTTGCTTTACATTAAAGACATTCTTCAGCACAGTCATAAAGTTAAGTCGTTTAAATGGCAAACGCTGATACGGCCTCCGTTTTATGTTCCGGATACTAAAAAGATCAGTTCGCTTTTAGAAGAATTTCAGAAAACAAAAGTACACCTTGCCATTGTTGTTGACGAATATGGAGGAACATCGGGAATTGTTACACTTGAAGATATTCTGGAAGAAATTGTTGGTGACATTACCGACGAATTCGATGAAGAAGAGAATTTCTTTACCAAGATAGCAGAAAACACCTATATTTTTGATGCCAAAGTTTTGCTTGGCGATTTCTATAAAGTCGTGAATTGCGACGACACAGTTTTCGACGAAGTTAAAGGTGATGCCGACACACTTGCCGGCCTAATCCTCGAAATAAAAGGGGAAATTCCTTCGTTAAAAGAACAGGTGAAATGCAAACAATTTTCATTTACCATTGAAGAAGTAGATAATCGCCGCATTAAACAAATTAAGGTAGTTATCAATTAATACAGAGAAAAGATTGAGGGAGATGAGAAACGCGACACTATTTTTAATCCTGTTGTTTTTATTGGCATGTAAAGAAGATTATACGCCCAAACCCCGTGGGTTCTATCGTATCGATTTCCCCGAGAAAAGTTACACCGCTCTTAATAATTCGTTTCCGTATAATTTTGAAATACCGGATTACGCTCAAATTGAAAAAGATAACAGAAATCCGGACAAACCGTATTGGATAAATGTTGCGATACCTGAAAACAAGGTTGAAATTCATATTTCGTATTACGACATCAGCAGCAAAAAACTTTTGATGGAATTAATGGAAGAAACAAGAACGCTGGCTTATAAACATTCGATAAAAGCAGATGCCATTGATGAAAGGCTTTTCTTAAATCCACAACAAAAAGTATACGGAACAATCTATGCTATTGAAGGAAATGCTGCTTCGCCGATGCAATTCTTTTTAACCGACAGTACACGGCATTTTCTGCGTGGAGCCTTTTACATTCGCGAGGTGCCCGATATTGATTCACTAAGCCCCGTAATCAATTTCATCGAGCCTGATATTGTTCATTTAATTGAAACCACAAGCTGGAACAAATAATGCCACTAATTGAAAAAATAAAAAGCGAGAGTGGTACAATCGGTATTTGGGAACTGCAGGAACCGGCTGATGATTTATTAAAAAATTGTCAACTTCATCCGGCAGATTCAGAACGATTAAACGCTTTCCGTTCAGAAAAAAGATGTCGCGAGTTCCTTGCAAGCCGACTGATACTGCAAAACCTTTTTCCGGGATATCCACAAATTGTTTACACCGAAACTGTCGGGAAACCAGTTCTTAAAGATTCGGAGTTACATATTAGCATAACACACTCTGCTAACCTGGCGGCTGTTTATATCTCGGAAAAAAAAGCAGGAATTGATGTTGAACAATTAGACAGAAACATAAATAAAGTTGTACAACGCTTTGTAGCCCCACAAGAAATTGATTTTATAGAAAAAGGGTCGCATCCACAGCTGGCAAAAATTATGCTTTGGGCTGCTAAAGAAGCCATTTATAAATGTTCCGGGTTGCCGGGAATACTATTCAACAAACAAATTTTAATCGAGGACTTTGATTACAGGGCTCAAAATCATTTTTCAGGCAAATTACTCTACCAGGGCATCACTACAAAATATCGTTTAAATTATCACATCGTAAAAAACAATGTTCTTGTTTATTGCGTTGAAGAGTAAATATTGATTATGAAGAAAGCAGAAGACCAGATATTAGTTATATTCGGTGCATCGGGCGACCTCACAAAACGTAAACTTATCCCTGCACTTTTTGAATTATACATTCAAAACCTGTTGCCCGATAAATTTGCTGTTCTTGGAGCATCCCGCTCAACACTTTCTGATGGAGATTTCAGAAAACGGGCTGATGAATTTTTGCCCGATAATGAAAAGGCGGCAGAATTTAAAAAAATGCTGTTTTACCAGTCGGTTCAGAACGATTCAGCTGACGATTTGCTACCTTTAAAAGAAAGACTTGAAGAGCTTTCAGATTCATTAAAAATTAAGAAGAACTATATATTCTACCTGTCAACTCCCCCATCTTTATACCCGTTAATTCCAAAACATTTATGCGAAAACGGGTTATCGAAATCGGACAACTATTTCAGGCGATTAATTGTTGAGAAACCATTTGGAACTGATTTAAAGTCGGCCAAAGATTTGAACCAACAATTACTGCATTATTTCGAAGAAGAACAGATTTACCGAATCGATCATTATCTGGGTAAAGAGACGGTACAAAACATGCTTGTTACGCGCTTCTCGAACGGGATTTTTGAACCGCTTTGGAACCGGCGATATATTGAGCGCGTGGAAATTACTTCGGCAGAAAGTTTGGGAGTGGAAGGCCGTGGAGGATATTACGACCATTCGGGGGCTATGCGCGATATGTTGCAAAACCATTTGCTTCAGGTAGCCGGTTTTGTAGCTATGGAACCACCTGTGGTTGTAGAAGCCGATGCCATCAGGAATGAAACGCTGAAAGTATTTCAGTCGCTTCGCCCAATTCGCGAGAATGAGGTTTCACGTTACGTTATTCGTGGACAGTACACAGCCTCAACAATCGGCAATAAAAAAGTAGCTGGTTATCGCGAAGAGCCCGGTGTGGCAAAGTTTTCGCGCACCGAAACTTTTGTCGCCTTAAAATTTTTTATTGACAACTGGCGCTGGGCAGGTGTTCCGTTTTACATTCGCACCGGGAAAAAACTCCCCACGCGAGTTACCGAGATTGTTATTCATTTCAGAAAAGTACCGCACCATCTTTTTGGACCGGAAGGAACGCAGGGGAACAATCAGTTAATTATCCGTATTCAGCCCGACGAAGGAATTCTACTGAAATTTGGCATGAAAACACCGGGAACAGGATTTAAGGTTCAAACGGTAAATATGGATTTTCATTACTCTGATTTGGCCGATAAAAAGGTTCCGGCTGCCTACGAACGCCTCCTCCTGGATTGTATGCAGGGCGATGCTACACTTTATGCCCGTGGCGATGCTGTTGAAGCAGCATGGGAATTTGTTCAGCCCATAATTAATGCATGGGATACCAATCCGGAGATTCCTATTTATGGTTATCCTGCAGGTAGTTGGGGGCCGGAAGACTCAGACAAATTGATTGGAAACGGAAAATGGCGCTATCCGTGCAAAAACTTATCTAACGATGGTTTGTATTGTGAACTTTAGCATATATTTGTGAATAAGCGATAAACCAATTGATATGAAGACCTTTACAGAAGTAAAAATTTTTTCGAAACCGAAGAATGTTTACAAAGCCATCGCCAAAGAGCTTATTAAGATGGTACAGAATTCAAATCAGGAGATTTTTGATATCGCTCTTTCGGGAGGGAATTCACCTAAAGGACTTTTCAAAAAGATAAGTAAAAAATATGCAGATCAGATACCGTGGGAGCGCATTCATCTGTGGTGGGGAGACGAGCGTTGTGTTCCTCCAACCGATGAGCAAAGCAACTATAAAATGACTGTCGACTATCTGATTTCAAATATCGATATACCAGAAGACAATATACACCGAATTCGTGGCGAAGAAGACCCTGAAAAGGAGGCACTTCGTTATTCAAAAGAGATGCAAGACACCCTGAATTCAAGGGGAAAAGATCCTGTCTTTGATCTTATAATTCTGGGACTTGGCGACGATGGCCATACCGCTTCCATTTTTCCCGATCAGTTAGAACTGTTTGAATACGAACAAAACTGTGCTGTTGCCGTTCATCCGCTAACGGGGCAAAAAAGAATTACGATCACCGGAAATGTACTAAACAATGCCAACCAGGTGTTTTTCCTGGTTACCGGCTCGAACAAAGCTTTGCGAATATCAGAAATAATGAATGATAATGATGCTGCACAACTGTTACCGGCCTACTACATAAGTCCAACCAACGGAATATTGACCTGGTTTTTAGACGACGAGGCAGCTGCCCAGATTTCATAACAATAAGAATCTGTCATTTCGACGAGGCACGAGGAGAAATCTGTTACAAGGAGGAATAAATCTTTTGATTCAGAAAATCCCAGTTTGGATTAAACTCTCTGACCAAATTATTTTTCTTTTCTCCCCTCCACTTCTTTATTTCTTTCTCCCTCTCAATGGCATGTTCAACCTGTTGGAAATGTTCATAAAAAACAAGAAAATTACAATTATATTTTTTCGAGAAACCGGGAATTGATCCATTTTCATGTTCGAATACCCGCCTTTGGAGATCATTCGTAACGCCTATATATAAAACCGTTTTATTTTTGTTTGTAACAATGTGTACGAAATAATTGTGGTCTTTCATAGGTTTCAGATTTCTCAGTCGTTCCTCCTTCGAAATGACAGCTAGCGGGTTGAGCTTAATCCTAAAATACCTTCTCCGAAACGAATGGTTTCGGCAATTACTTCTTCCACGCTTCCCGATGTAAGCTCGCAGGCAATTACATGATCTCCAGCTTCAGGAAATGCCTTTTTAACTTTCTGGTTTGGCAATGTTCCCAACTCTTCAAACATATCAAGCATAGCATCTACACTAACGGTATTATCCTGGTTCTCATCGTCTTTATAGTAATAACCCAAAAATACAGGCACAGATACACGTCCAAACGTTTCTTTGGTCATTGTAGCATCCAGCAATTGTTGCAAATAAACCAGTGCTTCCACACGGTATTTGCAATTCCAGTATTTACAATCTTCCGATTCCGGATCATCTTCAGAAATGCGGTATTTACCACCCATAACTTTTCGTCCGAGTTGCAGGCCCCATGGTTTCGATAATAATACCATAGTTTTATTGTACACCTTTATATTTGGCGAATACAGAATCAATCCGTCTACATACTCCGGAAAATCTGCCGCCAGTTTTAATCCCAGCGTTCCTCCAGTT
This sequence comes from uncultured Draconibacterium sp., assembly GCF_963677565.1. Lineage (NCBI taxonomy): Bacteria > Pseudomonadati > Bacteroidota > Bacteroidia > Marinilabiliales > Prolixibacteraceae > Draconibacterium > uncultured Draconibacterium sp. The sequence goes on along the minus strand of NZ_OY781981.1, from coordinate 2,642,912 downwards.
GAAGTGCTCATAACAATCACTTTCCGGCCCAGGCTTCGTGCTATCATCAATGCCTCTTTTGCCGATGCATACAATTTATCAGGAGTCATATCCATTAATGCATCTTCGGTAACCAAACCATGATCGTGTAAACGTGGCACATACAAATTGTACCCAAAGTGGCTGGCAAATCGTTCATGCGCAGGATGCCCTTCGTACCACGACGCTGAAAATCCGTGCAGGTACAACACACAGTAATCAGTACGCTCTTTTAAGGTATCGTTGGCCCAAAATATGCGCGACTCGTTATCCGGTTTAACCGAAAAGGCTGCTTCCTTGCGTTCTACAAAACTTTCAATATTTGCAATACTTGCCGAAATTGATGGCAGATCCTTATTCAGCTCCGGCTTGGGTGGCTTTGGCCCCAGCAGGTAAGTAATTATCGCCAAAAGAATTACTATCAGAAAAAAGCGTTTTATTCGTTTCATGATGAAGCTTGAAGTCAGAAGACCGAAGTGAGAAGTGTTCCTTCCTGTCGGTCTGCGTTATTAATAATTAGCAGGAAAGATACGAGAGTTAAAGCAAATAATGTAATTCATAAACTATTATTTGTCCTTCGATTATCAAAATTCGATTACCAACTGAACGCCCTTTTCTCCCTCCTGCTCATGCAAAAAATTAGAAAGCGTCAGTCCAAGTAATCTTATACCTTTTATAAAACCACCTTCCGAACTCATTAGTTTCATGCTTTCGCGAATAAAAATATCTTTCGAATTAATATATGGCTCAATGGTTTTACTGCGTGTGTGTTGTTCAAAATCGGCATATTTAAACTTTAGCGTAACCGTTCTGGCTTTTACATCCTCCCGGGATGCTCTCCCCCATACTTTTTCCGCAATTATTAACAGTTGCTTTTTTAATTCTTCCTCTAAAAATAAATCCTGCGAAAAAGTATTTTCAGCACCAACCGATTTCCGTTCGCGTGATGGCTGTACCTCTCTGTTATCAATTCCACGACAGATGTTGTAATAATAGTTGCCGGCTTTACCAAACATTCTTGTGAGCTCCAGCCTGTCAACCAGTTTAAGATCGCGTCCGTACCTAACACCAATCTCATTCAGTTTTTTTGCTGTAACTTTTCCAATACCAAAAAACTTTTTGATCTCCAGCTGATCAATAAAAGCCTGTGCTTTATCAGGAGTAACCACAAACATTCCGTTGGGTTTGTTTACATCTGATGCCACTTTTGCAAGAAACTTATTGTACGAAACTCCTGCCGATGCCGTCAATCCGGTTTCGGAGAGAATACGCTGACGGATCTCCTTTGCTATTAAAGTTGCTGATGGTTTGCCTTTTTTAGCATAAGTTACATCGAGGTAAGCCTCATCAAGCGAGAGTGGTTCAACCAAATCGGTATACTCTAAAAAGATGCTCCTTATTTGTGAAGAAATCTCTTTGTATCGGTCGAAACGATGTTTTACAAAAATAAGATCGGGGCACTTACGTTTTGCCACTTTTGATGACATTGCAGAGCGCACCCCAAATTTTCGGGCTTCGTAACTGGCAGCTGCAACAACTCCTCTGTCACTGGTGCCTCCCACTGCAATTGGCTTTCCGCGCAGTTCCGGATGATCCAGCTGTTCTACCGATGCAAAAAATGCATCCATATCAACATGTATTATTTTTCTGTTTGGCTCTACCTGCATTTTATTCTAATCGCATACGTTGAATAATATCCGGAACAACAACAAACTTTCCATTTTTAACACCGGGTTATCGTAGTTTTCCACACTGCTCTGCAAAATTATAAATCATCTCCGAAATAAAATTCTAAAGCTGCAACGATAGCTTATCCCGAATTCACATTATATTAGCAAAAAAATTTGTATACGAAGAAAATGGAAACCACGGATATTTTAATCAAAATCAGGAAAATAGTTCGTTCAGTCGACATCGAATCGAAAAAAATACAGAAAGAACACGGCGTGAGTATTCCTCAGGTTCTTTGTTTGAGTTTTTTACATGAATCGCCAAATTATCAATCTACACAGGGCGAAATAAGAAAGTATCTGAACCTGAATCCAAGTACTGTTAGCGGCATTATAAACCGACTGGAAAAAAAAGGTTACCTGGCCAGGCTTCCGAAAACCGGCGATAAACGCGTTGTAAATATTACACTTACTTCTTCCGGTGATAAGTTACTTAGCACTATACCTTCATTGTTACACGAACAACTTAATGAAAAGCTCTTACAACTTAACGAAAATGAACTAGCTACCGTGGAAGCTGGCTTAAATACACTGGTTAAAATACTCGATATTGAGAAAATAGAAGCATCTCCAATGATTACCCTGGATCCCGAGCTTGAAGCCAACAGCGACCAATAATTACTATATTTTATACCGGGCCACTAATGAATTGCATCCAAAATTTGCTCATCCTCAGTTGTTTCACCCTTCGCTAAATTAATGGCGGTTTCAATAAGTGCCAAATGCGAATAAGCCTGTGGAAAGTTCCCTAATAAACGTTTGGTTTTGAAATCGATATCCTCGCTAAAAAGCCCCACATGATTGCTATACGACAGCAGTTGATCGAATAATTTTTTCGCTTTTTTACGCTGTCTGGTAGCATCCAGTGCATTAATCAACCAAAATGTGCAGATGGTAAAAGAAGAGCTTGGCAAACCAAAGTCGTCCTGATTTTTATACCTGTACATTAAGCCTTCATAACACAGTTCACGCTCGGTTGCCTGAACGGTTCGAATAAACCTTTCGTCTTTTGCATCGATAAATCCGTATGATTGCATTAAAAGTGTTGATGCATCCAAATCATCAGAACCATAGGCTTGAGTATATGCCCCCACTTTTTCATTCCAGGCATTATCGAAAATATCCGACTTAATAGTATCCGCCAACGATTGCCATTCACTCACGTAGTTATCTTTATGAATGAAGTCAGCGATTTTTATTGCTCTGTCGATTGCAACCCAACAAAGTACTTTTGAAAAGGTAAAATGTTTTTCATCCGTTCTTATCTCCCAAATCCCCTTATCTGGTTTGGTCCAGTTATTGGCAACGGTTTTAACAATACTTCTAACAATTGTCCAAAGCGATTCACTGTCTTCCAGCGAGATTTTAAACTCTGTAAATTGCTGGTAAATCACATCCATCAGAATTCCATAAATATCATTCTGTTTTTGAACGTAAGCAGCATTTCCAACCCGCACCGGATACGAATCCTGGTAACCACTTAAATGCTCAAGCACCTCTTCCTCAAGCTTTTTCTCGCGGTTAATTCCGTACATAATCTGTATCTTTTCATCCTTATCGGGAATGATATCGATAATAAAACGCATGAATCGTTTTACGGTATTCAGATGCCCCAAACTCGACATTACTTTAATAACCATCGAGGCATCGCGGATCCAGCAAAAACGGTAATCCCAGTTCCGTTCCTCCCCAATTGTTTCGGGCAACGAAGTAGTAGCCGCTGCTAAAACGGCTCCCGATTTATCGTAGCTCAACAGTTTCAACACCAGTGCGCTTCTAACAATCTCGCTGTTGTACTTCGTAAAAGAAGTTAGTTTATTAGCCCACTCCAACCAGTACACTTTTGTTTTCTGAAGTTTCAGATACTGCCTGTCGAGCGTTTGATTAAGCAACTTTTGATCGTACGATACAAGTACAAATGCGTTATCGGTTAAAGTAATTTCATCTTCGTTTACAATCGCTTGTTTATCAAGGTCGGTATACAGATACAGCGAGTCATAATCACCTTCTGTAGTATAACATTTTATGTATTCTTCATCAACAACCGTATTGGTTTTAAACCGTGCATACTCAACCTTTGGATTATACCTGATTTTAAAAGTTGGCTTGCCCCATTTGTATTTGATGTAACGGATAATTTCGGGCGGTGTAAAGTAGCCAAACTCATTTGTTTTATAACGAGGCATAAAGTCTACCACCTCAAAACACGAATCTTCATTTTTGAAAAATGTGGAAACAATATTTGTTGTTCTAATGTAAGTTTGTTTTATCTCGTAACTGTCATCAACCAAAAACTCAAGGCTCCCGCCTTTCTTTTCATCCAAAATTTTGGCAAATACCGACGAAGAGTTAAAGTCGGGTAAACAACACCAGTCAATCGATCCTTTATCGGAAATTAATGCAGCACTCTTGCAATTTCCGATCATTGCGTAGTTCAAATTATCCATGGTCGCAACCTAGTGAAAATTGATTAAGTATAATTAGAAACCTTTTGTACAGTTCTTTTTTTAACTATCATTTTACAAGACTTCCTAAGAAACTTCTAACCTCTTTGTAATTATTGAGGTAATATTTGGCAGCCGAATTTTCGCTACCCACTTTAACAGTGTGCGACTGTTCCGGTAATTCTTTAAACAGGAATTCATCAGTCCAGTCGTCGCCTAAAGCCATAATAAAGTCGGATGAATTTCCATAAAGGAATTCAGAAGCTGCAGTTCCCTTATTAATACCTGAAACCTTAATTTCAACAACTTTCTTTCCTTCAAGAATTTCCAGATCCTGGTTAAAAATTAAGTTTGAAATATCATGCACCAACTCCAAAGCACGTAATACTCCAAGTTCTATATCTGCTCTTCGGTAATGCCATACCAGCGAGTAGGTTTTTTCTTCTATCAAACTTCCTGGTGTACGATCCACATATGATTCAAGAACCGGTAAAATATTTTCTTTCCATTCGGTATGTACAGGTTTTCGCTCAACCCATCCTTTGTCAACTTCTTTTAACCATGCACCGTGCTCTGCAATCAAAGTATATTTTTTATTGCCAAACCAACGATTAAATGTTTCCCTGTCGCGACCGCTTACCAGTACCAACTTCGTTTTTTTATCTTCTGCCATATTATCAAGAAGACCATAAAGTTCTTTATCCGGACTGGCAGCCTGTGGATTATCATAAAAACGTTGAAGTGTTCCGTCGTAATCCAAAAACAATACTCTTGACTTTGCCTCGGTAAATTCAGTCTGTATCTTATTTTTTATTCTTGCAGTTAATTTCCGGGCATGATGTTCAGATCTTTTCTCGATGGTTTTATGAAGTGCATTCATAAACTCTGATGCCCATTTATGAATGTCGTAGCGTTTAATGCGTTGTTGCATGGTAGTAATAGCTTTCTCGCTTTCGCTGTCCGACATAACCAGCGCTTTATAAATAGCCTCGGCTGTATCCGGAATATTATTCGGGTTTACAGAAATAGCTTCTCCTAACTCTTTTGCAGCGCCCGCCATTTCGCTCAATATTAACACACCTTTCCGGTTTACCTTTGATGCCAGGTATTCTTTGGCTACAAGGTTCATCCCGTCTCGAAGTGGTGTAAGCAAGGCCACATCTGCCGAGCTGTATAATTCAATCAGGTTCTCGAAAGGAACAGAACGGTAGAAATAAATTACCGGATTCCAGTTTAATGTACCGAACTCACCATTGATATTACCAACCAGTACATCAACTTCGTTTTTAAGATTTTGGTATTGTTCGACATCCGTACGCGAAGGAACTGTCAGCATGATTAAAGACACTTTCTCTCTGTATTCAGGATGTTTTTCAAGAAAGTACCTGAAAGCGTGCAAACGTTGCGGAATTCCTTTGGTATAATCCAGTCGGTCGATCGAAAGGATCAATTTCCGGTTGGGCATGCTCAACAAAAAACGGTCGATATCCTGGTGTTCTTTTGATCGCTCCTGAATCGGTTTACTTTGGATGGCAAGTGCCTGCGATTCAAATTTTTCAAAGTCGATTCCCATTGGAAATACATCGATAAATACCTGTCGGCCTTCAAGTTTAATCTGGTTAAAATCAACGTCATATCCCAGCAGTCGTTTTACAGAACTTATAAAGTGTCGGGCATAATCGTAAGTGTGAAAACCAATCAGATCGGCGCCAAGTAAACCATCAACCAGTTTCTCGCGCCAGGGTAAAATACGAATCAATTCGTACGATGGAAACGGTATATGCAAAAAGAAGCCAATGGTTAGGTCGGGACGTTTTTCACGAAGGATTTGCGGTAAAAGCAAAAGTTGATAATCATGCACCCAAACAATATCGTTTTCTTCAGCATTCTCAATAATGGTTTTTGCAAAAAGCTCGTTTACTTCGCAATACGATTGCCAGTAAGTTTCATTAAACTCGGCAAATTCAGCAAAATAATGAAACAAGGGCCACAGAGTAGCATTGCTGAATCCATCGTAATAATTCGTAATCAGCTCTTCGTTCAAAAATACGGGTAGACACTGTTCGGTTTCGAGTAAGGCTGTAACTTCTTTAGCTTCTGCTTTTGTTTCGGGCATTACTCCCGGCCAGCCAATCCAAACACTGTTTCCTTCTTTATGATATGATTTTAAACCCGTAGCCAAACCTCCGGCACTTGGTTTAATAGTCATACCATCGTCATCTCTGTTTATCATTACCGGCAGCCTGTTAGAGGCAATTACTAATTTACTCATATATTATTATTTCTATAGGAATTAATTTAATCTACAAATATATCGTTATCCACACAAATTTACATTATGTGTATATGAATTCAATATTAACAATGAATTTAATACTCAGTTGAACTTGCAAGCCATGTTTTTTTAGTAATTTTGTTCGCATAGAAACTATTTTCAATTTGAATATTACTCCAAATTAAAAAGCAACATTCGAAATCAATTTCTTTTATAAAAAAGATTAAACAGATATTGTTTAAAATTCAGTGTTATTTTTAGAAGAAAATACTCAACTTTACATATTCTTATTTAACAGATTAATATAAAATCTAATCTCAAATAATTCAATACAAGATCGAAATGAAACATAAAAAAAGCGAAACTATATCTCGATTTGTTAACGAAATGTATATTCTACTAATTGGAATTGGATTAGGAAATATGATTTTTCGAAATACTAAAAGGTTCAATTTTTCAGAAATTGATGGTTTCGTTGATGTTTTTCTGGGCTTATTTGTTATTTATGTGGCCATTAGATATTGGTTGGATTGGATTGAATATATTCAAGAAAAAGTAAAAACTACAAAACGAGAATTTATCATTGATTTCCTTATTCTTATTAACATCTTATTACTTTTTTCTTTTTTCTATAAAATAAATACCCTAACCCTATTAATGCTTTCTATTTCAACTTTTGATTTAATTTGGACCCTAAACTACATATTTGAGAATAGAAACGAAGATAATCTAAAGTTCGTGAATCAGCGGAACTGGATTATAGAGAAGTTGATAAACATTATTATTTGGGGGTGCACTTCTGTTTTTATACTAGGCTTGAATATCGAAAGTTATTTATTAAATGCAGCAATTGTTATATCGGCTTATTCTCTTACCAGAATTATTGGTTTTAGCACACTAAGAACAAATACAAATCAACTAAAAATAGAACAAGCTGTAGAGGAAGATTTTGAAACAATTGCATCAATACACAACAGAAACATTTTGAAAAGAAACGCAATAATAGAAACAGACGGAGGTTTTCTATTAAGTCCAATCAATGTTGACAATCTTATAGACAGGATTAAAAATAATAGTAGCTCATTTTATGTGTGTAAATTAAGAAATCAGAAGCCCAACAAAATTATTGGATTTATGGAAATTGTTGATCAAAATAGCACCTATTTAGACAAGCTATTACAACATACCGATTGGCTTGATGATGAACATTTAAAATTAATAAAAAGAAATAAACACGTTCATATATTGACTATTGCATCCGATATTGATTATCGAGGAATGGGAGTTGGTAGCTCTTTATACGAATTTATAGAAGAAGAATTCCCCTTTGGAATATATTCGGCTTTTATTGCAATTGAACCATACAGAAATAAAGCCTCTATAAGTTTCCATGAAAAATATGGTTTTATGACTGCAGGTTCCTATACTTCAAAAGAATTTGAAGGATTAAAAGACTACAAGAGTTTGTTTTACATAAAAAAGTCGATCGATTTCACTGACACCTAAGATACGATGTATATCATTTTATTTCAAAGATAGAGATTGTGGTTTAAACAAAGAACTTTTCAACTCACACTGATAATCGGCTCAATTGCATTGTTGCTGGCGTTAAAAATGACCAGCGTATTGGATTTAATGCTTCACTCCTATTCATTTATGGTTTCGGGCATGATTATTCCGGTGTTGGCGGCCCTTTTTTCAAAACAGCCAAATAAGCTGGCAGCTTTATTATCGATGTTAACCGGTGGTTCCATTACTTTATTTCTTATTCTTTCGGGATTAAAACTTCCGCTGCAACTTGATGCCAATATTTTTGGAATTTCTGCTTCATTACTAGTGTATGTAGTTGTTGCATCAGTAAAAAAGAAAAAGCTTTAAGCATTTAAATTTTACACATTATTTTCTGTTTGTTATCAACCAAGAATCATTTATTTTGTTAGATACATCACATACGTAACTAGCAACCAAAATGGGTGAAACAAATTCCCATAAACATACCGACAAATCCATTGTTGTTCTCCCTTTCGTGAATATGAGTTCCGATCCGGACAACGAATATTTCAGCGATGGTATAACCGAAGAAATAATTAATGCATTAACCAAAATTGATGGATTAAAAGTTATTGCGCGTACCTCGTCGTTTGCTTTTAAAGGCAAGCACGTTGATGTGCGCGAAATTGGCCGACAACTAGATGTTTCATCGGTGCTGGAAGGCAGTGTGCGGAAGGTTCAAAGCCGGGTTCGAATTACAGCTCAGTTAATAAACGCGGCGGATGGGACACACTACTGGTCGAAAAATTTTGATCGCGAGATGGAAGATATTTTTGCACTGCAGGATGAAATTAGCCTGCTTATTGCCAACCAAATTCGTGAGAACTTCGGGCACTTCAACATACAGGAACACCTGGTAAGTGAGCCAACTACCAATATAAAAGCATATGAGCTTTTCCTGAAAGGTCATTTTTATCAATTAAAATGGGATGCCATTTCGATAGCCGAAGCAACAAAATATTACGAAGCTTCGGTACAGCACGATCCGAAATTTGCGCGCGCTTATTACGGGTTGGTGCAAAGTTACGGTTTGCTGGCTGCCTGGGGGTATATGCCGGCTGAAGAAGGTTTTGAAATAGCCATCAAAAATTTTATGATTGCCAGCGATCTCGATAAATCGCTTCCGGAATATGGCATGTCGTTTATTGGCCGCACTTTTTGGATGGAGTGGGATTTTAAAGCCACATACAAACAACTGCTCGATACATTAAATCAGCACCCGAAATATACCGACGGGCTGGAAGCAATGGCCGAGTTATTAATGTCGCACGGCTATTTTAAACAAGCCGAGGAATATATTCAAAAAGCGATGAAAGTTGATCCGCTTTCCGCGAATCATTATTACACACTTTCGCATATTAACTATTATCAAAGCAAATTTGATGCAGCGCTGAAATACGTGGAAAAGGCTTTACAAATTAATCCGGATTTTGTTCTGGCGCGCGAACTACGTATTCTCTGTTTCATCTGGCTGAATAAAGAGAATGAATTTCTGGAAGCCATTACCGAAACGCCAAACCGGGAGGCAAAAACAATTTATTACAATGTGCTCAACAAAGGCCTGAATACACTCCCGCCCGAGACACTAAAAAGCTGGGAGTCGATTGTTGAGGACAAGCAACAAATGGTTCCGTACGAACTTTTTGCGTTGGCCAATACCGAACATCAGCAGGAAGCACTAGAACTATTGGGCAAATATGTGGCTCAAAAACGCGGACAGCTTATTAATTTCAGGCAAGATCCATCGTTACAAGCTCTGCAAAAATTCGACGCGTTCCATTCCTTGCATGTATCGAACTTTAAACTTGAGGATGAAGGTGAAAGTTCGGTTTCACGCAATAATGAAGCCGACACAGCTATTCCGGTAAACGATAACCAACTGGAAAAACTGGTTCATTTTATCAAAACAGAACAACCATTTCTGAATGCACAATTGAGCTTACGATCGCTGGCCGAAATGCTCGACCTTCACCCCAACAAACTCTCGTACCTGATAAATGAAAAAACAGGAATGAACTTTAACGAGTTTATTAATCAATTCAGGTTCGTGCATTTTAAACAGCTGGCCAATAATCCGAAAAATGCCCATCTCACTATTTTAGGAATGGCTTACGAAAGTGGCTTTAACTCTAAAACCGTATTTAACGCCTACTTTAAAAAGGCGGAAGGAACAACTCCCGGCAGCTGGATGAAAAACGGCAAAGCATAAATTCCGTCTTTCGAAAAACAACCTGAAGTTCGAAATCTCCCAAAAGTACGGATTCTCACCAATGAGTGCGGAATTACATTTTCGGACGATTGACTCTTTTTTCTACCTCATCTTTGTAGCGTAAAACAATTCAAAAAAACAGAAAACAAAATTTAATCAAAATGAAAACACAAATTAGAAAAACTACAACGATGAGAAAATCAAGAAGACTTCCTTATTTGGTTTTAATGCTGCTGACCATTCTGTTAGCGCAAAATGCAAGTGCCCAAAGCTATGAAAAGAACAAAAAAGAAAACGAACGATGGATTAGCCCGGCTCGCACAGCTTTAGGTTTTTGCCCTGGCGGAGTGGCCGTTGGATTTTACTCGGCTAACGTTGAGCATTTATTTGGCGAGAATCACGGGCTGGTGTTGCGTGGCGATTTGGAAACCATTCCCGACACGTATTCGGATGCAAATATTGAATCCAGTGGAAAAGCAGTAATTTTAAACTATCGTTACCACATTGGCGGCGGATTGAATTCGTTTTATGCAGGAGCTTTTGCCCGCTACCGAAAAATTAAAGGCGACGGCGCGCTGGAAGACGGAGATTTTGACTTCAAACTGCCGGAGTGTACCATTGGCTTAAACGCGGGTAAACGCTGGATTTGGAAAAACGGACTTTCACTGAACTTTGCCTTGGGTTACGGCTATGCTTATGATGAGTTAAAAGTGAACAATTCGAGTCAGGCAGCTATAGATGCAATTGATGTATTCCGCGATGATTACACCTTTATGAATGGATTTTTAGGCGAGTTCTCTATCGGATACGCATTTTAATTAAAATTTAAAAACCATGTACCTGTCAATAGTAAATAAATCGAAATTTGGAGTTTTAGTACTTTTTATTGCGCTCGGAATTTTTCTGCAATGTTCATCGACAAAAAACACGAGCAATCCAAAGGAAAAAACTGAGAAATTGTTGGAGAAAGAGCTGACAAAAAACAACGTTCACAACGCCTTTTTAAGTGTGTACTCGCCTTCTCAATCTATTGACTGGAGTTTTGCAGGTGGCGCATTTGCCAATGGCGAACAAATAAATCTCGAAAATCCGTTTATAACCGCCAGCATCGGTAAAACATTTACCGCCACTGCCATTGCAATTTTAGCGGAGCAAGGAGATCTAAAGTTTAACGATCCTATCAGCTTACATTTGCCCGATTCGCTAATGCACCACCTGCATATTTTTAATGGTGTAAATTATTCGTGTCAAATTACCATTGCACATTTGCTGCAACATACTTCGGGGCTGCCCGATTACTTTGAAGGCACAACAACAGATGGTAGTGAAAACGTAATGGAACTCTTGTTTAGCGAGCCCGACAAATTCTGGAATCCGGTTGAGACTATAGAATTTAGCAAAACAAAAATGCAACCACTGTTTGTTCCCGGTAACGGCTATAATTATACCGACACGGAATATATTTTACTTGGTTTAATAATCGAAAAAATTAGCGGTCTGAGTTTGCAGCAATTTTTTAAAGAGCACTTTTTTAAGCCGCTGAACATGAAACATACTTCCATGCATTTGCGATCGGAACCAATTGAAAAAACCTTAAAACTGTCGGAAACTTTTGCCGGAGATATTGAGGTGAGCACATTTACGAGCCTCAGTGCAGATTGGGCCGGCGGAGGATTGGTTTCTACCAGCAGCGATCTGATTAAATTCCAACATGCACTTTTTTCGGGTAAAATTATCTCAGAAGAAACGTTGGAAACAATGCAAAACTGGGTACCCGAAACACGTGGTATGGAATATGGTTTTGGCTTGCGTAAAGTAACTTTCAAAAAGTTGTTTCCAACATTGCCTGATTTATCTGTAATAGGCCATTCGGGAAGCACAGGCTCGTTTATGTTTTATTGCCCTGAACTGGATGTTTACCTGACAGGCACACTCAATCAAACCGATAAAGTTAAAGAGTCGGTTGTGCTGATGGCAAAAGTGCTTTCGCTAATTAAAAAGGACACGGAAAGCCAGATTTAAAGATCTCATCTTTTGATCGTTACAAGTAAAACAAAAAGCTATCAAAACACAAAGGCAAATATTCGATGGATTGCAGCTTAGTTACGAACTTATGCAAATTGAAACCACTTACGGCGACACCGATGTTGTTATTACTGGAACTGTAAATAAGCGTGCACTGGTGTTTTTACATGAAGTAAACGCCTGTAATCCAATTGCCTTTGAGATTCTGAAAAATCTGGCAAACGACTTTCAGATTTATGTGATTGTTTTGGCCACTCCACAAAATCAGAGTTCAGAGTTTCAACTCAATTTTCACAACAACTCATACGGAAAATGGATGTACGAAATTCTGTCGCGTTTGGCCATTCAAAATGCTTTTCTTTTCGGTTGTGAGTTTGGTGGATTTGTGGCCTTAAAAACACTAACATTCGACGAAAAACGAATTGCCAAAACGTTTCTGGTTGCTCCCACCGGAATCGTAAAACCTGGCTGGCTTAGCTATTTTCTGAAGATTTTTCATTCTCGAAAACGATTGAAAAATGCTAATCGGACATTGGACGTCTTTGCTATACCAAGAATTACAGAAAAAGAAACCTTAAAAATTAAAACACCTCTATATATTTTTACTTCTGAGAACGATGTTTTCTATTCTTCACAACGGTTGCAAAAACATGCGACAAAATTATTTCCATCGTTGAAAGAGACCATAGTATTGGATGATACCAAAATCGTGCAAGTACAAAAACGAGGAAAAACAATTGCAGAAAAAATAACCAAAATAATGCAACCATAAACTAAATGATTTCTTTAATGTTTTAGTCAAGTAAATACCTCATCTTTATAACGAACAAACATGAACATTCCGGATAAAAACAAACCATTTCCACTTCCCCAGTATGATCGCTTGTGTTTTCTGAAAAACACCATCAAAAATCCGAACATTATTGTGGGCGACTACACGTATTACGATGACTTTGAAGATGTTAACAACTTCGAAAAGAATGTAAAATACCACTTCGATTTTGTGGGCGACAAACTCATCATTGGCAAGTTTTGTATGATTGCATCCGGTGCCAAATTTATAATGAACGGCGGAAACCATCTTACCGATTCGATTTCCACTTACCCCTTTTCCATTTTCGGTGAAGACTGGGCAAATGCAATGGAAGGAAAATCATTTCCTTACAAAGGCGATACCGAAATTGGCAACGATGTTTGGATTGGAAGCAATGCGACTATAATGCCGGGAATCAAAATTGGCGACGGAGCAATTATTGCTACAAATTCCACATTAACAAAAGATGTTGAGCCTTACACCATTTTTGGCGGAAACCCCGCAAAACCAATTCGGAAACGTTTTTCGGAAGATCAAATTGAAGTACTGCTGAAATTAAAATGGTGGAACTGGAATATTGAAAAGATTACACAATCGGTGCAAGTGCTGAGCGGAACTAATATTGACGAACTTCGCAAACTTTCAAACAAATAAATCAATGAAAAACATTCTAATTACTTTAATCCTTTCGGTTATCGCTTTGCAGATTCTCGCACAGAAAATTGATAAAGATTTATGGTTGCAGGATTTGAACGCCTATAAAACCGGTTTAGAGCAAAAACACATTAACCTTTACAACAAAATTTCTGAAGCTGAATTTAATGCAGATTTGGAATTAATCAGGTCTTCAATCGAAAGCAAAACGGATTTTCAGGTTGTTATGGATTTGATGCGCTTAACCCGAAAAATTGGCGACGGCCATACGGCCATTTCATTAAGCAATTTTGAAACACATAATTTCCCTTTCGAAATTCAGCAATTTGGCAACGATTGGCGAATTGTAAAAATTGCAAAACCATTCGCGCATCTTTTAGGCACCCAACTTATTGCCATTGATGAAACTCCAATTTCAATTGCTGCACAGAAAGTTGGCGAAGTGGCTCAGTTTGTTGAAAATCAGCACTCAAAAATTATCCGAACCGCACAGTATTTCCCGATTAGTGAGATCCTTTTCGAGTTAAGTCTCATCAATCAAAAAGACAAAGCTTCTTTTACTTTTAAAAACGACGATAGTACTGTTTTTACTGAAACAATATCTGTATCCGATGATGACGAATTGGAAGCACTAAGCATCTCAGTTCCTGAAATCAAAAAGCCTGAGAAAACGCTAAATGAAGGATTTTGGTATGCTCCAATTACCGGCACCGATGGTCTTTATATCCATTTTGAAAGTTACCCTGCCTTTGAAGAAATGATGCAAATTGCCGAAGAAATGGTTGGTTACATTTTTCAAAATAATATCCGCGAGCTGGTTATAGATCTGCGAAATAATGGCGGTGGCGATCTTTATGTTGGGCTGGTTTTGGCCAATGCTCTTAACCTTGCCGATCCGGTTGACTGGCAATCGGGTGTTTATGTGCTGGCCGACAAAGTTACATTCTCGGCAGCGGCAAGTAACACGGCTTTATTTCGCGAATTGTTAAATGCAAAAATTGTTGGCGAACCAACCGGGTCTAATCCAACAGGATTTCAGGACATGGATACTTTTGAGCTTCCCAACTCAAAACTTGTCGTTTGCTACTCGAAACGTTTTTTTCGAATTCAGGAAGAATTTTCGGAAGGCGTTCAACCCGATATTCCGTTACAATACGAATGGGAAAGTTTTTCGCGAGGAGAAGACAATATGTTACAAAGTGTAATCAACAACATCCACCAAAAGTAAACCTACATCAGATTCTGGCCTTTTCAAACCTCGTACAAACAAAAAAGAGTCACAAGAAATAAATCTTGCAACTCTTTGATTCCCAAGTGAACCTGAAGGGACTCGAACCCCTAACCTCCTGATCCGTAGTCAGGTGCTCTATCCAATTAAGCTACAGGTCCAGAACGTGTTTGCTTTAAAAGCGGTGCAAATATAACGCTTATTTGTATAAATACAAGTCTGCTTAAGATTTTTATTGAAATTAATTACAAAACCTTTTTTCTGTATTTCCACAGAAATATCCAACCGACTAATAACGATTCATTTACGAATAATCTACATTTTTCTTATTCGTTATCCAGCTCATCGTCGCTCTTATTTTTCTTCTGATGTATTAATTGGATAATCTCGCCACGAGATAAAACTTTCACATTTGTAATTACCATATCTTCACGCAAGAAGCCACCATATTGGTTACATTCGTTAATTACATTCTGAAACACACTTTTAATTTCGGCAGTTATGGGTAGCATAACCAATGCTGACGAAAATCCTTCCATAAAATCCATCGATTCAAATTCACCCTCGTGATGATTCAATTCGAATTTTAACTCATCTTTAAGAAGTTTCTGTTGTCTCTCGCTTAACATTTCGTGTTCTTCTACCGAAAGAAATACGACAAAATACCTTAATTTTTGCCCTTTTCCTCCCAAGCCGGTTGAAATAAACACCTGCTGCTCATCAAGCAACGAGCTGTGCATTAACATTCTACTTTCCTGCAAAGCAAGTGTCCCCCACTGTTTCAAATCACCTTCAGCTTCCTCTACAAACTTTTCCAGCGTGCGGTAAGCTTTCACATCGTCGTAAACAGCTATCGCGGTTAATATTTCTTTTTTCCGCTCTTCATCTACTTCAGCATCAAAAAGTTCCTCTCGTGCTTCAAAACATTCTTCCGAAATTTCTTTACCCCGCAACGACTTGGTGAACTCAAAATATTTCATTTGAATCCCTACATCTATCTGTTCCTCAAGAATACTGAAGTTCTCAGGCAAATCATCCAACGCCTTCTGAATATTGTTATAAAACTTGTCTTCCTCCATTTTTTGCCTCCTTAGTTCGAACAAAAATAACGACTTGTTGTAACTATGTAAAGAACAAATATATTTTATTTTTTTTCATGGGAATTTAAATATATTTGTACGCTTATTTTTATTTAAATTAAATTCAGAAAGCAGGGGGAGAGTGAAATTAAGCGAAGCTAGAAATAATGAGCCGGTGGTTATAACCAAAGTCTTGGGTCATGGTTCGTTCCGGAAGAGAATTACTGAAATGGGATTTATCCGTGGCAATGAAGTTAGGGCCATTAAAAATGCCCCTTTTAAAGGACCCACCGAATACAAAATTCTGAACTACAATATAACTCTCCGAAAATCGGAAGCCGAGCAAATTGAAGTTATTCCTGCAAAAGAATTTAAAAAAACATATCCCGATCATTTTGAAGGTACAATCGATAGGAATATCGACCTGGTAAACCAATCGGAGCGCACACGAACAATTAATGTTGCACTGGTTGGAAATCCGAATTGTGGAAAAACTACCCTTTTCAATTTTATCTCCGGATCAAAGGAAAAAGTGGGAAACTACAGCGGCGTTACTGTTGATATTCATAAAGCAACCTTTAAAAAAGGCCATTACACATTCAATTTTTACGATCTTCCGGGAACTTACAGTTTGACCGCCTATTCAAAAGAAGAAATATTTGTAAGGCAGTTCATTTACGAGCAAACGCCAGATATTGTTATCAACGTATTAGACTCCACTAATCTGGAGCGAAGCCTGTTCCTAACCACTCAACTCATTGATATGGACCTGCGCTGTATTATGGCGCTAAACATGTTCGACGAGTTGGAAAAAAATAAACTCAAGCTCGACAAAGACGAACTCTCAAAACTTACCGGGATACCGCTTATTCCAACAGTGAGTTCTAAAGGATTAGGGCTGGATTCTCTTATCGAAAAAGTAATAGAAGTTTTTGAAGGTCGCGATACTATTTCTCGTCACATTCATATCAACTACGGGAAAGATCTTGAAGAATCAATAAAAACCATTCGTAAGAAAATTAAGGAAGACAAACCAATTACTGATAAAATTTCTTCTCGGTTTTTGGCGATTAAATTACTTGAAAAAGACAATCAGGTAATTGAATTGTTATCCAGGTATTCAAACTTTAATGAAATACAACAAGTTACCCTAAAGGAGATAAAGAAGATAGAACTGCTGGAAAACGACGATAGCGAAACCGTTATTGCCAATGCCAAATACAGTTTTATTGCCGGTGCCCTGCGCGAAACATACACTAACAAACACAAGGAGAAGAAAACCCGTTCGGAAAAAATTGATAGCATATTAACCAATCGCTACCTGGGATTTCCAATATTTACCGCACTTTTATTTTTTATCTTCTGGACAACTTTTAAGCTGGGTGCATTCCCGATGGACTGGATTGATATGGGTGTTGTAGCACTTGGAAATTTTGTGGGCAATATAATTCCGAATGGAATGCTAAATGACTTGTTGGTGGATGGAATTATTGGTGGTGCCGGAAGTGTGCTGGTATTCCTGCCCAATATTCTTATTCTGTTCTTTTTTATCTCTTTACTCGAAGGATCGGGATACATGGCACGGGCAGCTTTTATTATGGATAATATTATGCACCGTTTTGGATTGCATGGACGGTCATTCATACCAATGATTATGGGATTTGGTTGTAACGTTCCGGCTATATTGGCAACACGATCGATGCGTAACCGAGGAGACCGAATCCTCACCATGCTCATCATTCCTTTTATGTCGTGCAGTGCTCGTCTTCCTGTTTATATTTTAATCATTTCGGCTTTTTTTAAGAAATATGAAGCCTGGGTTTTAATCGGAATTTATGCTGTCGGAATTCTTTTTGCGTTTATCACTGCGCAGGTACTCAATAAAACGGTATTCAAGAATAAAGAGACACCTTTTGTAATGGAGCTTCCCACCTATCGACTGCCAACATTCAGAAATGTAATGTATCACATGTGGGATAAAACCCAACATTACCTGAAAAAAATTGGAACGATAATTTTACTTGGAGTAATTATTGTTTGGGCACTTGAATATTTTCCGCGAACAACAGAAAAAACAGCTGATTTTGAGAAGCAAATCGAGCAAATAGAAGTTTCAGAATTAACAGTAGAACAAAAGGAAGCTCAAATATTAAAAGTAAACCATACGCAGGAATCTGATCGTTTGATAAACTCATATCTCGGACGAATTGGGAAATTCATTCAGCCGGTAATGAGACCGCTGGGATTCGACTGGAAAATGAGCATAGCAGTTGTAGCCGGGCTTCCTGCAAAGGAAATTGTGGTGAGTACGATGGGTGTTTTATACCAAACTCAGGATGGAGAAGACACCATAAATTTGCAGCGAAAATTACAAAATGAGGTTCACCATACAGGAAAACGAATTGGGCAGCCTGTTTTTACAACACCTGTTGCGCTGGCATTTATAATATTTATTCTAATTTACTTCCCGTGTATTGGGGTAGTTGCCACTATTAAAAACGAATCGGGCTCATGGAAATGGGCAGCCTTTTCAGTTTTATATACCACCGGGCTTGCCTGGGTTGCAGCGTTTGTTACCTATAATATTGCTCAGTTGTTTGCATAATGGTTCAGGAAATTCTCACATACCTGATTGTAGCTGCTGCGGTAATCTGGGCCGGGCTGAAAATCTATCGACGTTTATTTAAGCCTGCCAAAAAAAAGAAGCACATAAATTTCAAAAAGGATAAGATTACAATGGTACACAATTGCTCTGACTGTGCTGCCTCAGACTGTGCGTTAAGAGATTTACCAAAAAAAGTTATCGAAAAAAATATTGAACAGTGCAATGAAACCGCCGTCCGATCATAGCGATTTCAGGCCAGAAATAATCGCTTTCGGATCTTCTGCACTAAAAACAAAACTACCTGCTACCAGAACATTTGCGCCTGCATCAAGCAACTTTTTGCCGGTATCGTAGTTCACTCCACCATCAATCTCTATTGTACAAGCAGACTTTGCATTATCGATCATTGTTCGTAATTGTTGAACTTTCTTGTAGGTATTCTCAATGAATTTCTGGCCTCCAAAACCCGGATTTACAGACATTAACAACACCATATCCAAATCGCCAATAATATCTTCCAGAACTGCCACAGGGGTATGTGGATTAAGGCTTACGCTTGCTTTAATACCAAACGACTTAATCAACTGAATGGTACGATGCAAATGTTTACATGCTTCGTAATGAACAGTTAAAATGGAAGCTCCTGCCTCAACAAAAGGCTCGATGAATTTATCTGGATCAACGATCATTAGATGAACGTCAAGCGGTTTTTCCGCAATCTTCTTAACATGTTCTATTACCGGAATACCAAACGAGATATTCGGCACAAATACACCATCCATAACGTCAAAGTGAATATAATCAGCCTCACTTTGATTGATCATTTCGATATCTTTTCCTAAGTTATTAAAGTCGGCTGATAGAATGGAGGGTGCCACCAAAGCTCTCATAAAAGTTAGTTTATTTACCCAGGTAGGCTTTTAGCAACCTGTTGCGGTATTGATTTTTTAGTTTTTTTATTGCTTTTTCTTTGATCTGTCGAACACGCTCACGTGTTAATCCAAAAGCATCGCCAATTTCTTCCAGAGTGTGTGGCTGATAACCTTTCAATCCAAAATAATAGCGAAGTATCTCAGCTTCACGCTCTCCCAAAGTTGACAACGAACGTTCAATCTCCTGACGCAATGATCCATCCATCAACTCTTCATCCGGATTTGGAGAGTCTTCATTCAACATCACATCATAAAGGCTGTTCCCTTCTTCTTCCCTCAGCGGCGCATCCATTGACACATGTGTACTGGAAAAATTCATAGAATCTTCGATCAAATCGGGTTTCGATTCCATTAATTCGGCAACTTCATCAACGGTTGGTTCGCGCTGAAACTCCTGCTCAAGCTTATTAAATGCTTTGTTGATTTTATTTATTGAACCGATCTTATTAAGTGGCAAACGCACAATTCGTGCCTGCTCTGCTAATGCCTGCAAAATTGATTGACGAATCCACCAAACGGCATACGAAATAAATTTAAAACCACGGGTTTCGTCAAATCGCTCTGCGGCTTTTATCAACCCCAGGTTTCCTTCGTTAATTAAATCGGGCAAGCTAAGTCCTTGGTTTTGGTATTGTTTCGACACCGAAACGACAAATCTTAAATTCGCCTTTATCAGTGTTTCTAAAGCTTCACGATCTCCTTTTTTGATGCGTTTGGCCAGCTCCACTTCCTTTTCCGCAGACAACAACTCAACCTTGCCAATTTCGTGCAGGTACTTATCCAGCGAGAGGGTGTCGCGGTTAGTTACCTGTTTGGTAATTTTTAGTTGTCTCATATATTAATCTGTTAACATTAATTCTTTTTGTGAAAATGATATCCTGTATAATAATATTACTTTCAGGGGATAAAAGTAACACTCTAAATTAAAAAAACTTAAAATTACACCTATCATCACCAAATAAAACGCAAAAACAGGCTAACAGTTCATCTTCGTGTTGTTATTTAAACTACGCTTTTCAAAAGAAAACTTCTAAAATTGTCGTAGTCTTTGGTCATTTGCTCACTTTGTTTTTCTCCCTTCATAAAGTCAGCGAGCTTCTCAGGTAAAACTATTTTACCTTTTCCAATAACATTTTCTACCGTTTCAGTAAACTTTGCCGGATGAGCAGTTTCTAAATAAACTCCAATTTCATCTTCGGCTAAATACTCGCTTAACGATTGATAACCGCAAGCTCCGTGAGGATCGCAAAGGTAATTTTGTTCTTTATAAACATTTAGAATCACCGCTCTGATTTGCTCGTCAGAATAACGATATCCTTTTATCATAGTTGAAATTACAGCATGATCGTGCTTATAAAGATCCAAAATGCGGGCAAAATTACTTGGCGCACCTACATCCATTGCATTTGCAATTGTTTCAACCGAAGGACGTGGTTTATATTCTCCACTTTCGAGGTACTCAAAAACTACGTCGTTTTCGTTATTTGCCGCTATAAATTGTTTAACCGGCAAACCCATTTCAGCAGCAATTAATCCGGCGGTAAGGTTTCCAAAGTTTCCACTTGGCACTGAAACTACTAACTTTTTATTATCAAGTTTTCCGGCTTCTTTCAGTCGGGCATAAGCATTAAAATAATAAAATGCCTGCGGAAGAAAACGCGCTACATTTATCGAGTTAGCCGATGTTAGCACTAGTTTCTGGTTAAGTTCTTCATCAAGAAAAGCCGTTTTTACCAGGTGCTGACAGTCGTCGAAAGTTCCCTCAACTTCAAGAGCTGTGATGTTCTGCCCTAATGTTGTAAACTGCGATTCCTGAATATCGCTCACTTTTCCTTCTGGATAAAGCACATAAACATGAATTCCGTCGACTCCGAGAAATCCATTGGCAACTGCACTTCCGGTATCGCCCGAAGTGGCCACCAAAACGTTTACCAGCTTCTCCTGTTTGCCCAGAAAATGATTGAGCAAACGCGCCATAAAACGCGCACCCACATCTTTAAATGCCAACGTTGGCCCATGAAACAATTCCAGCGAATAAATAGAATCGGTTACTTTTACTACCGGACAGTCAAATTGCAGTGTATCGTATACAATCTCCCTGAGTTTTGCTTCTTCAATATCTTCACCAAAAAATTTCTTGGCTACTTCGAAAGCAATTTCCTGAAACGAGAGATCTTGGATTCCATCAAAAAAAGCCGGTTCGAATTTTTCGATCCGTTCAGGCATGAACAAACCGTTATCGGCAGCCAGACCTTTTACAACCGCTTCTTTTAAAGAAACATCGGGGGTATTTTTATTTGTACTATAGTATCTCATTGAACCAACAAAATTAGAATTTTGGGATGAAGACCACACTCCGCCCACCCTAATAACATGACATATATCAGAAATTTAACCTGCTAAAAACGAAAATAGCAGCTACTACTTTAAAAAAGCACGAATAAATTCATCGCCTTCCAAAGTACCAAACACTCCGTTGCGCGAATCGAATTCGTCGTAGACTTCCACATCATCGGCTTCAGTGCCTGGTTTGTATATGGAAAACGGAACTGCGTCGCGAGTGTGTGTTTTTAGAGCACACGGCGTTGGATGATCGGGCAAAATAGCAATTGCCACTGGCTCGTCCATTTTTGCTGTTTCTTCCAGAATGTATTTTACGACGCGCTGATCGAGGTATTCAATGGTTTTTGTTTTTAGCTCCACATCTCCTTCGTGGCCTGCTTCGTCGCTGGCTTCGATGTGCAAATACACAAAATCATTTTCTTTTAGTGCATCAATTGCAGCTTTCGCTTTTCCTTCGTAGTTGGTATCGTATAAACCGGTTGCTCCTTCCACATGAATCACTTTCATTCCGGCATACACACCAATTCCGTGAATCAGATCAACTGCAGAAATAACCGCAGAACTCTCAATACCAAACATTTCTTTTAAAGTTGGCATTGCCGGTTTGTAGCCCGGCGACCATGGCCAAACACTATTGCCCGGATCTTTCCCAGCCGCTTTTCGCTTCAAATTCACCGGATGATCTTTCAAAAGTTCCTGCGATTTTAAAATCAAACCGGTAACCAAATCAGCTGTTTCTTTTGCTGCATCGGTTTTGGCTTTTGGCAAACAACCGGCAAACGGAGTTCCCGGAACGTCGTGTGGTGGTGTGCAGGCAAAATCCTTTATGCCATCTTTAATTACCAACAAATGACGATACGACACACCCGCATAAAATATGATTTTATCCGTTCCGAGTTTTTCATTTAAGAAATTGATTAACTCTTCGGCTTCTTCATTTGAGATATGTCCGGCCGAGTGATTTTTAATCTTTTCATCTTCCACGCAAATCAAGTTGCAACGCATACCCAAATCACCTGGTTGCAGTTCCACTCCCATGCTGGCAGCTTCAAGCACTCCCCTGCCCTCAAAAACCTTCTCAACATCGTAGCCCATAACAGCCATGTTTGCAATTTCACTTCCCGGGTGCATACTTTCAGGTACGGTTTTTAATAAACCCGACTGACCGTGTTTTGCCAGCCAATCGATGTGTGGTTTATTCGCCATTTGAAGCGGTGTTTTTCCGCCGTATTCAGCGAGTGGCTCGTCAGACATGCCATCGCCCAGAATTATAATGTGTTTCATCTGTTTTAAATTTTTTCATTTCTGAATGTTTAAAAAAATTAAATACATTCAGTAACTCTCACAAATTTTAATCATTCATATTTCTAAATTTAGAATGAAGAAAATTTATGTTCGTTTCATGTTGTTCAGAAATATAGAAGACCAATGTCCGGTGACAGCAGTTGGCAACCGGCCTTCAACGTTTTTTATTGTTTTTTATATGAATGTTTTTAGCAGCAATTTTATTCTAAATATTCGACACTTTTATTAAGTCGGCAAACACACCGGCCGCAGTTACCGAAGCACCGGCACCATATCCTTTGATCAGCATCGGGAATTCGTGATAACGTTCGGTTGTGTACATCACCAGGTTATTACTTCCTTCAAGATCGTAGAACGGGTGTGTTGAATCAACTTCCTGCAATCCGGCTTCGGCTTTACCGTTTTCGAACTTAGCTACAAAGCGCCATTTTTTATTTTCATTTTCCAGTCGTTGACGCTCGGTTTCAAATTTGGCATCCAATTCCGGAACTCCTGCCCAAAACTCTTCAAGAGTTCCGGCAAAAAGTTCTTCGGGTACAAAACGATTAATCGAAATGTCATCCATTTCAATGCGGTATCCCGATTCGCGGGCAAGAATCAGAATTTTTCGAGCCACATCAACGCCACTTAAATCAACACGGGGATCAGGTTCGGAATATCCTTCTTCCTTGGCCATTTTTATGGTTTTGCTCAACGGAATATCTGCCGAAATTGTATTGAAAATATAGTTGAGCGTACCGGAAAGAACAGCCTCGATTTTTAATACCTTATCACCTGAATTCACCAGGTCGTTCAAGGTGTTTATAATGGGTAGTCCGGCACCAACATTGGTTTCGAACAGAAACTTAACACCTTTCTTTTTGGCAATTTTTTTCAGCTCGGCATAATTGTCGTATTCCGACGATGCGGCCACTTTATTGGCAGTAACAATAGAAACGTTCGAGCTTAATATTTCTTTATACAAATCAGCAACTGCATCGTTGGCGGTACAATCTACAAATACCGAATTGTAAATATTCATTTCTTTAATTTCTTCAACAAAACCCTGTAACGAAGATGTTTTCTCCGAGGCATCCAACTGCTCTTTAAAGGTTTCAATCTCTATTCCATCGCGATCAAATAGCATTTTTTTGGAGTTAGCAATTCCTGCCAGCTTCAATCGCAAATGGTTTTCTTTTAACAAGCGTTGTTGTTGTTGTTTTAACTGATCGAGCAGGTTTCCTCCAACCGTACCAATTCCCATCAAGAAAATATTCAGCTCCACATTCTCCGACAGGAAGAACGATTCGTGTACCACATTCAGAGTTTTTCGCAGGTCTTCGTTTTTAACCACCCACGAAATATTCAGCTCCGAAGCCCCTTGTGCAATGGCAATAATATTCACACCACTTTTTCCCATAGTAGAGAAAAGCTTTCCGGCAATACCGGTTGTGTGTTTCATGTTTTCGCCAACGATAGCCACCACCGAAACGCCACTCTCCAGCTCGATTTTATTTACCTGCCCGAGTGAAATCTCTTTTTCAAATTCTTCACGAATTGCCGCCTCGGCAACATCCAACGCTTTTTCTTCGATGGCAACACTTATTGAATTCTCAGATGAAGCCTGCGAAATAAGTATGACGTTTACATTTACTTTTGCAAGTGCCGCAAATAAACGCATTGAAATACCGGTAACTCCAACCATTCCAATTCCCTGCAATGTAACCAGGGTAATTCCGGAAATGGACGAAATACCTTTAATCGGGCGATCGAAACCATTTTTTACGCCTTTAACAATCTTGGTTCCCGGATTTTCAGGATCAAAAGTATTTTTAATTTGAATAGGAATTCCTTTCTGATAAACCGGCAAAATGGTTGGCGGATAAATTACTTTAGCACCAAAATGCGAAAGCTCCATAGCTTCGGAATAAGTAATCTCCGGAATAGTGTATGCTTTGCGGATCACACGCGGATCGGCCGTCATAAAACCATTAACATCGGTCCAAATCTCCAGAATTTCAACATCGAGCGCTGCCGCAAAAATTGCTGCAGTAAAATCGGAACCTCCGCGCCCCAACGTGGTAAATTCGCCTTTTGCATTTTTCGAAATAAAACCGGGCGCAACTGCCACGCCTTTAAAACCGGCAAAAGCTTCTTTAATATTTTGGTTGGTAAGCCCGAAATCAACAGTTGCTCTTCCAAAATTGCTGTCGGTTTGAATAAACTCCGAAGAATCTTTTCGCGGACAACCAATAAAATCGGCTACAATGTGCGACGAAATACGTTCGCCAAGACCTGCAATACGGTCAAGGGTTTTCGATGTTAATTCGCCAACCAAAGTAATTCCGGTGAGTAACTTTTCTAACTCATCGAGTAATTCATCAACTTTAGTTTTTACCGATCCTGATCCGTTAAAAAGCTCCTGAAGTGTATCGTCGTGTTTTTTTCTGATTTCCGTAAGTTCCGTATGAAAGTCGCCTGTACCTGAGGCAGCATTGTGCGCTGCCGAAAGAATTTTATCGGTTATACCACCAAGGGCTGAAACTACCACAATGACGTCGTCATTCTGGTTTAGTACAATGTCTTTTACACGTTTAATGTTTGCGGCAGAACCTACGGATGTTCCACCAAACTTTAACACTTTCATACGAGATGTTTTATCAATTAATATTTGTATTACTTACCATAAAAAAGTAAGCCTGTCTTATAAAAAAACCGGATGAATCGACAGAATCAATTCACCCGGTACATTCTGTCTATATCAGTATTTTCTATTCTGTGGTTGTGGTTCCTGTAATGGCTTCAATAATTTTCGTTTCCAATTCCTGAGCAAGCTCGGGATTGTCAATAATCAACTGACGTACTGTTTCACGCCCCTGACCCAATTTTGTTTCGCCATAACTAAACCACGATCCGCTTTTTTTAATGATGTTGTACTGAACACCCAAATCAATAATCTCTCCTGATTTGGAAATTCCTTCGCCATACATAATATCAAATTCGGCTTTGCGGAATGGTGGAGCCACTTTGTTTTTCACCACTTTTACTCGCACGTGATTTCCATTCACCTCGTCGCCATCTTTAATCTGGCCAATTCGGCGAATATCCAAACGTACCGATGCATAAAATTTAAGTGCGTTACCACCGGTTGTAGTTTCAGGATTACCGAACATTACACCGATTTTCTCGCGCAACTGGTTGATGAAAATACAGCAGGTTTTTGTTTTGTTGATGTTGGCAGTAAGTTTACGCAATGCCTGCGACATTAAACGCGCCTGAAGACCCATTTTTGAGTCTCCCATTTCGCCTTCCAATTCGGCCTTTGGTGTTAATGCTGCAACCGAGTCGATTACAACAATATCCAAAGCACCCGAACGAATCAGGTTATCGGTAATTTCCAAAGCCTGCTCACCATTATCGGGTTGCGAAATCAGCAGCTCATCTGTATCAACACCCAGTTTGCGGGCATAATACGGATCGAAAGCGTGCTCAGCATCAACAATTGCAGCAATACCACCGGCTTTTTGAGCCTCAGCAATGGCGTGAATAGCCAGGGTTGTTTTACCCGACGATTCCGGACCATAAATTTCAATTACACGCCCTTTCGGAAATCCGCCAACGCCCAAAGCAACATCAAGTGCAATCGATCCGGATGAAATGGCCGGAATATCTTGCTCAGCCTGGTCGCCCATGCGCATTATGGAGCCTTTACCATAACTTTTTTCGATTTTATCCATTGTAAGCTGAAGCGCTTTCAGCTTTTCTTTATTCATTTGAGCTCTTTCCTCTTTTGTCATGTTCAGTCAGGTTATAGATTTAATGTTTCGATAATTTGATTGGTGTGATCTTTTGTTTTTACTTTTTCGAAGATTTCTACAATAACGCCCTCTTCATCAATAACAAAGGTTTTTCGCAAAACCCCCATATATTCTTTACCATACATTTTTTTCAATCCCCAGGCGCCGTATGCTTCCAGAATTTCCTTTTCGGTGTCGGCAATCAGGTTGAATTTAAAGCCAAATTTGTCGATAAATTTCTGATGCGATTTTTCACTGTCGGGGCTCACTCCTACTACATCAAAACCTTTTTCAAGCCACAAATCGTAATTGTCGTTCAAATTACACGATTCGGCAGTACAACCGGGAGTATTGTCTTTGGGGTAGAAATAAAGTATTAGTTTTTTTCCAGCAAAATCTTTTAGGGCGATCTTCTCTCCACTTTGATTTACACCTTCAAAATCCGGTGCCTTATCTCCAACTTTTAAATTTGCCATGTCTTACGAATTATTCAATTTTACAAATATAGTTTAATAAATGATAAATCTCAGCCCGAATGTTTATCTTGGCTGCTACTTCAGTATAATTTAATCTCTAAAAAAATACATTTTTTGTAGATTTACATGCACGAAAAAGAACAGGTATTTATACTATGATTTATAGAAAGTTTTTAGCACTACTAACAATATTCATTATTTTTTTGTTTTCATCAAACAACATTTTTGGAAGCAAGCAGGATAACAGGTTGTCTGAAGCCATTCGTTTATTCGACGAAGGCCAGTTTGAAAACGCCGAACCTATTCTGAAAAAACTATTGGATGAAAAACCCGACCATCTGATGGTTAACTACTACTACGGTGCCTGCCGGACGGAAAACGGGCATTACGGGACAAATGAGATCATTTACCTTTTAAACGGCAGTCTTGGAGAATCACCACTCAAAACTGATTATTATATTGCAGTGCAGTACCACGCCCAAAACCGTTGGAACGAGGCATTAAACTATTACACACTTTTCGAAAACAAAGCCAACGAGGCAACAATACAAGAGGTGCAACTTAGAGAAAAGATGCAACTGTGTCGCGAAAAAAAGAATCCGTTCGAGAAAGCAATTGAAGACGAGGTACTTATTGAAACAACTACTACCGATGTCCTTCCAACTCCTGTTCCCCGCGAAACAGAACCGGAACCATTTAACCCCATCATTGGCGAAACGCTTGCAACTGGAACATTGAATGATTCAGTTGCTTACATGGCAACTATCGATTCTATTCCTGCTGATTCAGTTTTAATTGATTCCAGCGAAGCAGAAACTGTAGTTGAAGAGCAGCCGGTAAAAGTTATAATTGACCCCATAAATTTTGTGGTGAATGCTGAAATTACCTATCCCGACACCACATTCTTTAAAACCAAAAAAGGCCTGAAGTTTTACTCGGAAGGAAGTTCAAAGCAGAATGAGTTGGAAAAAACAATTAAAGAAACTGATGAACTCAGAAAACAATACGGAGCAACAACATCATACAGCGAGCGACAATCCTTAGGAAAAATTATCCTTGACAAAGAGACGGGCATTTACCAATTGAGAGACGAGTCGGCCAAGCTGCTTTTAAAAGCACAGCAGGAAGAGGATGCTTACTGGCAAAATGCCTCTTCTACTGAGAAACAAACTTTTAGAGAAGACGTTGATGCTTATTTCAGTACCCTGCAGGAAATGACAGCTCCGGAAGAGCCGGATTCAATTATTCTTGTTAGTCCGTCATTGGCTCCTTCGAGTGGAATTATTTCAACAGAAACAAACAATTCCACCGAAGATGAACTGATATACAAAATTCAGTTAGGCGCATACAGCCGTGGTTTACCGGCCTACGTAAAACGATTATTCGACAAGTTATCCTATATTCGTAAAATTGAGAATTACACCGACGATAAAGGCATTGTGGTATACACCACCGGCAACCTTACAAATTACGACGACGCATTAAAAATGCAGGAACAAGTTAGACAAGAAGGTGTAGAAGATGCTTTTGTTGTGCCGTATTTTAACGGAAAAAGAATAACTTTGAAAGAAGCAAAAGAAATAGAAAACGATAAATGACGCAGAAAGAGACAAAAAAAATCCCAAGGGGAGATTTCAAGGAAGGAGTTGTTGAAGAAAATTTTCTGACTTTGCATAACGACGACGTTCATACTTTCGATTATGTAATCGATGCTTTAATTGATGTTTGCAACCTTGGTTTTGAACAAGCAACACAATGTACAATGCTTGTTCATTATAAAGGCAAATGCGATGTTAAAAAGGGAGCTTTCGATGCACTGAAACCAATGAAAGATGCACTGATTGAACGCGAATTGAACGCAACTATTGACTAAAACATATGAGCATACTTGCCATTATCTTATTAATTCTTCTCGGACTTGTATTGTTACTGATTGAGTTCGCAGTTATTCCGGGAGTTACCATCGCCGGGATTGGCGGTTTTCTTCTTTTAGGTGGTGCCGTTTATGTGGCTTTTGCCGAATACGGGGTAATTCCGGGTTTTATAACACTTGCTGCAGTTCTTATCCTCGCTCCGGCTATGATTTACTACTTTTTTAAATCGCGGACTGGGAAAAAGATGATTCTGCAAAAAAACATCGACGGAAAAGTAGACCTTATTAATAAGGAAAAGATTGTTGTTGGCGATACCGGCAAATCAATCGGGCGGCTGGCACCAACAGGTAAAGTAAAAATAAACGGCGAAACCGTTGAAGCACAATCAACCGGATCGTTTATCGATCACAACACCGAAATCAGAGTTTTAAAAATAGAATCCAATAAAATTATTGTAGAACCTTTAAATAAATAAAATATGGTAGAAGCAGTAGGTGCCTGGGGATTAATAATTGGGGCCATCGTTTTACTTTTTATAATTCTTTATTTTATCCCGATAGGATTATGGTTTTCAGCGCTGGTATCCGGCGTACGAATTTCGCTGTTACAGTTGTTCTTAATGCGCTTCCGTAAGGTACCTCCGGGAGTGATTGTACGTGCAATGATTGAAGGAACCAAAGCCGACGTTGCCTTAAGTCGCGACGCTCTGGAAGCACACTACCTGGCTGGCGGACACGTGGCAAACGTTGTTCACGCGCTGGTTTCGGCATCAAAAGCGAATATTGAATTACCATTTAATATGGCTACCGCAATTGATCTGGCAGGTCGCGATGTTTTTGAAGCTGTTCAAATGTCAGTAAATCCAAAAGTTATAAATACACCTCCGGTAACCGCAGTGGCAAAAGACGGTATTCAGCTTATTGCCAAAGCCCGTGTTACAGTACGTGCCAGTATTAAACAATTAGTTGGTGGTGCGGGAGAAGAAACTGTACTTGCTCGTGTTGGTGAAGGTATTGTTTCGTCAATTGGTTCATCGCACTCACACAAAGCAGTGTTAGAGAATCCTGATTTTATTTCACGCGTAGTACTCGAAAAAGGTTTGGATGCCGGTACTGCTTTTGAAATATTATCGATTGATATTGCCGATATCGATATCGGTAAAAACATTGGTGCTGTATTACAAATCGACCAGGCCGAAGCCGATAAAAACATTGCTCAGGCTAAAGCTGAGGAACGCCGCGCAATGGCAATTGCTCTGGAACAGGAAATGATTGCCAAAGCGCAGGAAGCTCGTGCAAAGGTTATTGAAGCTGAAGTTCAGGTACCATTAGCAATTTCTGAGGCATTCCGTACTGGAAACCTTGGAGTTATGGATTACATGAAATACAAAAACATAATGGCTGATACTACCATGCGTGAGTCGATTGCTGATGAAGATAAAGGCAAAACAGAAGATCAATAAAACAGATTAACAACAAAATAATGAGCTCGCTGCAACTTGTAGCGGGCTTTTTTTATGCTGATGTTTCTAAAATTTTTTCAGAAGCTTAAGCATTTGTTAAAAATTATGTCTTTTTAGACGATTTTCAACCCATTTTGACTCCAGGATATGTTTTTCAGCATATATTTGCAGCATAAGTTTTAGTTCATAAGTTTAGGTTTGATTAGTTTTATTGGTTTAGTTAGTGAAAAGGATGAGTGTTGACTCGTCCTTTTTTTGTTTAAATGCCAGGCTCAAATTTTCTCAAGCAACCATCAAGTATACTTTTCCAACGATAGATTTTCTTTAAGACTCCATAGATTTAAAATATGTTATAAAACACATTTTTTAACATTGGGATAACCTCTAATTTACATTATGACCTTACATTTGTACTATAAGTTTTAGTTCATAAGTTTAGGTTTGATTAGTTTTATTGGTTTAGTTAGTGAAAAGGATGGGTGTTGACCCGTCCTTTTTTTGCTTTATACCACTTGTTTAAATAACAGCTGTAATATTAGTTTCCGATTCCCTAGTTAGCTGTTCCATCAAAACAGACTTTACACGACAAGCTATGAATTCTCCTAACCCTGACTTAACATTCGGAATCGTTTGATTTTAGTTCTCAGGTTGAAAATCCAGCAACAACCAGCCTTAATAAACAGAAATGATATTCCATTAAATCCCTTACTCACAGGGTTTCTCTGATTAGCGCGACCACGCCAATTGTCAATAGCCTTTCTCATGATAGATTCCTTCTAATCGCTATAGAGTTAAAATATGTTATAGAGCACATATTTTAACATTGGCATAATCTATTTGTAAAAAATACAACTTACATTTGTACTACAAGTTTAGTTCATAAGTTTAGGTTTGATTAGTTTTATTGGTTTAGTTAGTGAAAAGGATGGGTGTTGACCCGTCCTTTTTTATTTTGGCCTAACGCATATGTCATTTTGACACCACAGCGCTAATTAAATATCATTTTGACCACCTAAATACCACTCAGACAACATAAACAAAACCTATCGCCCATAAATTATTACAATTAGACATTACAACACTTAACATTTGATTAACTTTTAACTCACCAATTCACCTTATCTTTGTTGCATAAGTTTTAGTTCATAAGTTTAGGTTTGATTAGTTTTATTGGTTTAGTTAGACGAAAAGGATGGGTGTTGACCCGTCCTTTTTTTATTTATACCAACCAAAGAATGAAAACTCCAATAAACACCAGCGTCACTGCCGCATTTATCACACAAGCTATGTAAACATCTTTTACTGAAACAAGCCTTGGATTCTCTCCTATAAAAGGTTTTTCGGTTACTTTTCCATGATAACGGCTTGGGCCCCCGAAACGACAGTTTAGGATACCGGCCAGTGCTGCTTCAGGATATCCGGCATTCGGACTTGAATGTTTACATCCGTATTTAAAGATGAATCTGATCGCCCGAAAATTTAAACTTACTGCGGCCATTAAAATTGCAGTTAATCGAGCCGGAATAAAATTCAGCACGTCATCCAATTTTGCAGCAAAAAAGCCAAACTCTTTGTATTGCTCATTTTTATAACCGATCATAGAATCGAGCGTATTGGACATTTTATAAGCAAACATAGCGGGAACTCCGCCTATGAAATAAAAAAACAATGGAGCAATTACACCATCGCTAAGGTTTTCGGCCAGCGTTTCCAAAACCGCAGTCCGAATCTGGTTTACGCTTAAGTGTGTTGTCTCCCTTCCAACGATCATCGATAATTGCTGGCGACCAGCCTCTAATCCTTCCTTCTCCAATTTAATTATTACACGTAGTGCTTCCTGAATAAGCGACCGGTTCGCTAAACCATAGAAAACGAATAGGGAAGAAACGATGAAGAATAGGTTTTGATAAGTGGATAGAACCGTCAAAACCTGTTTAAAAATGAAGTAAGTGGTTAGAATCAGAAAAGAAGCCAGGAAAGCGCCTTTTATCTTTCTATTTCTGCCTCGGTTTAATTTTGCTTCACCAACAGAAATTGCCTTGCCAAACAAACGAATTGGGTGTGGAAGAAAATGAGGATCGCCAATGAGACAATCGAATGCAAAACCAGCCAAAAGCGGGATAATCAGGTTAAAATGTTCATTCAATTTCCATCGATTTATAAATGTATTCCATATCTACATTCTCCCTGATCAGATTGGCCAGCTTATCGTATTGCGTTTCTTTGAACTGCTGAAAATCCAGTTGAGTTGAAACCTGTTTGCCCGACTCTTTTAAAATTCTATTGACCACACTAATATTATCAAAAACGCCGTGTATATAGGTTCCCCAGGTTCTTTCGTTCAGGTAATAACCATCTTGCTTGTTACCGTTAATTAAACAAGCCGGACTTTCATGAGCAGCTACAGTTTCGCCCATATGAATTTCGTACCCCTTGCCTACGTCTTCGTTTTGAAAAGTGAAAGAGCACTGTTCCGTTACTTTTTCTTCGGTGAGAATTGTTTCTACCGGCAAAATTCCAAGCCCGGGAACTTTTTCAATCTGGCCTTCCACATGGTTCGGATCGGCAATCCACTCTCCCATCATCTGAAAACCACCACAAATTCCGTAAACCGCTTTGCCCTGTTCGTGTGCTTTTTTAACAGCGGTTGCCATTCCCTGTTTTTGCAGAAACAAAATATCAGAAATAGTATTTTTTGAGCCAGGTAGAATCACGATGTCGGCCTCATCGATATCTTCAGGCGACGCTGCATAAAAAAGATTTACTTCAGGTAGTTTTTCCAGAAAATTAAAGTCGGTGAAATTTGACATGTACCGAAGCAACACCACGGCAATATTTGTTTTTCCTTCCACGGCTTTAAACTGCTTTTTGTCGACCACCACCGAGTCCTCGTCATCAATATAAATATCGCGAAAATGCGGAATGATACCCACAACCGGCACACCACAAAGTTCTTCCAGTTTTTTGGCCCCATCTTCAAACAACGAAATGTCGCCCCTGAATTTATTAATGATGATGCCTTTTACCTGTTTTCGTTCCTGTTCTGGCAAGAGCAGCATGGTGCCGTAAACACTTCCAAACACACCACCTTTATCGATATCAGCAATAAGGTAGGTTGCGGCATTTTTTTCCACTGCCACCCGCATATTTGTAATGTCCTTTTCCCAAAGGTTTACTTCCGAAATACTTCCGGCACCCTCCACCACAATCGGGTTAAACTCGTTTTCCAATCGCGAAAAAGCACTCATTGCTTCATTGAATAAAAAATCGCGGTCGGTTTCGTTAAAATATGCTTTTGCCGACTTATTGGCCCATGGTTTACCATTTAGTACAATTTGTGAATCCATATAACCGGTCGGCTTTAACAGTACCGGATTCATTTCAACACGACAATCAATTCCACATGCCTCGGCCTGAACAGCCTGAGCACGACCAATCTCTAAACCATCGGGAGTCGGGAAACTATTCAGCGACATGTTCTGTGCTTTAAACGGTGCCGGCGACAAACCATCCTGTTTAAAAATGCGACAGAAACCTGCGTTTACAACACTCTTCCCCACATCGGAGCCGGTGCCTACAAACATTATCGGACGGTATGCTTTAGTTTTAGTCATGCTTATTTATTTCGAATACGGTAATACTTGCATATGCCGGTTTAAAATTTTCAAAGAGTTTAGAAATAGGTATATTTTCAATCACACTTTTTAATATGCGAATCACTCCGGCATGCGCAACAACGGCAATATTCTCAGCATTTATATTTCTAATTTCCTGGATGAAAGCCGAAACCCGTTCTACCATTTCGGGGTACGATTCGCCGTTTTTTGTTGGTAATGTTTGATAGTAATTCATCCAGATTTTGCCATCTGGTTGCGCATAAATTTCATCCCACGACAACATTTCCCAATCTCCAAAATTCAATTCTTTTAAACGCGAATCGAAATGTATTTGCTCTCCAGGGAAAATATTTTCTGCCAGTTTTTGGCAACGACCCAGCGGGCTCGACCATATTGCATCAAAACGCATCGATTGTAATTCCTGTAACAAGTCCTTACTTTCTTCATCAAACGAACCGGCGACATCAACATCAGTTTGCCCGTAGCAAATGCCGGGCTCTACATTCACGCTGGTATGTCGAATTGCATAAATCTTCATCCTATATTCTGATAAGCAAGAATACACAAATAAAAAAACACTTCGCAAAGTTGCTGCAGTGCGCCCAACACATCGCCGGTGAAACCACCTAATTTGCGCGTGATATAATTTCGGAAGAAAAAAGTTACGATAAGCAAAACGGCAACGACCAGCACTGTTTCCTGCCAATCAAGAAAGATCAATGACATTCCTCCGCTTACCAGAGCAAACAGCAATGAAAATAAAGAATCAGCTTTGCCAACTGGCTTGGTTTTACTGGTTGCATCTAATCGAGCATAAACAGATGAATAGATCAATAACACCGGAAAAACACGGCTGAGCGCATGACCAGCAATTAAAATAAAGGGAATTCTGATTGTATCGACATGCGACAGAGCCAAAAATTTCATAGCCAAAACCGACAGCAATCCGACTGTTCCGTAAGTTCCGATCCGGCTGTCTTTCATAATTTCCAGAATACGTTCGGGTGTGTAACCTCCACCAAAACCGTCACAGAAATCGGCGAAACCATCCTCGTGAAAAGCACCGGTTAACAAAATTGTGGCGACTATGCTGAAGGCAACGGCCAAAGTTACGGGCAAAACGGCTCCAAACAGTAAAAATACCAAAGCCCCGACTCCTCCAACAATCCATCCAATTACCGGAAAGTAGCGCGTTGATTTGTTAAGCATTTTCTCCGACCAACCCTCAATTCTTCCCACCGGAATACGGGTATAGAACATCAGGGCGGTGAGGAATATTTTTAGTTCGTTTCTCATAAATTCTAGCTACAAGCCTAGCTGTAAGCTGCAAGCTTCTTAACTTTGAATATTAGACTTCAAACGTAATTAATCTTTATTACTAACACCGGCGTCTTCCATGCTGCTCATTTCATTCAGAAAATTAACTGCAGATTTTACTAACGGCATTGCCACGGCAACTCCCGTTCCTTCGCCCAGGCGCATTCCCAATTGCAACAATGGCTTTACACCTAAATGCTCCAACATTAATCTATGACCCTTTTCGTCGGAGCTGTGACAAAAGATACAATTTCCTTTTACTTCCGGCTCGATTTCAATAGCTGTAAGAACTGCGGCAGTGGCAATAAAACCATCTATAAGAATCAGCATATTTTGTTTTTTCGCTTCCAAATAAGCACCGGTCATTGCAGCAATTTCAAGTCCTCCGAAAGTTGCTAAAACTTCGTCGGGTGTGGCGGGATTATATTTTTTAGCAATTTCCTTTAAAATTCTTGTCTTACGATCTACCTGCTCATCTCCAAGACCCGAGCCGCGACCTGTACAGTCTTCCATAGAAAGACCTGTAAATTTGTGCATTAATAACGACGAAGGCGAGGTATTTCCAATTCCCATTTCGCCACACCCAATGGTATTACACCCTTTGGCTGCCTGATCGCGAACAGCTTTGGCACCAACTTCCATTGCTGCTTTACACTCCTCAGTTGTCATCGCAGGCTCTCTTCGCATATTACGACTGCCATTTGCAACTTTGGCGTTAATCACCGGAAGTTCTTCGGCAAAATTGTAGTCAACACCCACATCGTAAACCTTCAGTTCCATTTCGCTCTGGCGGCAAAAAACGTTGATAGATGCCCCGCCGGCACAGAAGTTCATTACCATTTGCCAGGTTACATCTTTTGGGTACGGACTGATACCTTCATCAGCCAAGCCGTGATCGGCAGCAAAAACCAGGTGTGCCGGTTTTTCAATTTTTGGCGACAGGGTATTTTGAACCAGCCCGATTTGCAGGGCCAAATTTTCAAGCATTCCAAGCGATCCGAGCGGCTTGGTTTTGTTATCAATTTTATGTTGTAGTTGATCTTTTAATGTCATAGTTTTATTTTTTCTCGCAGATTACGCGGATTACCGCGGATTTTATATTGAACACAAAGACTCGAAGAATATTTCTCTCGCAAAGGCGCCAGGACGCAGAGGATTCTGAAATCTTAATTCGTTAATCATCATTCAAAATTCCTTTGACTTGTACAGGGAAACCGGAAATCATCAGATAAACATTATTTGCCGATTTGGCAATGTACTGGTTCACCCAGCCTTGCAGATCGGCAAACTTACGGGCAATTTCATTTTCAGGATGAATGCCCATTCCCAATTCGTTGCTTACCACAAAAAGCTCCATGTCCTGATTAATAAATTTATCCCATTCTCGTTTGGCAATTTCCAGACAGGCATCTACATCATTTTTGTTCTGATAAAAAATATTGGTCAGCCACAGAGTAATACAATCAAGCATCACCGTTTTTCCGGCCAGGTCATGATTACTGATTTCAATCTCTTCTTCGATAGTTTGCCACTGCTCTCCACGATCAGACTGATGGCGTTTTACACGGTTATGAAAATCTTCGTCCCAAATGTGTGCCGTGGCTAAATACACAGGAGCATCCGAATTTTCTTCTGCACGTTTTTGTGCAAAGCTGCTTTTACCCGATCGCTGACCACCTGTTATAAATGTAATATGTGCCATTTTAAAAAATTGCTTCTCCCTGCTTTCAAAAAGTCAAACCCCCGGTACGCGACCAGGGGTAAGAATCATTATCATGTGCTTTGAGTGCTGCATGTAGTGCAAAAACGGCTGCAACAATTACAGCTTCTATTCTTTAGTCGGACTACAAACATCCTGTTTATAAATCCATGTTATTTTATCACCGTCGTTAATGGGCTGGTCGATAGCAACCTTTCTGGCAGGCTCTCCATTAATCTCGTAATACCAAACACTTTTGTTCGGCTCGCCTTTTACGCCATCAATTTCATCGACAAAAACATATCCGGCAATTGGATGTGTTTTTACTTCCGCAACAAACTGGAGGGCTTCCAAAGCCGAAAGCCCTTCCTTCCAATTTGTTTCGATTTTCAGTTTTGGATGATTCACCGATCCAAAATCTATTTCAACAGTAACCTTTTCTCCGTTGCCGGCAAAAGCCGATAATCCGAAAAAGCAAGCCAGCAGCAGATAAAGGCAAAATATTCTTAGTTTGTTCATCGCCTATTCAACATCAAGTGGCAAGGTCCAATATGGCGAAATACCACAGTTATCTTGACTTTTAAGCAATCCGTCTAAATAGTATACATCGAAGAAACCTCCTTCTGTTGAGCTTCCTCCTCCGAATACAAAAACCTGACTATCATCAGCAGGATTTACACATACGCCGTTTACACCTGAAAGTCCACTAATAAATGATGAAAAAGTTCCCGTAGCAACATCAAATTTCTGAACACCACCAAGGTTTGCCCAGCTTTCGTCTTCCAACTGTACCCAACCCGATGCTAAAACATAAATAGTCGAGAAATCAGAATTGGCAGATAAAATTGAACTATATCCACTACTAACACCATCCAGATAATAAGTTTCTTCTAACGTGTTTGATGTTGTGTTGATATATCCGAGTCCCGGAGCTTCAGAATAATCGCTGTAAGTGCTTACCAAAGCCACGTACAAATTATCGCTGTTATCTTTTAAGAAATACGAAGAAACAGCCGGTGTCTCAATATATGATATTGAATTATCAGACAGATCGATAACTGCAACCTGGTAGCTGTAATTTAAAGCCGCATACAATTTACCGTTTGCAATTGCAAGACCTTCAGGCCCGCCCGGCACTGAGATTGTTTCTTCAACCTCGTTTGTTGTTACGTTGAATTTTGCGATGTATGAATCAGCCATAACATCATAATCAGGATTTGCCCAGCACGAAATGTACAGATAATCGCCATTGGCAACAGCAAAACGCGGCGTAACAATATCGTCAGATGCAATAGCATCAACTGTTTGAACAAGTTGATCGTCAACTACAATAATTCCGTCACTTTCATTGGCAATCAGGTAAAAGTTACCGTTATACTGGCAAACCGATTGAATATTCGATGTCAATTCAAGCGCCAATTCACTGTTTTGAGCCTGGTAATATTGGTTAGAAATAACACCTGTTTCAAGGTTAAAACGGTCGATACTTGCCCCACCATTTCCCCAGCTTCCGTAGTTGAAAACATAGGCAACCTCGCTTTGCAACACATTTACAGAAACACTTGCTTGTGTCGATAAACCTCCGTTGTCAACAGTAACGATAAATTCTAACTCGGTATCTTCGCTCACCTCGGGTGCTGTAAATGTTGGCTGTGCTGTATCAACAGCACTCAACGTTATTCCATCCGGAGCTGTCCATGTATACGAAATGTCATATCCTTCATCGTCGTAAGAAGAAGAGGCATCGAGTGTTACTTCCCCACCTTCGTAAACTTGCTGGTTATCGCCGGCATTGGCAATAGGTGCAGATGTTATATTGTCGTCGTCGCAAGCAGTAAAAGCGACTACAAACAAAATAAGAAGAGTCAGTAGTTGTGAAAATTTTTTCATTGTTGATTTTAATTATTGTTATTAATTACATTGATTTTTGCAGCAATACTTAGCCTGAAATTAATTCCGGGCATCGCGTAATAGCGTTGATTTTGATAATCTTTATTAAAGATATTATTGGCAGAAAACGAGCAGTCGAACTGCTGGTCTTTTACATTTAGCTGATAACTAAGTCCGCAATTAACCAGAGAATAGGCATCCAGCGAACCTCGATTGGCAAGTTGTTCGTCATTAATAGCATAATCGAAAAAACGCTTTCCGTAATAACTTCCATCGATGAAGAAAGTAAAAGCACGGTAACCCAACATATAACTTGCATTAGCCATATTTTTTGGGGTGTGGATCAATTGTTGATCAGGACGATTCTCTTCCATTTTTATGGCGGGATTATACGTATAATTGGCAGTAAAGTCCGAGGCAAATTTTCCAAGATCGAAATGCGAATTATACATCACCTCAACACCTTTTGTTACTACTTTCTCGAGGTTAAACGGCACCCACACTCCTTTACTTCTCCATTCAATCCAATTTTCGATGTTCATATAAAAAACATTGGTCCTGAACTTGGAAGAAAACCAATCGCCGTTCCAATTGTGCTCAACTCCTGTTTCGTAACTCATCCCATCTTCCGGATCAAGATCGGGATCGCCCTGATTACCCCAGAAACGATCGTTAAATGTTGGCACACGATAACTTTTCGAAGCATTAACAAAAGCTTTCAGTTTGGATTTTTCACCCGACAAAATCTGGTACTCCAAACCTAAAGCGGGTGTAAAAGGAACCTCATAATCAGTAACAAATTGCTGACGTAAATTAACCGTAGCTTTTAAACGCTTTGTTGGTTTATAATACCAGGCAAAATAAAAATCCAAATGCTGTTCGTAATCAATTACTGAATCGGAATATGAATACACTGTAGGAACAATGTGCTTAAACTTCATGCCCGATTTTAGTTCCATTTTCTTTCCTAAAGGATATTTCAGACTAAAGTCGGTTACCAGGCGATCTGTTTGTATTTTCTGACTTTCATCAGCATCATACACCTGTTTATCGTGCACATATCCGGCACCGAGATTATATTTTAGCCTTTTGTTTT
Source organism: uncultured Draconibacterium sp. (assembly GCF_963677565.1). Classification (NCBI taxonomy): domain Bacteria; kingdom Pseudomonadati; phylum Bacteroidota; class Bacteroidia; order Marinilabiliales; family Prolixibacteraceae; genus Draconibacterium; species uncultured Draconibacterium sp. The sequence goes on along the minus strand of NZ_OY781981.1, from coordinate 2,602,493 downwards.
CATTTTTGTATTCAACCCACGCTCTGAAATTCTTGTTACTCAATTCCTCAGAACTGGTATACGTATAGTTTTGCTGCATATTGGGCTGCACCTGGTGCCAGCTGTCTTCGTACCAAAACATGGATTTTAGGTATTCATTCGCACCAAACAAATAGTTGAATTGTTGCATTATGCCTTTGTTGTCGATGGCTGCACCATGTTGCGTATCCTCAACAGGACCGGGATTCGAAATCTGGTGATTGTGATAAGGATTCTGAAACTTAAAATCGTTGTCGGTTGAATAGCTCAACAGTTTAGTAACCGATTCCCATTTCCCATTTCCCACATATACTTTTGTGCCATACATACGTTCACCAAACGAACCGTAAGTTATTTTGGCATCTGCCCGCAGGCCATTAGTCCATGAATTACGCTGACCAAGATAGATAGCTCCTCCAACAGCTCCCGATCCGTTCAAAGCTGCGGAACTTCCATATTGAAGATCGAGTTTATCAAATAAAAATGTCGTAATATTTGAAAGATTGGAGTGCCCCAAAGTCAGTGAATTCACGTTAATTCCACCAAACATTACACTGGTATGATCAGCTGCTGTTCCACGAATATGAATGGTTGACAAACCACCGGCATCGGTTCTTATATAAATTGGCGTATAGCGCATCAACACCTGCTCTAAACCACCTTCCTGAGAAACCGACAATTGTTTCGGGCTAATCTGTTCGATTTTGGCACCCGTCTGAAATTTTACATAATCGCCGTAAGCCGAAACTTCTTCTAAAATAACTGTATCCATTACGCTTTCTTCCTGCGCAAACAGACCTCCTCCAAGTAGGATTAAACTTAATATGTACACAAACCTCCTCATTCACAACTTTTAAGGAGCTTTGGATAAATCAGTGAAAAATACGGATGATATTTCTCAAGCTTTTATCCCGAAGCTTAATTATTAACTGTTGAATTTATGGCAGGTCTTCTGGCTCATCCCGGTTATTGATGCCTTCCCTCCTGATCCCTCAGAAAGTGGCTTATGGTTCAATAACACGATCCGTCAACCGACGGATAGGACTTACAGCTGCGGGTACAGCTCCGGTTTTTCACCGGATTCCCTTTTCATCTTATTTCTGAAACAGAAATTTTAAGAACCTAAATTCACCGACAAAGATAGTCACATTTTTTAACAACCATGATTTATTTGAAAAAGATGACATAACAAACATCAGGTTTTATTAACACGCCCGTTAACAACACCGCAACCAACTAAATTACTGCTATTTACAAAACTCCCTCACCGACTAACTTCAACGTTAATATTGAATTAAAGTTCCCTCGACGTACCAATTAATAACTAAATGAATCTGAAAAAATCTAAAAAATAGTAAACAGGAAAGAGGCTTGCACGAAAGTTGTTTTTACTCGCTGAAACAAATAATTTAAATAGTATGAAAACAAGAAGACGAAAAAGAAAAAATCGAAAGGAGTTCAAATTAAATATCAGGCAGAATAACCTGATGAATCGTTTTATTCGGGAGATTGAACGGGAAGAACCGTTGGAGTTTGAATCGTTGCAAACGATGCTGGTATACCAGCCTGTGATAGTGCGATAGTAAACCAGATACCTAAGTTTTTTTCTCGATAACTTCCTCCGACACCAAAAATACAACCGGTTTATTTGAGATTGGATTGGTACGTACAACAACAACTGTTTCGTAAACAGCTTCAATGTCTTTGTAGTTGAGTACTTCAGTTGGCAGTCCCTTTTTACGAATATGTCCTTTCTGCATCATAAGCAGCGAATCGCAATATTCTCCGGCCAGATTCAAATCATGAATGATCATCAGAACGGTTAATCCCAGTTCGCGACTTAACCGACGAATCAGATTTAGCGTTTGTACCTGGTGCGTAATATCCAAATGCGAAGTCGGTTCATCAAGCAGAAGCAGATCGGGTTCTTGTGTTAACGCCCGGGCAATTCCGGCAAGCTGCTGCTCTCCACCACTCAGCGCATTCATATATTTTCCTTTCAGCTTTTCAACGCCGGTAAGTTTCATGTATTTTTCGGCAATGGCAAAATCCTCTTTTGTCTCGAAAAACTGGAATTGTTTGTGATACGGAATCCGGCCCATCAACACATATTCTTCTACCGTCATACTACCAATTTCAATGGTTTGTGTAACAATGGCGATATTTTGGGCACGTTGTTTTAATCCCATTTTCTGAGTGTCCTTCCCTTTCAGCTCCATTCTTCCTTTCAACGGCGAAAGTTCTCCTGACACTCCTCGGAACAATGTTGTTTTACCCGAACCGTTTGGGCCGATAATTCCCACAAAATCACCTTTTGCCACCGAAAAATTGATATCCTCCAGAATAAACTTACCGGGATATCCGCAGGAAAAATTTGTTATTTGAAAAAACCGTTCCATGCTAATTCAGTTTGAAATGTGATTTTGAGCGACTCAATACAATAATAAAAACCAATCCTCCAACAAAGCCGGTTATTACGCCAATTGGCAATTCGTTTGGTGAAATAATTGTTCGGGCAATCGTATCGGAAAGGATTAGAAAAATGGCTCCTCCCAAAAACGAACCTGCCAAAAGAACCCGGTAATCGTTGCCGATGATCAGTCGGATAACATGTGGAATTACCAATCCAACAAATCCAATTACTCCGGCTACCGAAACTGCTATACCCGTTAGCAACGACGCAACAAAAAACAACAATTTTATAGCCAATCCGGTGTTAATTCCAAGATGTCGTGCTTTCACTTCACCCAAACGCAGTGCATTCAATGTTGGTGCAAAAAGGTAACTTATAATCAGTCCGGCCACTGCCGAATAAAATGCAATTGCAATTAGTGAATTGTTTGATTCATCCAACGACCCCATCACCCAAAAAACAATGTTATGCAGGTTTTCGGAGGTGGATATCGACATTAGAAACATCATGGCTGACGAAGAAACAAAACTTACCATCACACCAATCAGCAACATACTGTTTATGCTTAATCCGCCGCGTTTAATACTCAGAAAGTATACCACAAACAACGTAATTAGTGCACCCAGAAATCCGAATGCCGGCAGCGACAGAAAACTTAAAGTGTTTAAACCAAAAACGATAGCCACTGCCACGCCAAGTGCTGCCCCTCCAGAGATTCCCAAAGTATAAGGTTCAACCAAAGGATTTCGATAAATACCCTGCAAAACAGCTCCCGACAAACTTAACGCCCCTCCGATTCCGATTGCCAACAGGATTCTTGGAATTCGAATTTTTGATAACACTGTATATTCGATACTTGTTTTGTCGGCCAAAATCTGGGGCAACTGCGATAGTGATACTTTAATTTCGCCCGAAGACAGTGAGATAAGCACAGAAACTAACAGCAGCAACAATAATGCTGCTAAAAACAGAATCCATTTTAAATACTTCTTATTCACTTATCTTTTTTTGTGGTCTATCATCAATAAATGACACACCGTTTAAATTAATATTCTATACCAACACGCGCCTGCACACCTTCATCGTATGGATGTTTTTCTTTTGAAAGCACCGTAATGTAATCCGCTTTTTCCTTAATCTTTTCGGTAGCTCCTCTTCCTGTCAAAATCAACTCGGTTTCAAAAGGCTTTTTATCAATAAAATCACAAAGTTTCTTCTCTTTTATGTAGCCATATTTTATGGCTATTAAAATCTCATCGAGTACCAAAACTTGTATATTATTCTCCTCAATAAAGGCTTTCAGGATTTTTAGCCCTTCAGCAGTTGTAGCATGGTATTCTTCCGGCGTAATTTGCGGATTGGCCATTGGCATACCTTCCGAAAAAGTAAAAACTGTTGCCCCCTGCTTTTTCAGTATCTGAATTTCGTTATAACCATATGAATCGGGCTTTTTAAAAAACGATGCATAAACAACTGAATGCCCGTGCCCAAGCGCCCTGATGGCCAAACCAACAGAAGCTGTAGTTTTGCCCTTCCCGTCACCAGTATAAATATGTACTAATCCTTTCACCATATTATTCGCTTACAAAACGGTATACATCTTCCAGTGCACTCACAAAATTTGCAGGTGTTGGACTACACGAAGTCTCCGATGCAATTAAAAATACTTTATCATTTTTTACTGCCGTCATTCCATCGTACGCATTCCAAACTTTTTGTTCCTGTTCGCCAAAACCACCCATTTCTGCAATAATAATTACATCCGGATTTTTCAGAAGAATACTTTCGCGTGTCATTGTTCCATGCTCAAGGCCCGACGCAATATTCTCACCATTACAATACAAAATAAAATCGTTCATGAACGTTTTATCAAGCACTGTAAAAATAGGATTTGCTCCAATTTGAAAGAATATTTTGGAAGGTGGCAATTGTTTCGATTTTTTCTGAATTTCAGCAACTTTGGATTTTGCGTCCGCTACTACTTTTTTTGCCTGACCTTCATTACCGATCATTCTTGCAATATCCAGGGTTTGGTAACAAATTTCGTCAAATGTGCGTGGTGTTTCCAAAACCTCTACGCGTATTCCAAGTTTTTCAAGCGTGGCAATATCCTGTGGTTTGGTCAGTTTCATAGTTAACACCACATCTGGTTTCAACGCAAAAATTTTCTCCACATTTACATCAACAGTGGAGCCAATTTCTTCAATTCCATCGCTAACAGCATGAGTACAGTAACTAGTACATCCAACCAGTTTATCTTTTCCACCAACCAGATAAATATTTTCAGTAATCGACGGTGCCAGCGAAATTACGCGCTTAACATCCTGTGCAAGCACCGAAAAACCGGCAAGCAGCAATACTACAAGTAATTTAATTCTCATCCGTTTAAAATTAACAGGAAATCAGGTGCAGAAATCAATTGATTGATTCCCGAAACTTTGTTCCCGAAGTTCGTTCATCCATATTGTTGGCAGGTCTTCTGACTCATCCCATTTGATCATTGCCTTCCCGTCATTGGCTGAACCGACAGTGGCGTGAGTAATGATCAGTTTCAGGATTTACAGCTGCGGGTACAGTTCCGGATTTACACCGGATTCCCTTTTCATCGTGTTTATAGTGCTATAAACCATCGAACCAAACTCGCGGACAAATATAAGCAGAATCTTTTCTGCCGGAAAGTTTTCTGATTTCTTTTCTGGTATTTGAGGAGGAGAATTGAATTGTTTAGGGGTTAACAATTCTCTATGCCGAGTATTATATGCTCATCAGTTCCATGTCGAAATCGGGTTTTTCACCCGCTACCAACTGACTGATAATTTTTCCTGTTATGGGGCCAAGACTTACGCCCATCATGGCATGACCGGTTGCCACAAGCAGGTTATTGTACTTGTTTGTTCTGCCAATAATTGGAACTCCGGTTGGTGTAACCGGCCTTAATCCTTCCCAGATATCCAGTTTTTTGGCATCCAGTTTTTCCATATTTGGCAAAGCCTTTTGTGTACGGTTGATAATCGCCTGAACCCGGTTGTATGAAATATCTCCAATCGTTCCGTTGAACTCCATTCCACTACCCAAACGCACTGTATTTTCGAAAGGCGTTAAGGCGACCTTGGCTTCTGTTAAAATCAGAGGTGTTTGTAATTTCAGTCGGTCTTTTTGCAAATCGAAGCTGTAACCTTTACCGGATATTACCGGAACTTTCACTCCTACAGAACCGACCAATTTTGCAGAATAAGATCCTGTTGCCAACACAAACTCATCTGCATTCAGTTTCCCTGAACCGGTTTCCACTGCTTTAATTTTACCTTTTTCAAGCTGAAAACTACTTACAGAAGTATCGTATCGAAATACAACGCCACTAGCTTTTAGGTAACTCTTCAGCCAACGCAGGTGCCCTTCCGGCGAAACGTTTCCGTCGCTTTTGTAAAGCACCGCTCCGGTAACCTGCAAATCAACTTCTGGCTCAATGGTTTTCAGTTGTTGTTGATCGAGTAACTGCGTTTCAATTCCAAGATCGTTTGCAATTTTGGCCAAAGCAACTTCCTCTTCCAAACCTTTTTCGGTTGTCGCGGCCATTAACAGGCCTTTGTTCGTGAAACCACTTTGGTTTTTGTTTTCGGCGCTCAACTGTTCATACAACTTGCGACTTTCATCATTTAGTTTGTACAAAGTTGGAATGGCGCGGGCAACCGATTTTTTGTTCGCAGCTTTCATAAACTTAAAAAACCAAGGGAGCGAGGAAATATTTTTACCCGGCGGAAGATAAACAGGGCTGGTTCTGTCGAGCATCATTTTCAATCCGGAGCGCAACATCTCGGGCGACGCCAAGGGCACAAAATGACTGGGCACCAGCAGTCCGCAGTTTCCGTACGAACAACCTTCTTCATTGTTTTCGCTGCCGGCTTCAATCACTTCCACCTCGAAACCGGCCTCCTTCAAATAATAGGCACAATGCAAACCTATCACTCCCGCTCCAATAACAATAATTTTCTTGCTCATCTTTCGCTATAGTTTTCCTACCACCCTAAATCCGTGTGCATAAGGATCGTCCTCATCATCGATAATAATATGATTGTAGCCGGTAACTTTTGCCCAGCCTTCAATTCCCGGAACAATTGCATCGAAATCGCCCACTTTTTGTTGCTGCTCAACGGTACCAATAAACTGGCTACCGATTACACTTTCGTGCAAGAAAGTTGAGCCCAACTGCAATTTTCCGTTCGAGAACCACTGCGCCATCCGCGCTGAAGTTCCGGTACCGCATGGGCAACGATCAATCGCTTTTTCGCCATAAAAAACAGCGTTACGTGCGTCGGCTTCTTCGCTTTTGGTATTTCCGGTCCAAAGTACATGGCTCAATCCACATATCTTCTCGTTTTGAGGATGTACAAAACTGTATTTTTCATTCAGCCCTTTGCGGACCGCTCCACTGAAAGTGATCAACTCGTCGGCAGTGAAGTTGTGCAATCCTGAGAAATTAGGCTGCTCATCAACTATTGCGTAAAAGTTTCCGCCATAAGATACATCAACAGTCAACTCTCCCAAATGCGGACTTTCAACCGTTAGGTTTCTGGCATATAAAAACGACGGAACATTGATGATTTTCACCGATGTTACTTTGCCTTTTTCATTCTGTTTATAATGTGCCAACACCAAACCGGCAGGCGTCTCCAAACGAACAATTCCGGGCGTATGCGGCACAATCAACCCTTCCTCAACGGCAATGGTAACTGTGCCAATGGTTCCGTGCCCGCACATGGGCAAACAACCACTTGTTTCGATGAAAAGAATTCCCGCGTCGTTATGCGGATTTTCTGGTGGAAAAATAAAACTCCCCGACATTTGCTCGTGGCCACGGGGTTCGAACATTAAACCTGTGCGAATCCAATCGTATTCCTCGAGGAAATGCTCGCGTTTCTCAAAAATACTTTTCCCCTTTAAGCGGGGAACTCCACCGGCCACTACCCGCACCGGATTGCCGCAGGTATGTCCATCGATACAAAAAAATGATCTTCTTGTCATTGTCAGATTCTATAAAATCATAACTATACTATTTAACCGCGGCGTTAGTCCACGTGTCGTTAACTACTCTCCAAATGTTTAGCGGGTTGCTGTTTTGCAGCTCAGCAGGCAATAAACTGTCAGGAAAATCCTGGAAAGCCACCGGACGTACAAAACGTTTTATGGCACTCACACCAACCGAAGTAAAACGCGAATCGCTTGCTGCCGGGAACGGTCCACCATGCTGCATTGCTGCACAAACCTCAACACCTGTTGGAACTCCGTTTAGTAACAGTCGTCCACATTTTTCGAGTAACGCATCCACAATTTCCTGGTTGTCGGGCAACTCACTTTCTTTGGCATGAACAGTAGCCGTTAACTGACCTTTTAAGCCGTTCACCACATCAAGGAGTTCAGCCTTATTTTCGCAAACCACCAGCAAACTAAAGGGGCCAAAAACCTCTTCGTGCAAATGCGGATTTTTAATAAAATCAGCACCAGAAACTGTTGCAAGTGCTGGAGGAACATTTCCCGTTTCTTCTTCACCTATTCCTGTCCCAAGCAACTTCACTTCCGAATGCGAGAACATTTTATCCTTGTTCAATTCGTAATTTCGAAGAACTAAAGTGCTGAACATTTGAGAACCTTTTGTCGCTGCAACCTCTTTTGCCAGTTCTTCCACAAATGCTTCGTAGCCATCTGTTTTTGTTGTGATCAGCAATCCCGGATTGGTACAAAACTGACCGGCTCCAAGATTTACCGAAGCAACCAGTTTTGAAACAATTGTTGCATGGTCGATAGCCAGTGCTTCCTCCATTACAACAACAGGATTGATACTTCCCATTTCAGCAAAAACGGGAATTGGCTCTTCACGATCAGCAGCCAACTTCACCAAAGCCATTCCGCCCTGATACGAGCCGGTAAATCCAACAGCTTTTGTAACCGGATGTTTCACCAACAGCTGTCCCGATTCATAACCGGCATCGTCGATAAAACCAAAAGTTCCGGCTGGCAATTCGCATTTTTCAACAGCCTCCTCAATAGCAGCTGCCACCAAAGCTCCCGTTTTTGGGTGAGCCGGATGACCTTTCACAACCACAGGGTTTCCACCGGCCAAAGCTGACGCAGTATCACCACCGGCAACAGAAAATGCCAGCGGAAAATTACCGGCACCAAAAACCACAACCGGCCCAAGCGGCACCAGTTTTTTTCTGATATCAGGTTTAGGAAGTGGCTCACGCCCCGGATCACCAACATCAATGGTAGCTTCGCACCACGATCCTTCGTCGATCAGGTCGGCAAACTTATTCAGCTGTCCAACTGTTCGACCTCGCTCTCCGCGAACACGGGCTTCCGGCAAATTGGATTCAGCCATTACGGTTTCCACCAATTCGTCGCCAATATTCATGATCTCCTCACCGATCGTCCGCAAAAAAGCAGCGCGCTTTTCAGCAGAAACTTTCTTATACACGTTGAAGGCTTCAGAAGCCTTCAACATTATCTCATTAATTTGGTCTTTCAATTCGGCCATACTCTAAAATTTTGGACGGTTTGCCAATGCATGTTCAATGGTAGCAATGATCGATTCGCGTTCTGCTCCGGTGATCATTTTTCGCGGAGCACGCACATACTCAGTTCCGATACCGGTGTACACTTCGCAAAGTTTAATGTACTGTACCAGTTTCGAGTGGATGTCCATTTCGAAAAGCGGCATAAACCAACGGTACAATTCCAGTGCTTCATCAATTTTTCCGGCTTTGGCCAACTCGTACAAAACCACTGTTTCTTTTGGGAAAGCACAAACCAAACCGGCAACCAAACCGTCGCCACCCAACAACAGCGACTCCAAACAAAGGGTATCAACACCACCCAAAATTTTAAAACGATCGCCTAAAGCATTCTTTAATCTTGTAATGTTTGTCAAGTCGCGGGTAGACTCTTTTACCGCTTCGATATTCGGAGTATCTTTTAGTTTCTCGAACATCGGAACTGTAATCTCAATTTTGTAATCAACCGGGTTGTTGTACAACAAAATTGGTAACGAAGTAGCTTCAGCCACAGTTTTAAAATACTCCACAGTTTCATCGGCGTCGGCTTTGTATAAAAGCGGTGGAAGCAACATCAAACCATCGGCGCCATTTACTTCGGCCTGTTTTGCTGCTTCAATAGCATTTACTGTGCTTGACTCGGCGATATTCATAATTACCGGTACCTGTTCTCGATATTGCTGAAGCGACTTTACTAACTCAACTTTTTCCTCATTACTTAAGGTGCTTGATTCACCCAGCGAACCACCGATAATAATTCCTGAAACTCCTGATTCGATCTGGAATTCAATATTCTTGATAAAAGCAGGAATATCCAGTTCTCCGTTTTCCTTAAATTTTGTTGTTACTGCGGGATAAACCCCTGTCCATGTTGGTCTCATATTTTCTCATTTATTTGATGACTAATTACAAAGACAAACTTAAAGGAGTTAAACACCTTTTTATTTTCTTATTTTATCCATTTTTTGAACTATTTTACCCTTTTAAGGTTTTATAAGATATTATTATGGTAATTGAGAACAATTTTCAGAAAGACATATTTTACTGATCGATAATAAATGAAGGCAGTACGTTTTGTAATTCCAAAGACAGGAGGAAACTCATTCCGGCTACAAATTGATGACGGGGCACACTTTTATGATACAATACATTATCATCCCGAGCATCAGATAACTTACATTGTAAAAGGTGAAGGAACCAGTTTTATCGGAAATCATGTGGAACGTTTTCAGCCGGGCGATGTTTTTATAATTGGAAAAAATGTGCCTCACGTTACCAAATGCGACGAAACTTATTATCACCCCGATAGCAACCTGGAGGTGTTAAGCATTTCCTTGTTTTTTAAAGACGAAACTTTTGGAAACCAGTTTTTCGAAATTCCGGAAATGTTGCACATAAAACATTTGCTTGATAAAGCTTCGATGGGAGTTAAAATTGACGGACCCGATAAAAAAGAATTGATTGAGTGGATAAAACAATGCCCCGGTGCCGATGGTTTTAAACGCTTTCAACTACTGATGAGCATTCTGAATACGTTTGCCCTTTCTGAAGGTTTGCGCACACTTTCTTCCGTGAGTTACCGCACGCCAACCCGCGAATCGGACAACGAACGCATTAATGTGATCTTTAACTTTCTGTCAAAAAATTTCCGAAATGAAGTAAATCTGGGGCAACTTGCCGATGTAGCAAACATGACTCCCAACTCGTTTTGCCGTTATTTTAAACAACGAACTGGCAAAGCTTATTCTGAATTTCTGAATGATATGCGGATTGAATATGCGGGGAAACTGATAGCCGGAAGTAACGAGAGTTTCGGGAATATTGCCATTGAATGTGGTTACAACAGCATTTCGTATTTTAATCGACAGTTTAAACGGATTAACGGCGTGTCACCATTACAATACCGCAAAAAGATTAAGGGCGGTTCTGTGTAATCGACTCGGGGTATTCAATATCCACCAAAAACAAACCTTGCGCCGGCGCAGATGCTCCTGCTGCGCCACGGTCCTGCTTTTCAATAATCTCACAAAACTGTTCGATGCTGAGTTTCCCCTGTCCCACTTCCAGCAAAGTTCCAACGATGGCGCGCACCATATTTCGCAAAAACCGATCGGCTTTAATTGTAAATTGTAATCTCTCTCCTTGCTGCGTCCACTCGGCCTGCATAATCTTGCAGTTGTTGGTTTTTACATCGGTATGCAGGCGGCTGAAGCTGGTAAAATCGGTGTAGTTAATAAGCGTTTGTGCTGCCTCGTTCATCTTTTCCACATCAAGTGGCTTAAAATATTTGTGACTCGTTTCAGTGGCAAACGGATCTTTTTCGGTGGAAATAAAATAATGATACGTGCGCGAGGTAGCACTAAACCGGGCATGAGCCTCCTCATCAACCGGCCATACTTTTTGCACAGCAATGTCGGAAGGTAAAAAACTGTTTAGTTTATAAACGATATCCAGGTTTTCAGGAATACCATTTTCAGAATCGAAATGAAGGATAAAAAACGAAGCATGCACGCCGGTATCGGTTCGTCCGGCTCCAACCACAGCAATTTTTTCACGCAGAATTTTTGATAATGCGTCTTCCATCACCTCCTGCACAGAAACAGCATTCGGCTGAATTTGCCAACCGTGGTAATTAGTTCCTTTATAACTGAGTTGCAAAAAATAGCGTTGTGGCATATCATAAAGTTTTTATATCTAAAGCATTAGACACTTTCCCCAAGCATTGGTAACTTATTATTTTTTTATAAATTTGAGAAAATTCATCCCACAAAATTAATTAACAAAATTAAACAATGAGTAAACTAATCTTCCAATTCACAATCATTCTCTGCTTTATTTCAATTAATGCTCTCTCCGAGGATGTCATTCTTACCATCAAAGGTCGTCATCAAGAAAATATAATTCAACTTGATTCTTTTCTGGTTGAGAATCTCACAAACCAATCAAGTATTTGGATCACTAATCTGCCGGAACATTATTCACAAGATTTAAATTTAGCAATCGGAAGCCTTACCGGCATAAGTGAGAAAATTGAAAATGATAATATTCGAATAGTTGAAAATAATCCCGGGACAATCAAATTTCAAGTTTATGCCCAGTCTCTCTCTAAAACAAAAATCTCTATTTTTAATTTGAATGGTCAAAAAATCTATCAAACTTCCAGTAATATTTCGGCAGGATTTAATCAAATTGCAGTAAATATTGGATTTCCTGGAATGTATATCGTTCAGATAATTCAAGATGATAAAACGAATTCGGCAAAAGTTTATGGAAATCCAATTTATGCCACCAACGTCACGTTCTCAAAAAGCATCCAAATTGAAAATAAATCCGGCTCATTATCGAAAAATGATGATTTTTCTTTTTCAACTAATGATGAAATACAGATAACCGCCTTTGCCAAGGATGTAAAATCGGAGCCAATAAAAAAGGTTGTTTTTGAATCTCAGGAATTTATTTGTGATTTTATAGACAGTGATACTTGCGGACTTTTTGTTGACACCAGAGATACAACAGCTTATAAATGGATAAAACTTGGAGAGCAGGTATGGATGGCTGAAAATTTAAGTTACAAGTGCGATAGTGGCTTCAAACAACCGGAAGACCCGGAGCTTTCTAAAATCTATGGAGGTTACTACAATTATGAAACCGCAAAATCAAATTGTCCCGCTGGCTGGCACCTACCGACGGATCAGGAATGGGAACAACTTGCAGAATTTATAAGTAACACAAAAGGTCCTTTTACCAAAAACAAAGACGGATGGAATAACATCGGAGAATTTATTAAAGCAGATTATGGTTGGGAACATGAAGCTAATGGAAATGATGAATTTAAATTTAAAGGACTTCCTGGCGGCACAACATCTTTAAGCAGCGAATCTTATAACATGATGGGAAAAATGGGCTTATGGTGGAGTGCTACCGATACTACAGAAAACTATGCATTTAGCCGAATGGTTGATGAAAGTAGTTTCTTCCGGCGGGCACAAACCGGAAAACTCAATCTGATAAATGTAAGATGCGTGAAAAACAAAGAAGAAGCACCTGCTTTGACCCAAAATATCAACAAGTTCATATACGAGGTGCTAAAGGATGTTTACCTGTGGAATGATCAAGTACCGGAAATAGATTTTAAATACGAAACCAACCCTGAAAAATATTTTAAGAGCCTGCTTTTTGAAGCTGACAATACATCGAAAATTACGGAGGATGTTGAAAAATTGAAAAGGGAAAGTCAAGGCATAAAAAAATCGATTGGATATTCTTTAACACTGACAAAATCAGAAACAAACAACCAGTATTATGCAATTGTGGAATTTGTCTATCCTCATTCAGCGGCTTCATTAGCCGGACTAAAACGAGGCTCTGTTATTTCTCACATCAACTATGAACCAATTAATAATGATAATTTTTCCGAATTACTTTCGTCCGACAGCCTGACAATAACAACAGCTCTATTTTCTAATAATAATGTTACACAGGAATCAACAATCGAGCTAATCGCAACCACTCAGGAATTTAATCCTGTTTTGATTCAGAAAACTATAGCCATTGATGACCACAAAATTGGCTACTTGTTTTACACTAATTTTCTTACTTCAGCAAAAGAACAACTTGACAGCGCCCTCTATTCATTCTACCAAAATGAAATTACTGACCTAATAATTGATTTACGTTATAATACGGGTGGACATGCACCACAAGTACAATATTTATGCAGTTCTATTGCACCTATTGAAAACCTCAACAATGAAAACATTCTTGTAACACAAAATTGGAATAATCAATATCAACAGTTTTTTGAAGAAAATAATGTTGAGAATGCTCTCGAAATTACTTTTGATCGAAATGTAAATTTTATGCTGGATTTTAGCCGGGTATATTTTTTAATTGGTAATAAAACAGCCGCAGCATCAGAAATTACTATTGCCGGACTAAGTGATTACATGGATGTTATAACAATTGGGGATTCTACCAGTGGTAACTATCTAGGATCTCTACTTTTTGAGCCAGGTGACTACTACAATGATATTAACTATTACAAAGATTTTAATAACTGGGGTATACAACCAGTTGTTATAAGATTTGGAGACAAACAAAACGGCGATCTTCCTGAAGGTGGATTAACTCCTGATTATCAGGTCGCAGACAATCCTCTATCAGAATACAAATTGGGAGATGTAAATGAACCACTACTAAAAAAAAGTATTGAAGAAATAACGAAAATGGCGATAAACAATACAAAAAATGCGGATTCAAATGGTCAAATTAAACTCATTAATCAAAAGCAAACTGAACAACAAAACTCTGGCTTTCAGATTCCATTCAATTATATATTTAAAAATCGTTCTATCAAATAAGATAATGATGGTGAATAAAAAACAATTGCTAACCAAAATTCATTAATCCTCCTATTTCCCATTTTTTTGAACAATCTCAACAAGGCAAACCAATAAAAGAAATATTATTAGTAAAAAATTTCTCAAAAAATAGCCGCCTCTCTTTTCCAGAGAGGCGGCCCAGTTAACCCCAAACACACGACTTCAGAACGAAGCCTAAAAGTTTTTGAAATTCTTCATTTACTTTTATAATCCTTTTCCCTTGATTTTCTAATGCAAATTATTCCTTATTATAATATTTCTTTCTGTTTAATTTACCGTTATTCATTTTAACACTATACAGCTGAATGAGTATCATATTTTCGTAGGTTGTTTCTAATTTGGCGGCCCTGCATATTGGGACTTTCAACTCTTGTTCACTAAAATTAAAGCTTTAATCTCTTAAAAACAAGAGACATAAAGATGTTGCTTAACAATAAAACCTGCATGCTGACATTTTTTCAACAAACAAGATTCTGAATTCCAACACATTTCACAAAAACCCACCAAACCACATGACATCCAGACATATAACACTGAAATTTTTTCAGAAATTTTCGGATGGTATATCTTTTGATTTATGAATACTGAAAACGTTCAATGAATTGTTTAACCATTAAAGTTAAAGGAGGAAATAGCCATGAAATTAGCTAGAAGAAATGAATCGTATTATCCATCATTCTTTGACAGGTTTTTCAACAATGATTTGATGGATTGGGATTACAACAATTTTTCAAGTACAAATACCTCGTTACCTGCAATCAATGTAAAAGAAACCGATGATGATTTTGTAATTGAGGTAGCAGCTCCGGGAATGAGCAAAAATGATTTTAACGTGAACTTTAAAAACAACGTGCTCACTATTTCTTCAGAAAAGAAAAATGAAAAAGAAGAGAAAAAAGACAAGTACACACGTCGTGAGTTCAGTTATCAATCGTTTCAACGATCATTTACGGTAGCAGAGAATGCGGTTGTTGGTGAAAAAATTTCGGCAAAGTACGATAACGGAATCTTACACATCGTTCTGCCTAAGCGCGACGAAGTAAAGCCACAACCCGAAAGACAAATAAAAATTGCTTAATGACTTGTTTTTTGTTTCACGCCACTCAGCTTTTGCCGGGTGGCGTTTTTAAAATAAAATATACTCGTTAGGCTTTTACCCAATCAATGGCAGCTTCCATGGTACTAAAAGGCATCGATTTGTATCCTTTGTCCCGAACCTGAATTAACATAGGGTAAACCACATCTTTTGGACGCACGGTTACAATTGCAATTTTTTTACCATAAAATACATCGGGGTGCTGATGGAAAAATTCAGGAATTTCAATATGTCTGCCGGGTTCAATATCAAACTGTGCATTACGATAATCAAGAATAAAACCGACGGCATCATCCGGAAATAACTTTTTTTTGATTGCCGTAAGCCACGTTTCAGCAACGTCTTCAACAGTGATTAAACCAAAATAATATTTAAATACAACGCGGTTTTTATATTCATATTTCACTCTTGATTCTACCATAATACAATAACAGCTAAGCCTTTAAAACGATATATAATTTACTAAATAAGAACACAATATACAAGCACTGCACTTTTCCACGTCAAACTATTGCTTAACATTACAATTATTTATCTTTAAAATGTATTCTTTATGACAAGCGTCCAGACCGTCAAATACGTTACAAAACTAATGCTTTTCTATATTAATGATGAATAATCGAAGCGTTTTGCCCGGGCACTAAACAGTTATTTAACCACTTAAAATTTTTTAACACAATTAAAGGCTTTTTATATTTGCAATCGTTTAATTTCGTGCTTTCGAAAAATTAGACGATTAGTTTTTTAGAAATAGTATTCTGATTTAACAATGTAGATTCGAATATTCGGATGCTGAAAACCTTTTCCGTCTTCTGTCTTCCGACCGAATTTACTAAACCAGAGAAATTGAATTAAAGGAACATTGTTAAAAATTTAAAGAAATAACGATACAGATGAATCAGACAGTTGATATCAAAGAATTAAACGAGAGAATTCAGAGAGAGAGTTCGTTTGTGGATATGATCTCCATGGAAATGAACAAGGTGATTGTTGGACAAAAACACCTGGTTGAAAGTTTGCTGATTGGTTTACTTTCTAACGGTCACATTTTGCTGGAAGGTGTTCCTGGGCTGGCAAAAACGCTTGCCATTAAATCCTTGTCGCAAACAATCAGTGCTAAATTTTCACGTATTCAGTTTACACCGGACCTTCTGCCTGCCGACGTTCTGGGAACTATGATCTACAGCCAGAAGAAAGAAGAGTTCAGCATAAAAAAAGGGCCAATCTTCGCCAACTTTGTATTGGCAGATGAGATCAACCGTGCGCCGGCAAAAGTACAATCGGCACTGCTCGAAGCCATGCAGGAACGTCAAATCACCATTGGCGACGAAACGTTTAAACTGGACGAGCCATTCTTGGTTATGGCAACGCAAAACCCGATTGAACAGGAAGGTACTTACCCGCTGCCTGAAGCGCAGGTCGATCGTTTCATGCTGAAAGTGGTGATCAACTATCCGAAAAAAGAGGAAGAGCGTCAGATCATCAATCAAAACCTGCTGGCACAGTTCCCTGAAACAACAACCATTCTGAAACCGGAAGACATTATTAAAGCCCGCAACGTGGTGAAAGATGTTTACATGGATGAAAAAATTCAGAAATACATTGTTGACATTGTTTTTGCCACACGCGAACCTAAAGAATATAAGTTGGAGAAATATGCAGATATGATCGCTTACGGAGCATCACCAAGGGCAGGAATCAGTTTGGCGCAGGCTGCCAAGGCTTTTGCATTCATCAAACGTCGTGGTTATGTAATTCCTGAAGATGTGCGTGCAGTTTGTGCCGATGTATTGCGCCACCGTATTGGACTAAGCTACGAAGCGGAGGCCAACAACATTACCCAGGAAGAAATTATTACTGATATTCTGAACCAGGTAGAAGTACCTTAAAAGGTTACAAGTTAACAGTTGCAAGTTTCAAGTTCGAGATAGCTTAACCTGCAACATGAAACGTGGAACATGAAACAAATTTCATGGAGACAACTGATTTATTAAAAAAAGTACGGAAGATTGAGATTAAAACACGTGGTTTGTCGCGGAACATTTTTGCCGGCGAATACCACAGTGCTTTTAAAGGCCGCGGTATGGCATTCTCCGAGGTACGCGAATACCAGTTTGGCGACGATATCCGTAACATCGACTGGAATGTTACCGCCCGCTACAGTCATCCTTACGTAAAAATATTTGAAGAGGAACGCGAACTTACGGTAATGCTGCTTATCGATGTGAGTGGCTCGCGCGATTTTGGTTCGTTTGAAAAGCTGAAGAAAAATGTGATCACAGAACTGTCTGCTGTGCTTTCGTTTTCAGCCATTCAAAACAACGACAAAATTGGTGTGATTTTCTTTTCAGATAAGATCGAGAAATTTATTCCGCCGAAAAAAGGGAAAAGCCACATTTTGCGTATCATCCGCGAACTGATCGACTTTCACCCGGAAAGTAATGGCACCGACATTACCGAGGCTGTTCGTTACATGACCAACGCCATAAAAAAGCGCTGCACGGCCTTTATCATTTCCGATTTTATGGACGATAACAAAGACCTTGAGATGGCACTTTCCATTGCCAACAACAAGCACGATATGGTGGCGCTGAACATTTACGACAAGCGCGAAACAGAACTACCATCAATAGGAATGATAAAGCTGAAAGACGCCGAAAAAGGCAACTACGTTTGGGTGGACAGCAGCTCGCGAAAAACGCGTAAACTTTATGCCGACTGGTGGATAAAACACATGGGCC
Source organism: uncultured Draconibacterium sp. (assembly GCF_963677565.1). Taxonomy (NCBI): domain Bacteria; kingdom Pseudomonadati; phylum Bacteroidota; class Bacteroidia; order Marinilabiliales; family Prolixibacteraceae; genus Draconibacterium; species uncultured Draconibacterium sp. Next base: position 2,584,296 of record NZ_OY781981.1, on the reverse strand, counting down.
GGCTGGATGTGATGTTCAAAAAAAGCGGTGTTGATTATGTATCGATAAACACCAACGAAGACTATGTAAAATCGTTAATGACCCTGTTTAAAAGACGGGCATTAAAATAGAGTAGCATGCAATTGAAACTAAAAATATTAATTCTGTTTACGGCAATTCTGATTGCAGGAACAACGCAGGCACAGCGCATAAAAGCCACTGCCAGCCTTGATTCTGCAAATATTCTGATCGGCGACCAGGTAAAACTTTTTCTGGAAGTAGATCACCCGAAAGATGTAAACGTACAATTTCCGGCGGTTCCGGATACGATCAATAGCCTGATTGAAGTGATCAGCCGTTCGGGTGTCGACACGTTTGAGTTGGACGACGAAACGCTGATGAAACAAATTCAGGCCTACACCATTACCAGTTTCGACAGTGGAAGTTATCGTATTCCGCCTTACTGGTTCAAAATCGATGTAGACGGAATTATTGATTCCATCCCCAGCAACGGTGTTACGCTGAATGTGTACACCATGCAGATCGACACCACAAAAGGACCGACCGATATTAAAATGCCATACGGTGCACCGTTGACTTTAAAAGAAGTTACGCCTTACATTTTAGGTGTGATTCTTATCGGAGCCATCATTTTCTTCCTTTTATATTCGATTAAGCGGAAGAAAAACAACAAGCCTATATTTTCACGTCCGGCAAAACCAAAAGAGCCGGCGCATATTATCGCATTGCGCGAGTTGGATCGTATCAAAACTGAAAAAGTGTGGCAAAAAGGCAAAACCAAACAATATTACAGCGAGCTTACCAATACACTGCGGGAATATATTGAAGACCGGTTTGGTATTCGGGCCATGGAGCAAACCACCGACGAAACCATTGAAAGTTTCAGGGTGCAGAAAGGCTTAATTAACGAGAAACATTTCTCGAACCTGTCGCAATTGCTACAGTTAGCCGATTTGGTAAAATTTGCCAAATATCAGCCGCTGCCCGACGACGATAACCTGTCGCTGGTAAATGCCTATTTCTTTGTGAACGATACGAAGAAAGAGGAACAGAAAAAGGCTGACAGCAAAGACGCTGATAAAGGAGATGATGATGAAAACGTTGAAGAAGTTGAGATAAAATAGAAAGAGATGTTTGAAGGATTGACATTTAAAAACCCTGAGCTATTTCACATCCTGTGGGTATTGATTCCCATGGTGGCGTGGTATATTTTCAGGCAGAAAAAAAATACCGCAAGCATCCAGGTTTCATCCACTGCTTCGGTAATAAAAGCCCCAAAAACGATCAGGCATTACTTGCGCCACCTGGTGTTTGTTTGCTTGCTAATTGCCATTAGTTTTTTTGTGGTTGTTTTGGCTCGTCCGCAATCATCGAGAAACTGGGAACAAAGCGAAACGGAAGGTATCGACATTGTTATTGCACTCGACATTTCGAGTTCGATGCTGGCACAGGATTTCAGCCCAGATCGTTTGGAAGCTGCAAAAAATGTAGCGATGGAATTTATTTCGGGCCGCGAATACGACCGCATGGGACTCGTGGTTTTTGCCGGCGAAGCATTTACACAATGTCCGCTTACCACCGACCGCGCCGTATTGCTCAACCTGTTTAAAGATATTGAAAGTGGTATGATAGAAGACGGTACAGCTATCGGAAATGGCCTGGCAACTTCGGTGGCCCGTCTGAAAGACAGCGAAGCCATAAGCCGCGTGGTTATTCTGTTGACCGACGGCGAAAACAACCGTGGTGAAGTTGCTCCGGTTACTGCTGCCGAAATTGCCAAAACATTTGGTATTCGTGTTTATACGGTTGGTGTGGGAAGCATCGGAACAGCGCCCTACCCTGTACAAACACAGTTTGGCGTTCAGTTGCGCGACATGCCGGTGAAGATTGACGAAGAAACCTTGCAGGAGATTTCGTCGCTTACCGACGGACGTTATTTCAGAGCAACCAGTAACACCAAACTGGAAGAGATTTATAAAGAAATTGACGCATTGGAAAAATCAAAAATTGAAGTACGCGAATTCAGCCGCAAGTCGGAAGAATTTATGCCTTTTGCCCTGCTTGGGGCACTGTTTTTGATCGTGAGTTTATTTATGCGTTTAACGATATTCAGAAGTATCCCATAAAAAGATAGAAGGATGGAAATGTTTAGGTTTGCAAATATCGAATACTTATGGGGATTGTTAATAATTCCGCTGCTGGCAATGTTTTTTGCCTGGTCGCGAATTTCGCGCCGCCGTGCATTAAAGAAATTCGGACAACAGGAAATTCTGGGGCAACTGATGCCCTACAGTTCAGGCAACCGCCCTGTTGTTAAGTTTATTATTCTGATGCTGGCACTGGCATTCTTTGTTGTCGGCATTGCACGTCCGCAGTTCGGATCGAAATTAAAGACCGAAAAACGCGAAGGTGTGGAGCTGATGATTGCGCTTGACGTGTCGAACAGTATGATGGCCGAAGATATTCAGCCCAACCGTTTGGAACGGGCAAAAAGGGCAATTTCACGACTGGTAGACCGTTTAAAAGACGACAAGATCGGTTTGATAGTTTTTGCAGGCGATGCATACACACAGCTGCCAATTACCACTGATTACAATTCAGCAAAACTGTTTTTGAATTCGGTGAATACGCAAATCGTTCCGAAACAGGGAACGGCAATCGGAGCGGCCATCGATTTGGCACGAAAATCGTTTACACCAAACGGCGAGGCCAACAAAGCGATCGTAATTATTACCGACGGTGAAAACCACGAAGACGACGCACTGGCATCGGCGAAAGCGGCATTGGATGAAGGCGCCATTGTACACACCATTGGAATGGGATTGCCGTCAGGTTCACCAATTCCGGTGCTGCGAAACGGACAAACCGATTATTTGAAAGACCGTGACGGTAATGTCGTTGTAACAAAATTGAATGAACAAATGCTGGAGCAAATTGCTGCTACCGGTGGAGGCATTTATGTGCGTGCCAATAATGCACAAGTGGGATTAAATGCCCTGTTCGACGAAATAAACAAAATGGAAAAGCAGGAAATGGAAACGCGTACTTTTTCGGAATACGACGACCAGTTCCAGTATTTCTTTGCAGTAGGATTGTTTTTGTTGTTGCTTGAATTTGTAATTCTTGAACGCAAAAACAAGTATTTGAAGCGAATTAAGCTATTTGGATAACACGTTACAGGTTACTGGATGCAGGTTTAAAGTTTGAGAAGAACCTGCAACGTGTAACTTGCAACCTGAAACGATTTTAAGATGAGACGAATATATTTCATACTAATTCTGCTAACGATTTCCGGGATTGCTTTCGGGCAAAACGAACGGAAATTTGTACGCAACGGGAACAAACTTTTTATGGAAGCCGTGCGCGACACCACAAAAATCGATAGCATAAAATTCAGTAATGCCGAAACCGAATACCGCAAAGCTCTGGAAAAACGCCCTGACGATTTGAAGTGGAATTACAACCTGGCCGACGCTTTGTACAAACAGCAAAAATTTGAAGATGCTGAAGGTAAATTTTCGGAACTGGCAGAGAAGATGGAAGAGCCGGAAGAGCGTGCCCGTGTTAATCACAACCTGGGCAATACGCAGCTGATGCAGGAGAAACTGGATGAAAGTATCGAATCGTACAAAAAAGCGCTTCGTGAAAATCCCGATGATCTGGAGACAAAATACAACCTGGCTTATGCACAAATGCTGAAAAAGAAAAAAGAGCAGCAACAGCAGCAAAATAAAGATCAAAACAAGGATCAGAATAAAGACCAAAATAAGGACCAGAACAAAGATCAAAATCAGGATAGAAACGATCAGAATAAGGAAAAGCAGGATCAAAACAAAAACCAGAACAAGGATCAGCAGGATCAGAATAAAGATCAAAACAAACAGGATCAGAACAAAGACCAAAATAAAGACCAGCAGCAACAGCAACAACCTCAGCAAAATAAAATTTCGAAACAGGATGCTGAACAACTGTTGCAGGCCTTGCAAAACGACGAACGCGACATTCAGGATAAGGTGAAAAAAGCGAAAGCTGCCAAAGCCAAACGTACGCGATCGGAGAAAGAATGGTAATTGGAATGATGAAGGATGAACGATTAATGATGAACGATTAATTATTAGGGATTAATCGGATACAAAAAGAAGCAATTGAACAAAAACAATAATTTTGTAGGCTTTGATACAATGATGAAAAAACTGGTAATATATATTTTTCTTTTTTGCGCGGCAATTGCAGCCCGGGCCGAACAAACCCGTTTTACCATGTCGGCACCAAGCGCCGTTGAAATAGGACAACAATTCAGGCTGAGCTTTCAATTGAACGAAAGAGGAACCAACTTACAGCTTCCTCCGGGATTAAGCGATAATTTCCAGATTTTAATGGGGCCGAGTACGGGGCAGTCAACCAGTATTCAAACCATTAACGGAAAAACAACTTCAGAGGTAACATTTTCCTACACCTATATTTTACGTGCCAAAGCTGAAGGAACTTTCGAAATCCGCCCGGGATCGATAGAAGTAAACGGAAAGGTTTTTGAATCCAATAAGCTGTCTATCCAGGTGGTAAAAGCACAGGCACAACCCAGCCAGTCGCAGGGAGGCGCTACACAACCACAACAAGGCGCATCGCAAAATATTGAGCTCGACAAAGACAACCTGTTTGTTCGTGTTGATTTAAGCAAACGCAATGTTTACCGCGGAGAGCAAATTATTGCCACCGTAAAATTGTATGTAAACCCGAATGTGCCGATTCATCAATTCGATGAAGTAAACCTGCCCACGTACGAAGGTTTTTACACTCAGGATATAGATATTCCGCAGCAGATAAACTTCACCCGCGAGGTTTACAATGATAAAATTTACCAAGTTGGAATATTGAAAAAGACCATCCTTTTCCCGCAGCAAAACGGACGATTAACAATCGAGCCATTCAGTATGGCACTGTTGATTCGTGAGCGGGTAAAAGCACGCAGTTTCTTCGATGATTTCTTTGATAATTACCGTACAGTACGCGCACGCGTTACCAGCAATCCTGTTTCGGTGAATGTAAAAGACCTGCCAACCGAACCGGCCAATTTTATGGGTGGTGTGGGTAACTTTAATGTGTCGTCGGAAATCAGCAGTACCAATGTTACCACCAACGACGCGGTTACGCTTACCATGAAAATATCGGGTAATGGTAATATCCGTTTGGTGCGTTCGCCTGAACTGGAGCTGCCAAGCGATTTTGAAGTGTACGATCCGCGTGCAACCGACAATGTACAGGCCAACGATAATGGCGCTTCGGGAAATAAAACCATTGAATACCTGTTTCAGCCACGTTTTGAGGGCGACTATGAAATTCCGCCGATCAGGTTTGCGTATTTCAACCCAGCTACAGGAAAATACGAAACCAAATCCACGGAGGCTTACACGCTGCACGTTGAAAAAGGAACTGAAGAGCAATCCACTACCGTAATCAGTTCGCGACGTAAAGAAGATCTGCAGCTGATTGGTCAGGATATCCGCTTCATTAAATCAGGCAAACCAATGTTACAGGTAAAAGGACACACCTTCTACGGAAGTACCATCTTTTATTTGATTTACCTGATTAGTGCGCTGCTGTTTGTTGTACTGTATTTTGTTTACCGCAAAAAAGCCCGCGAAAACGCCAACATTGCACTGGTGCGAAATAAAAAGGCCAACCGTGTTGCTGTAAAACGACTGAAAGCAGCTGCCGGTTATATGAAACAAAACAACAACGAAGCATTCCACGAAGCAATTCTAAAAGCTTTCTGGGGTTACTTAAGCGACAAACTGGGAATTCCGGTTGCCGACCTGAACCGAGAAAACGCAGTGGCTAAACTCAATGACCGTAATGTTGCAGAAGAAGTGATTAAAGACTTTGAGGAAGTTGTTGACCAATGCGAATTTGCAAGATACGCTCCGGTTGGAGGATCAGAAGCACGTCATGATTTGTATAAGAAGGCTGAAACCACAATGAGCCGTTTTGAAAAACAAATTAAACGCTAGAACAATGAAAAGGATACTAATATTCATACTACTTATAGCTCCGTTTTTTGGTATCGCACAGGAAACAAATGAGCAACTTTGGGAGAAAGCAAACGCTTACTACACCACCGAAGAATACCAGCAGGCTGTTTCTGCTTACGAGCAAATTTTGGCTGCCGGAGAAGAATCGGCTAAAGTCTATTTCAACCTGGGAAATGCCTACTTTAAAACCGGCGACATCAACAACGCCATTTTAAATTACGAGCGCGCTAAAGTACTGGCTCCTCACGACGAAGACATCGCTTTCAACCTTCAGGTGGCCAACCAGTATGTGGTTACACAAATCGAGGAATTGCCCAAACCGTTTTTCCTGCGTTGGAAAGATTCGATTATTAATAAATACCCTGCCGATACCTGGGCTTATATCAGCATTGCCACGTTCGTATTGTTTCTGTTACTGCTTGGTGGCTTTTTCTTTAGCAAAACAGTTGCCGTAAAACGTCTATCGTTTTGGTTGGGCATTTTCGCCATTCTGCTGTCAGGTTTTGCGGTTTCGCATGCAGCACAACAAAAAGCCAGAATCAATAACCGGAACACGGCCATCGTTTTTTGTCCGCGCGTTACAGTAAAAAGCTCGCCAAGCGAAACCGGCACCGACCTGTTCCTGATTTACGAAGGATTAAAGCTGGAAATTACCGACCAGCTCGACAGCTGGACCGAAATAAAACTGGCCGACGGCAACCAGGGATGGCTGCCCGATTCTTGTATTGTCAGAATCTAACAATACTCATTTCTTATTATCCCCCATTACTTTAACTCTTCAATAAGTAAACAAAACAGCATTTTTCTGCGTTGTTTAGTTAAAATAATACGCATATACTTTATTTTTATAAAAGTACCTGAATTATCAGACTGTTGAGATTTTAGTGCATTGCGATTTTATTAGTATCTTACGTTTGTAGTGAACATGAAACCAGAATGTAAATGAGATTATACAACACCTGTTCAATGAAGATTTCGAAAGTTGTAACAGCCAGTTACAGCACATCTTTTTCTTATGCAACAAGTTTGTTACAAAAAAGGCATAGAGATGCCATATATAGTATTTATGGTTTTGTTCGTTTAGCTGATGAAGTAGTGGACACTTTTCATGACAACGACAAAGCATACCTGCTCAATAAATTCGACAAAGATTTTAGAGATGCCATGAAACGCGGCATTAGCCTCAACCCGGTTCTTCAGGCTTTTCAATACACGGTAAAGAAATACAACATTTCACTCGATCATGTTGATGCTTTTCTTACCAGCATGAGATATGATTTGGAGAAAAAAGAATACAAAACAAAACTGGAGGCTGACCAGTACATTTATGGCTCAGCAGACGTAGTCGGACTGATGTGTTTAAAAGTATTTTGCGACGGTGATCAGGAAAAATTTAACGAGTTGGTGACTCCTGCCATGAAACTTGGCTCTGCTTTTCAGAAAGTAAACTTTTTGCGCGACTTGCGTGAAGACACCGAAACTTTGGGTCGGAATTATTTCGCGGAATTATGCAGCAAAGAATTTTGCGATGAAGAAAAGAAGCGCATTATTAAAGATATTGAAACCGATTTTGAAACCGCTTACGATGGCATAAAAAAGTTGCCCGGGAAATCAAAACTGGCCGTGTTGGTGGCTTATAACTATTATCGCTTACTGCTAAATAAATTAAAGCGAACTCCGGCTTCGGTTATCATGCAAAACCGCGTACGAATACCCAACTATAAAAAAATGCTGATCATGGTAAAAGCAAAAACACTTTATAATCTCAGATTGGTATGACGAACAACAACAAAATAGAAAAGGTAATTCTGGTTGACCAAAACGACAAGGTGGTGGGAGAAATGGAAAAGATGGAGGCTCATTTAAAAGGCATACTACACCGGGCTATCTCTGTATTTATCATTAATTCGAAAGGCGAATGGCTTATCCATCAACGGGCATTAAATAAGTATCATTCAAATGGCTTGTGGACCAACACCTGTTGCAGTCATCCATACCCTAACGAAACCAGTTTTGATGCTGCCAACCGCCGTTTGATGCAAGAAATGGGAATGCAGGCTTCGTTACAGGAAATTTTTGATTTTACCTACAAAGAAGATTTGGATAACCAACTTACCGAACACGAGCTTGACCGTGTATTTATTGGTTTTAGTGATGATAAACCACAACCTGATGCAAATGAAGTATTAAGTTGGAAATATATTACTTACGAGGAACTTAAAGAGGATATTGAAAACAATCCTGAACGCTACACCGTATGGTTTAAGAAAATATATGAACGCGTAGAAGAACATTTAAAAGTAAAAAATTGAATTTTATAATCGCTATAGCAGCCTTCTGTTTTATGGAGTTCGTAGCCTGGTCGAACCATAAATTTGTAATGCATGGTTTTTTGTGGAAATGGCACCGCGATCATCATGTAAACGACCACAAAAAAAACGCTTCGCAAACCGAGTTGTACAAACCCGGTTTTGAAAAGAACGACTATTTTTTCCTTGTTTACGCCATTCCGGCAATCGTAGTGCTCATCGTTGGTTTCTTCTTTCATATTTCAGCACTAATTGCACTGGGCATTGGAATAAGTTTGTACGGACTCACCTATTTTGCTATTCACGATGTAATGATCCACCAACGGCTCAATATTCCTTTTTTAACCCATACAAAAAATAAATACCTCAGGGCAGTCCGCGAGGCACACCTGGCACACCATCGCGGAAAGAACGTTCGCGATTTTGACAACTATGGTTTACTAATCTTCCAATTTCGTTTTTTAAAGAAATAAATGTCATTGTACTTTATACTACTTACGGCTTCCGGCGCAGTGCCTTTGCTGCTCAGTTTCGATAAACGACTGCAGTTTTACAAACAATGGAAATATGTTTTTCCTTCCATTCTGTTGGTGGCTTTGTTGTATATCATTTTCGATGTGAATTTTACCAATCGAGGCATTTGGGGCTTTAATCCGGAGTATTTATCGGGCAGCTATTTATTTTCTTTGCCACTCGAAGAAATCCTGTTTTTTATTGTTATTCCTTATGCCAGTATATTTTTACATGAATCGATTCGGGAATATTTCCCGCAACTTGAGCTAAAAAACATATGGAATCGTGCACTGGTTCTATCGCTTATTTTCCTGTGTGTTTTGCTGGTCATTTTCAATACCGATAAAACTTACACTTTTTATATTGCTGCAAAACTTGCTATTGCCCTGCTGCTTCCCCTGCTTTTGAAAAGCAGAATAACCCATTCATTTTTTATCACTTTCGGAGTAATTCTGATTCCCTTTTTAATTGTGAACGGAATTTTAACCGGATCGTATATCGATGGAGAAGTGGTTTGGTACAACAACAGCGAAAACCTCGGATTACGTGTTTTTACTATTCCCATTGAGGATTTTGCCTACGCATTCAGTATGATTTTATATAACCTGTTACTGATTGAACAAATCAAAAAACACGTTGAAAAATGATTGGCACAAGAAACATAGCAAACTCAATACAGGCAAATTACCGGTACTTTGTATTGTTTCTTGTCATTTTCTATGCGGTAGGATTTGCCGGACTTTCTGTTCCGGCCACTCGCCCGTTTTTTGTGCATTTAACGCCGTTTGCGTTACTACTGAGTTCTTTTATTGTGGGCTTATTTCACAGCAAATTTTCCGCAAAAACAATATTCGTTTTTATTTTTATTTACATAGCAAGTTTTATTGTTGAGCTGATTGGAGTAAACACCGGAAGTATTTTTGGCAACTACAGCTACGGGCACGGCTTGGGCATAAAACTTTTTAATACGCCTCTGATTATTGGGCTAAACTGGCTGCTGCTTGTTTATGTGTCCAATTCAGTAATGGAACTAAGCAATTGGCCCCTGATGTTAAAAATTGTTGGAGCAGCGTTTTTATTGCTGGGCTACGATGTACTTTTAGAACAGGTAGCACCACAATTAGCCATGTGGACGTTTAGCGAATCAGCAGTTCCGGTGCAAAACTATTTGGCCTGGTTTCTTTTGGCATTGCTTTTTTCACTGGTCATCAACTTGTTGAAAATAAATACCAAAAACCGGATCGCCCCGGTTGTTTTTGGAATTCAGGCTTTATTTTTTGCCATGTTACTTTTAACTTTAAACTAAAACTTTGATCATAAAAGCAAAACATAATTTTGTCCTCGATCCGTTTTTCCGGCACTATGTGCTGTGGAAAATGAAACGACACTTTCATTCGTTTTCCATTAATGGCGAGATTGAGGACAATGGATTGCCCATTCTTTTAATTTGTAATCACGTGAGTTGGTGGGATGGCATTTGGACTTTATATGTAAATCAGCAGCTTTTTAAACGCAAATACCATTTTATGATGCTGGAAGAGGAGCTTCGAAAAAACTGGTTTTTCCAATATACCGGTGGCTTTTCCATCAAAAAACAATCGAGATCAATATTTGAAACCTTTGATTATACTGCAGAATTATTGTCGGATGCCAATAACATGGTCTTGTTATTTCCGCAGGGGAACATAAAAAGCATCTACCAGAACAAGTTTGTGTTTGAGAAGGGAATTGAAAAGATTCTGCAGCGTACAAAGAATGATATTCAGATCATTTTCCAGGCCAACCTCATCGACTATTTTGCCGATGCGAAACCAAATGCTTTTTTCAACCTGCATAATTACACCGCTTCCTGGAATGTTGATGAGATGGAAAACGCATACAACACTTTTTACGAACAGTGTTTGCAAGCACAAGCTAAAAAAGAGATTTAACGATGATAATTGCAGCGTGGATCATATTCATTTTTACAGCAATTCAACTATGGGTTGTTTTGCTAAATGCAATTTTCAGGCAGCCTTTGTCTACCAATCTAAAAGATTTTAATCCGCTGGTTTCCATTCTTATTCCGGCGCGTAACGAAGAACAAAACATTCGCCGTTTACTCCAGGATATTCAACAGCAGGAATGGAAAAATTTTGAGCTGTTGGTTTTTAACGATCAATCGACTGATAAAACGGCTGAAATTGTTGACGCCTGCACAAAAACGGATCACCGGATTCAACTCCTCCATTCAGAAGGACTTCCGGACGGATGGTTGGGAAAAAACTATGGTTGTTATAATCTGGCGCAACAGGCAAAAGGAAGTTACTTTTTGTTTCTCGATGCCGATGTTCGTATTTCGGGTACGATTATCGCCGATACAATCAGCAAAGTGCAACAACACAAGCTCGGTTTGCTTTCCATTTTCCCGAAACAAAACATGCACAGCTGGAGCGAATACCTGACCGTACCGAATATGAATTTTATCCTGTTGAGTCTTTTGCCATTAATCTTCGTAAGGGTTCTGCCCTTTTCATCGATGGCGGCGGCAAACGGGCAATTTATGCTCTTCGATGCCAAAACATACAGAGACACTCAACCACACCAAACTTTTCGGGATAATAAAGTGGAAGACATATCAATTGCGCAATCCTTTAAAAAGAATGGAATTCGAATAGCATGTCTTGCAGGAAATTCTTCTATTTCCTGCCGGATGTACAGTTCGTTTACCGAAGCAGTAAATGGTTTCTCAAAAAATGTAATTATGTTCTTCGGAAACTCGGGCATATTGTCGATACTTTTTTGGCTGATTACCACACTGGGATTTATTCCGGTTCTAATTGTTTTGCCAACTAAACTCATTTTTATTTACCTCTTAATGCTGGTAACCATTCGTATTTTAATAAGTATTGTTAGCTATCAAAATCCGTTAAAAAACCTGCTTCTGGCCATGCCGCAACAATTGGTACTTGGCCTTATCATCATAAAAGCATTGCTCAACAAATCAAAAAAAGCCTACCAATGGAAAGGAAGAACGATATCATAATTACTCTGTTTTTGGCCCTTTTCCTTTCAGGAAGTGCTTTTGCTTCGAACAAGCAAAAAATTTATGAGGCATACATCAGCAATCGCATGATTGATTGGCAAATAGTGATCGATAGTATGGAGCAAAACAAAACAGAAAATACCGGGTATCTCAGCGAACTGGTAAACTACCAATACGGATTCATAGGCTATTGTCTGGCTGAAGATGATGATAAGAAAGCCAAACACTACCTCGATCTGGCTGAAAACAACCTGGACATTTTGGAGAATCTAAACTTTGATTCGGCACTTGTGAATGCATATGAGGCGGCTTTCTGGGGCTTTAAAATTGGCCTGTCGCCAATAAAGGCACCAATCTTTGGACGCAGGTGTATTAAAAATGCTGATCGGGCGCTGGAATTAAATAACAAACTCCCCTTTGCCCATGTACAATATGGCAACGCTTATTTTTACATGCCGGCTATTTTTGGCGGATCGAAAGAAGTTGCCATCGAGCACTTTTTACTGGCCATTGAACAAATGGAAAAGCAACCCGCAGCATTGCAAAACGACTGGAACTATTTAAGCTTGCTGAGTTTAACAGGGCAATCGTACGAAGAAATGGACGAATATGAGAAGGCAAAATCCATATACGAAAAAGCTTTACAATTCGAGCCCGACTTTAAATGGGTGAAAGATGAACTTTATCCTAACTTAAAAACAAAAGTGAAAAAGGAATGAAACAAAAGGTTTTAATAGTAGGTGCCGGAATCGGTGGACTGGCCACAGCAATAAGATTGGTGAAAAACGGCTACGAGGTTGTGATTCTGGAAAAGAACGAACAAGCCGGTGGAAGGCTGAACCAGATAAAAAAAGATGGCTTTACCTTTGATACCGGTCCGAGTTTTTTCAGCATGTCGTACGAATTTGAAGAATTTGCCAAAGAGTGTGGTATTCAGTTGCCGTTTGAGTATGTAGAACTAGATCCCTTGTACACGGTAAATTTCAGAGGCGACGACAAAACCTATTTCTTATACAAAGACATTGATAAACTGGCCGAACAGTTTGCCGATATCGAACCTGATTTTAAAGAAAAGTTTGAGCGCTACATGGACAAAGCCGGTGCGCTTTTTCACGATACCGTTGACATTGTGATCAAACAAAATTTCGATTCGCTGGCGGGTTATGTTTGGGCCTTAATGCGCGTAAATCCGGTGCATATTCCCGTATTGTTCAAAAGCTTCTGGAACCACGTTACTAAGTATTTTTCGTCATCGCAGGCACAACAGATTATTTCGCTGGTGGCTTTTTTCCTTGGGCGCACACCTTTCGATACCATGGGGATTTACAGCCTGCTTTCGTACACCGAATTTAAACACGACGGCTACTACAACGTGAAAGGCGGGATGTATAAAATTGTTGAAGGTTTTGTGGATGTGCTCAATAAGGAAAATGTAGAAATCCATTACAACACCGAAATAAAAGAATTTACCGAAAACAACGGAACATTGAAAGCGTTGACTGACCAGAACGGTAAATCGTGGTCGGCCGACAGTTACCTTATTAATTCGGATGCAGCATGGTTCAGAGGCAATATTTTTAAGCGCCCGGCTTTTGCTCCCGCCAAACTCGACAAAATGAGCTGGACAATGGGCTACCTTACTTTTTACATCGGGCTGAAATGCAAACTGCCTCAGGTGAACCATCACAACTACTACCTGGGGACGAATTATAAAGACTACGCCGAAAATGTGATGAAGAATCCGGGAACTTTACAAAAGCCCTATTATTATGTTAATGTTTTATCGAAGCATAATAGCGATTGTGCTCCCGAAGGTTGCGAAAGCCTGTTTTTTGTTTGCCCGGTGCCTAACCTCTATTTCAAACAAGACTGGTCGGACAAAGACCAGATCGTCGACAGTATCATTGAAGACTTCTCTAAAAGGATCGGGCAAGAGATAAAAAATGAAATCGTATCGAGAACCATTTACACACCGCAGGTTTGGCAAAACCGCTTCAATTTGCACCGGGGAAGTGGACTGGGACTTTCGCACAATATGAACCAAATTGGCATCATGCGCCCACGTAATATTGACGAGAAATATAAAAATGTGTTTTATGTTGGTGCATCCACCGTTCCCGGTGCCGGAATCCCAATGGCTATAATTAGCTCTAAGCTAGCTTTTAAGCGCATTCAGCAACATGTTTCATAACATAACACAAATAGAGTTATCCATGCAGAACAAAACGATCAAATAAATCACTGAAAATCAAATAATAATAAATATCCCCCGACTATATTTCGACGTATTGATATATATCAAATCTCCCCGGCTCTGTTATGTGATTAAAATTACAAATAGAAAACTTATATTATGGTTTATTTATGTACGGTATATATCGATATCAGTGAACTGTAATAGTAAATTTCTATAGGAATTAAGTCAACTTTTCACGATATTTATTGTTAGTAAAAGCGACAAATAATACGCCGACAATATTCAAAAAAACTAAATTTCTTATGTTTGATTTAGACCTAGTAAAAAAAGTGTATTCAGAACTTCCCGAAAAGGTAAAACAAGCCAAAGGGCTTCTGAATAAACCGATGACGTACGCAGAAAAAATTCTTTATTCTCACCTGTTTGCAGCGCAGGAATTAGCTGCCTTTAAACGAGGAGCAGATTATGTTGATTTTGCTCCCGACCGGGTAGCCATGCAGGACGCCACTGCGCAGATGGCATTACTTCAATTTATTAACTCAGGGAAAAAGCGGACAGCCGTTCCGTCAACCGTGCATTGCGATCACTTGATCCAGGCGCAGGTGGAAGGGAAAACCGACCTCTCTGTTTCAAAAACCGCTAATAAGGAAGTTTTTGATTTCCTGGAGTCCGTTTCGAATAAATACGGAATAGGTTTCTGGAAACCGGGAGCCGGTATTATTCACCAGGTGGTGTTGGAAAATTATGCATTCCCGGGTGGAATGATGATTGGAACCGACTCGCACACCGTTAATGCAGGTGGCCTTGGAATGGTGGCCATTGGAGTTGGCGGAGCCGACGCTGTTGATGTGATGGCAGGAATGGCCTGGGAGTTGAAAATGCCAAAAATGATCGGTGTAAAACTCACCGGAAAATTAAGTGGCTGGGCGGCACCAAAAGACGTAATTCTGAAAGTGGCCGGAATTCTTACCGTTAAAGGCGGAACAGGAGCTATTATCGAATATTTTGGTGAGGGTGCAAAATCACTTTCAGCAACCGGTAAAGGAACCATTTGTAACATGGGCGCCGAAGTAGGTGCTACCACAAGTATTTTTGCTTACGACGAAAGTATGGAGCGTTATTTACGCGCTACAGGTCGTGCAGAAGTGGCCGATGCGGCAAATGGTGTAAAAGAACACCTCGACGCCGATGCCGAAGTTTATGCCAATCCTGAAAAGTTTTACGACGAGCTGATCGAAATCAATCTTTCGGAACTGGAGCCACACGTAAACGGGCCATTTACTCCCGACCGTGCCACTCCTATCTCGAAAATGAAAGAGGAAGCTGAAGCCAACGGATGGCCAATGGACATTTCAGTGGGATTGATTGGTAGTTGCACCAACTCATCGTACGAAGATATTTCGCGTGCTGCATCGATTGCCAAACAGGCCGAAGAAAAAGGTTTGATCGCAAAATCGGAATTTACCATTACACCGGGATCGGAGCAGGTACGTTTCACCATCGAACGCGATGGATTTATTGATACCTTCGAGAAAATTGGCGGAAAAGTATTTGCCAATGCCTGCGGACCATGTATTGGGCAGTGGGCACGCCCCGGAGCTGAAAAAGGAGAAAAAAACACGATTGTGCACTCGTTCAACCGTAACTTCTCGAAACGTGCCGACGGTAACCCGAATACCCACGCTTTTGTAACATCGCCCGAGCTGGTAACAGCACTGGCCATTGCCGGTAGGTTGGATTTTAATCCGGCTACCGACACCCTGACCAACAAAAACGGCGAAGAGGTAAAACTCGACCTTCCAACAGGTGAGGAATTGCCAGGCAAAGGTTTTGATGTGAAAGATCCGGGATTCCAGGCTCCGGCAACCGACGGTTCAAACGTTGTGGTAAATGTTGCTGAAGACTCAAAACGTCTGCAACTTTTATATCCATTTGAAGCTTGGGACGGACAAAATATTACAGGTGCCAAGTTACTTATTAAAGCGCAGGGAAAATGTACCACCGACCACATATCGATGGCCGGACCATGGTTACGTTTCCGCGGACACCTCGACAATATATCGAATAACATGCTGATTGGTGCCGTTAACGCATTTAACGGCGAAACCAACAAGGTGAAAAACCAGCTTACCGGCGAGTATGATGCAGTGCCTGCCGTTCAACGACAGTACAAAGCCGAAGGAATTCCAACGGTTGTAATTGGCGATCAGAACTACGGTGAAGGATCATCGCGCGAGCATGCAGCTATGGAACCTCGTCACTTGGGCGTTAAAGCCGTAATTGTTAAATCGTTTGCACGTATCCACGAAACCAACCTGAAAAAGCAGGGAATGTTAGGATTGACTTTCGACAACGAAAACGATTACGACCTGGTGCGAGAAGACGATTCGTTCAACTTTGTAGACCTGGTGGATTTTGCTCCGGGAAAACCATTAACACTTGAGATCGTTCATTCCGATGGTTCAACTGATATAATCAAATTGAACCATACATACAATGCGCAACAAATTGAATGGTTTAAAGCCGGATCGGCATTGAATCTTATCAAAAAACAAAACGCATAAGAAATCTCGCAAAGCCGCGAAGACGTTAAGATTTATATCTGGCGTCTCTGCGCCTTTGAGAGGAATCTTTATATTATTATAACCAGTAAATTAATTAATACGACCATGCAAAAGATTAAAGTACAAAATCCGGTTGTCGAACTCGACGGTGATGAAATGACCCGGGTAATTTGGGATTTCATCAAACAAAAATTAATTCTTCCTTATCTTGATATTGACTTGAAATATTACGATTTGGGAATGGAAAGCCGCGATGCCACCGACGACCAAATTACAATAGACGCAGCCCACGCTATCCAAAAATATGGTGTTGGGGTAAAATGTGCCACTATTACACCCGATGAAGCCCGTGTGGAAGAATTCGACCTGAAAAAAATGTGGAAGTCGCCAAACGGAACCATCCGTAATATTTTAGGTGGAACTGTATTTCGCGAGCCAATAATGATTTCAAATATTCCGCGTTTGGTACCGGGATGGAAACAACCAATCTGTATCGGTCGTCACGCATTTGGCGATCAGTACCGTGCTACCGATTTCCTTACCAAAGGAAAAGGAAAATTGACGATCACTTTTACGCCTGAAGACGGAAGCGAACCTGTATCTCACGAAGTTTTCGATTTTGAAGGCAACGGACTGGCAATGGCCATGTACAATACCGATGAATCGATTATTGGATTTGCTCATTCATGTATGAATCAGGCGCTTGACAAAGGATGGCCGTTGTACATGTCGACTAAAAACACTATCTTAAAAGCCTACGACGGTCGGTTTAAAGACCTTTTCCAGATGGTGTATGAGAATGAATACAGAGAAAAATTTGAGGCCAAAGGAATTTGGTACGAGCACCGTTTGATCGACGATATGGTAGCTGCCGCCCTGAAGTGGGAAGGTGGATTTGTTTGGGCTTGTAAAAACTACGACGGCGACGTACAAAGCGATACCGTAGCACAAGGTTTTGGTTCGTTGGGATTAATGACCTCAACACTGGTTACTCCTGATGGGAAAACCATGGAAGCCGAAGCAGCTCACGGAACGGTAACACGCCACTTCCGTCAGCACCAGCAGGGAAAACCAACATCAACGAATCCGATTGCATCGATTTTTGCTTGGACACGAGGTTTGGCATTCCGCGGTAAACTGGACGAAAACCAAGAGCTAATTGATTTTGCACATACGTTGGAACAAGTTTGTATAGAAACCGTAGAATCGGGCAAAATGACAAAAGATCTGGCATTGATCATTCACGGAAAAGGACTCGAAGAAGCTCATTACTTGACAACTGAACAGTTCCTGGAAGCTTTGGATGAAAATTTACAAGCCAAACTAAATTAACTGTCATTTCGAACGCAGAGAGAAATCTGTAACTTAAAAGTTTTAATGAAACAGATTTCTCAGTCGTTACCTCCTTCGAAATGACAATGAAAGATAAAATATGACAGAAAAAACCAAAATAGTTAACGGGAAACTGGTAGTGCCGGATTATCCAACCATTCCCTTTATTGAGGGCGATGGAATAGGAAAGGATATTAGCGGTCCCTCACAACGTGTGATCGACGCTGCTGTTGCCAAAGCTTACGGAGAATCGAAAAAGATTACCTGGAAAGAAGTGTTGGCCGGTGAAAAAGCCTACCACGAAGCCGGAAGTTATCTGCCCGACGAAACCATTGAAGCTTTTAAAGAATACCTCATCGGAATAAAAGGCCCGCTGCAAACACCTGTTGGCGGTGGAATACGATCGTTAAACGTTGCTTTGCGCCAAACGCTCGATTTGTACGTTTGTGTGCGCCCGGTACGATGGTTTAAAGGGGTGCCCTCGCCTATTCGTTACCCGTCGATGGTAGACATGCACATTTTCCGCGAAAACACGGAAGATATTTATGCCGGTATCGAATACATGATGGGCGAAGCGGAGAACAAGAAGTTTCGTGAATTTCTGATTAACGAAATGGGAGTCGACAAAGTTCGTTTCCCCGAATCGTCGTCGTTTGGTGTAAAACCTATTTCAAAAGACGGATCGGAACGTTTAACACGTGCAGCTATTGAATATGCTATCGATCGCCAGTTGCCATCGGTAACCATCGTTCATAAAGGTAACATTATGAAATTTACCGAGGGGGCATTTAAAAACTGGAGTTACGACCTGGCAGAAAATGAATTTGCCGAACAGACTTTTACCTGGCGACAATACGAAGCCCTGAAAAAGGACAAAGGCGAACTGGACGCCAACAAAGCGTTAGATGAAGCTAAAAAAGCAGGAAAAGTGATCGTGAAAGATTGTATTACCGATGCCTTTTTACAGGAATCATTATTGCACCCGTGGGATCACTCAGTAATTGCTACAATGAACCTGAACGGCGATTACGTGTCGGATCAGCTGGCAGCAATGGTGGGTGGAATTGGAATTTCGCCGGGAGCGAATATTAACTACCAAAGTGGTTATGCCATTTTTGAGGCAACCCACGGAACGGCGCCAAATATTGCCGGAACAGGTAAAGCCAACCCGGGATCATTAATCCTTTCGGCGGTTATGATGTTAGAATATATGGGATGGAACGAAGCCGCAGAACACGTTTACGATGCGATGGAGCATGTATTTGCAAAACGCAAAGTTACAAGCGATTTGCATGCGCAAATGGAAGGAGCTACTTTGTTAACGACATCGGAATTTGCCGATGCCATCATTCGAAATATGCATTAATAAAATAAATCAATAACAATAACAGATGGAATACATTAAGTACAGATTTTATCAGAAAGCGAATAAGTGCGCTAAGGAGTTCCAAAGACTCAAAAAAGATCATGCCGACGTAGTACTTGGAGAAGTAAAACTTGGGCAAGTATTAACAGGGATGAAAGGTATACCTCTTTTGGTTACCGACACTTCAAAACTCGATCCTGAAGAAGGAATTCGTTTTAAAGGTTATACAATTCCTGAATTACAGGAGAAACTGCCAAAAATTAATCCCGATGGAGAACCAATTCCTGAAGGATTGCTTTACCTAATGCTTATTGGCGAAATTCCTACGCAGGAAGATGCACTGAACTTGTCGAGAGACCTGGCAACACGTGCACACGTTCCGCAACATACTTTCGATGTGATTGATGCAATGCCAAAAACATCGAAACCAATGACACAATTCAGTGCCGCTATTCTTTCAATGGCTACTGAATCAACGTTCCAGAAAGCATACCGCGCCGGTGTAAATAAAAAATATTTCTGGGATGCCACTTACGAAGACGTAATGAACCTGATTGCACGTTTACCACGTGTGGCAGCATACATTTACCGTCGTCAGTTTCACAACGGCCACCATATTGAGCCAAACCCACGTTTAGACTGGGCGGGTAACCTGGCTCATATGATGGGTTTTGACTCGGAAGATATCCGTCGTTTATTCCGTTTATATATGATCATTCACGCCGACCACGAAGGTGGAAACGTATCGGCACACACAGCACATTTGGTAGGTTCAGCATTAAGTAATCCATATTACTGCTATTCTGCAGCAATGAACGGATTGGCAGGACCATTGCACGGACTGGCAAATCAGGATGTAATTTTCTGGATCTTTGAAATGATCGAAGAGCTGGATACAGATACACCTACCGACGAGCAGGTGGCCGAATACTGTAAAAAGACGTTGGAGAATGGTCGTGTAATTCCGGGATACGGACACGCAGTATTGCGTAAAACTGACCCACGTTTTACCGCGCAGCAGGAGTTTGCCAATAAGTATATCAAAGACGACAAAATGATAAACCTGGCTAACCAGTTGTACCGCGTAGTTCCTCCAATTCTGGGATCAGTAGGAAAAATTAAAAATCCTTGGCCAAACGTTGATGCTTACAGCGGATCGTTGTTGTACCACTACGGAATTAAGGAATACACTTTCTATACCGTAATGTTTGGTGTATCGCGTGCATTAGGAGTACTGGCATCGTTGGTAAACGACCGTATTTACGGAATGCCGATCGAGCGCCCAACTTCGCACCCACTAAGCTGGTTTAAAGAACAAGCTGAAGGAGAAGGAACAGCAAATTGCTAATAGTTGGCAATGATATAAATTGAAGAAAGCCGGTTTTGCCGGCTTTTTTTGTTTTATGATGTTTATCTAGTTTACTTCTCCAGTCGCTCTAATATTTCATAATTTATCGTCCCATTTCTTGAATTATTTAAAATATCCTCCCAGTCCGATTTCTGTATATACGACACACGATTAGTAATTTTGTCCCTGATTTTTAATTCCGCTTTTGCGAGCCTTAATTTTATTAGCATTTGCGAAAGGGAAATAGATACCAATAACGATACAAAGCCGATTAAAAGATTATCAACCAGTAGTGAAACGCCAATTGCAATAAAAATTCCAATTACCAATACAGCACTCGAAATCAACCTGCTTTTAGGAGTTTCCACCAATAAACTCTTGCAATTTTTGCACTCAATAATTTCCTCTCGGTTCCTATATAAATTCAGGCGAATTCCGGATTGACAAGTTGGGCATTTGTGCCCGGTTAGGTTAAGATTCATTTATTTGTTTTTATATTAGTTTTTTCCGATCCCGCTGGTGCGGATTTGTAATCCGTACCTCAGCCAAAGGCTGAAAGTTTGTTTTATCAATTCTACCGAATTGCACACCGATTACAAATCGGCGCGAGCGGAGAATAGTTTATTTCGGATTATTCCATCCTGCTATAATTCCACCAAGAGCAAAATCAAGAAAAACAATTATCACAACTATCGCTGCAATAATCCCAATAATTTTAAACAGTTTCTTATTCATCTTTTTATGTTTAGTATTAAGTATGATGTCTTTTAATCAAACTTGCCGTTAACGGTTGGTACATGTTGTCGGGGCGGATTTCGGAGAGCGTTCCTGTCCGAAGGACACGGAACTGCGATGCGAGAATCCGCAGTTGGCGTACCACCAAACCCCGCCCTGCAATATGTACTTTGTTAGCAGCAGTAATTTTTAAATTAAATTTGTTAAATCCCCAATCATGTCAAATCCAGCTGTGATTGCCCTTTTAAAAAGTTCTTTCTTTCCTAATTCTAAAATTTCTTTTAATAGCGGAAGACTTTTATTCCTAACTTTAGCAAAGAAGCGACTAATCCTTTTTATTGTCGTTTTCTTTGTCATTTTGGGGATACTTTCCCTAATTTCTTCCGCTTCTTTTATTAATTCAGCATTCTCATCCTCATGAGCTTCTAAAACTTTAATAACATGAGCAAAATAATTGCTTATCATTACTTGCTTTGACAATTCATATGGATGTGTATCGGCATCTTCGTCTACAATCTCAAAATTGTCATAAAATTCTTTCTCATATTCATTAATAATACTTTGCTCTGTTGTTAAACTAATTTTATTATACTGTCTTATTAAATTAGTCCATTGTTCTAAATATGAAATAACTGATTTATCCTCAACCGTAGTCTTTCTTGATGCAATAGATGAACTATTTTGCGGATTATATTCTGCATTAAAAAGTATTTTGTTTTGTGGATTCTGATGTGGATTTGAGACAAGAAATTTGAAATTTGAACTTTTCGATTTGTCTTCAATCAATAGCATAAAATCTTCATCTTTAGTGAACTCTAAAATGTCTGAATTCTCAGCAACAAATTTTCTAATTCTATTAAAAAGTCGTTCAACTGTTTGTAAAAGAAGTAAAGAGTAATCTTTTTTGTTTATCATTTTAAATAATTGAAGTTTTAATGTTTATTCCCAGAATTAATTAGTTTTGGTTCATTTCCAACTCTAATTGTTGTTCCAAATAAATCCTGATTATCAATTGATTTAAAATGAGCTTTTCTAATTAAGTTAAGTTCAATTAAATCCTTCAATATTTGTGCAACTTTTCTATCAGGTAACTCAGCTCGTTTTATTATTGTGTCAAATTTTCTCCAAGTAAACTTTGAATTTTCAACTATTTGATAAACTTTTAATGATTTATCATCTAATGGGAAATTCTTTATTTCTGTTACAGGCCAGTTGTCATTTGTTAATTTTAGTAAATATTCACACCAATCTACACTGCCATCTATTTTTAATATTTTTATTTTAATTGTAAATGTTCCCCAACCTCCTGAAAACAAAGCAAATTTATTTTCTTTAGTACCAACTGTTCTTTCTGGATTAGGGAATGTTGGATGAAGATAATATCTTACATAATCAATTTGATTAATAGTCTCAACTGTTTCATCAAGAAACAAGCACCAGTCAAACCAATTTCGACCTCCTTTGTCTTTTTCAACAAATTTTGAATAATTATGGAATTTATATTTAGTCATAGTTTAATTCCTGTTTAGTTAAGTTTACAATCTCCAAGCTTTTTGTGCAATCATAAAGATTAAATGGGCTAACTTTCCATTCTCTACCATTTCTTTCTTTTAATTGAAATTCTATTAATTCTGCCCCAGCAATCTTACTCATCAATTCATTATTTAAATAAACCTTAAACCCAGGTCCTATTTCAGATTTTACTAATTGAACCTCGTGCTTAAAATCCTTAGAAATAATAAAACAACTCTCATAACTCCAGTCAATATTAGTTGTCATTCCCTGAAATTCTTCTGGAATTGCGAGGTAAATATCAATATGTCTGGAAACAATAGAATTTTTCGTAAGCAGCACAAATAATCCTATTATTTCTGCTAGCACAGCGCCTAATCCCCATGTTCTGAAGTTTTCATTACCGATACTATCAGGGAATAGATTTGATAGTAAAACCGAAAGGACAGTTATTATTGTCAATCCGGAAACAGTGTATAAGATTAAATTGTACTTTTTCATTTACTATTTTTTATTATTGCTGCTAACGTTTGTGAACCCAATAAGTTGGATTATTCCCTTATTATCAGCTTGGGTTATAACACCATCTTGAATGTATAACCCAACTTTTTGTATAAATCTATTCTTTTCTGTTATTAATTCAGGGCCCAAACACAACGGTTTAAATTTTAGTGGCTTAAATGTACCTATCTTATGTTTAAAAAACAAAACCAAACAAAATCCGGCGGATTAGGTGGCTTGCTCGTCCTCCTTTTTTAAAAGAGCCTGTCCCGAATCTTCGGGAACGGTATCAACACCACCTCCCACCCCGACACATCGGGGCGTACTCCTCCTCCGAAGAGGAGAAATGTTCGTGCTCTCCTTCATGTCCAAAGACAAAACCGATCTTCCATAAGCCCAATTTCCCCTCCATGAAATCAACTATTCCTTTTTGTTTCCCCCAATTGGGGGAAATGTCAGAGTAAGGCTTGTGTGCTGGCCGACAAAGGGGGTCAAGGAGGGGGGAACCGCGTTTACAGCGGTGGGGTGGTAAAAATTGCAACTGCGAGCTAGAAACCACTGAAGCAATCTCTGGGTGAGGGCCCAAAACAAAAGGCTGCCCTCCGGAACAGCCTTTTGAAAATGAGTTGGGTATTTACTCTCCCTCATTCCCTCTCTGTCCGTCAGCTGACGGAAGGGACGATTGTGTTCCGCCAGCTGGCGGACAATCAGGGTGAGTTAATAGTACCATTCGCTCATTTGTTAACGTTTCAATTTTCAGAAGAAGCGGTGGAATCAATCTTCCACCACCACTTCCTCATCGGGTTCTTCGCCCGGCCTCGACACATAAACTACGCCCCACTGGCGCGCCAGTTTACGGCGGTTGGCGGGTGTTTCTTTGCGGTAGTAAAATTCTACCTCGTCGTAAATATCGCGTATCAGCTCGTCAATTTCGGGCAGCATATCCAGCACATCTTTGTTTTCGGCATCAAAAGCCTGCTTTTCGGCCGACTGTGCGCTACTTAATTCGGTGTACTTCGTCAGTTCGGCCTGCACTTCGGCTGCCGACGGGTTACTCATGGGCACCGGCTCCGCAGCCTCGGGGTCGGTCTGTTGTGTACGTTTCTGCTCGCCCAATATCAGGTTGAGCGCCCAGGTGGTAAGGTCTTGTTCGGTACTTAGTTTGGGCAGTTCGCTTTGGCTGGCATTTAATCCGTAGTACAGGCGGTCGGCCGCGTTAAACACACCACGCTCAACAGCTAAATTAAACACCTGGAAGAAATGCGACACGTAACGATGCAACACCTGTTGCTGCGCATTTTCGGCCTCGGTAGCCTCGGCCTGTTTGGCAAACTGCTCCTGCCGCTCTCCCATCTCCTGCCTGAAAGCCGGATAAAGAGTGGTTAGCCGGGTTTGCGTTTCGGTACTTATCGCCCATTGTTCAGCGGGCGTACTGCTTGATTTTTCGCTGGTTTTTTCCAGCACCTTGTACCTGCCAATGGTACTTTTTGGTAATTCTCTTGTTGGCATACAATTAAATTTTAGTCCCGGGGGTTATTCCATTTGGAAAGTATCCGGGAGGATTAAAGAAATATTGATTTATAGTTCCGGAGGAATTTCTTGCTACCATCGCGCCGACTTTGCCAAAAAAAGGCCAAAACATCAGTATTATCGATACTTTCAGAAGATGCAGATGAGGACATTTTTTTGAAAAAGTGTTGTCTTCTGCATGTGGAAGAGGCCATTTTGGCGAAAAAATGATGCCTTCTGCATGCGGAAGAGTGCATTTCGGCAAAAAAATGATGCCTTCTGCATGCGGAAAAGGGCATTTGGGCAAAAAAGTGTTGCCTTCTGCATGTGGAAGAGGCCATTTGGACGAAAAAGTGATGCCTTCTGCATATGGAAGGAGGTGTTTTTTTGAAAAAATGCTGCCTTCTAACTGCAGCGGCATACATTTTTGCACAACAATTCTGCAGTTTTTAGTCACCACAGGCAAGTAAAAACACACTGATTGGGCATATGTAAAAATGGCGAAATGCACTTGTGTTGTTTTTGGTGCTGAGAAGTTACGAAAAAAATTGTTATGGTTCAATAAGTTACAGAGATTGCTTCTCCTGATTCGTTTCAGTGCACGGTATCGCAATGACACCTTATTTATAGATATAAGGCAGCGGACAGTTATGAATTGTGCCGGGACAAATTAGTTCATTGTCCGCTGCCCCATTTTACTACAACACATCGTAATTGCGAGCGAGGAACGACTGAAGCAATCTCAACAAAAGGCTTTGTACTACTCTCATTCCTTTTGGTGATTACTGAGAATCATAAATATTTTATTTTATTTGAATAAGTTTACAAAAAAAAGAAAATGGATTACATTGAGGTAAATAAAAGACTGTGGAACGAGCGAACTGCCATTCATTACGATTCTGAATTTTACGACATGGAGGCCTTTCTTAAAGGGAAAGACTCGCTAAACCCGATCGAACTGCAGCTGCTCGGAGATATTAAAGGGAAAAAAATACTTCATCTTCAGTGCCATTTCGGACAGGATACACTTTCGCTTGCACGACATGGCGCACAGGTAACTGGTGTTGATTTCTCGGAAAAAGCCATTGAAACAGCTCAGAAACTGAATACAACAATGGGGCTCGATGCCAGCTTTATCCAAAGCGACATATACCGTCTGCCGGAAATACTGGATGAACAGTTCGATATTGTTTTTACCTCTTATGGTGTTATCGGCTGGCTTCCCGATATGAAGAAATGGGCAGAAGTTGTCAGTCATTTTGTAAAACCAGGTGGCACCTTTTTGCTGGTAGAGTTTCATCCGGTGGTTTGGATGATGAGCGACGATTTTAAAAAGATTGAATATAAGTATATGGATGTTGAGCCTATTATTGAAGAAGAGGAAGGCACCTATACTGACAGAAATGCACCCATAAAAGAGCAATCGGTAAACTGGAATCATGGATTGAGCACCGTAATGGATCCGCTGCTAAAAACAGGGCTGAAGATCACCGATTTTAAGGAATATAATTATTCGCCTTACAACTGTTTTGAGAATACAGTGAAAGTTGCCGACGGGCAGTTCAAAATTAAAGGCCTTGAAGATAAAATTCCAATGGTTTATTCCATAAAGGCTGTAAAGTAATTTAGAGTTTCCTGACTATCCTTTCCACTTTTTAAATACAAGCGTTGCATTGTGCCCTCCAAAACCAAAACTGTTGGTAATGGCCACATCAATTTTTGACTGAACACTTTCTCCGGTAACAATATTTATCGTTTCCGGAATTAATGGATCGAGTTGGGTTGTGTTTATGGTAGGTGTAATAATGCCCGTTTCTATAGCTTTAACACAAAGAATTGATTCTACAGCACCGGCAGCACCTAATAAGTGCCCAACCATCGATTTTGATGATCCGATTTTCAGTTTCTCAGGATTTTCGCCAAACAAACGTCGTACAGCATTTATTTCGCTAACATCGCCAATGGGCGTTGAAGTGGCATGAGCATTCAGGTAATCCACATCATCGGGTTTCATTCCCGCTTCGTTTAATGCCAGTTCCATCGCTTTGGCAGCACCTTCGCCATCAGGATGTGATGCCGCCACATGGTAGGCATCCGAGGTCATTGCAGCCCCAACAATTTCGGCATATATTTTTGCTCTACGTTGCTTTGCATGGTCATAGTCTTCCAGAATAAGTGTTCCGGCACCCTCTCCCATCACAAATCCATCACGTTTCATATCAAAAGGACGTGATGCCTGCTCAGGATGCTCGTTGTTTACCGACAAAGCACGCATGGCATTAAAACCGCCAATCCCCATTTCCATGATACCTGCTTCCGACCCACCGGTAACAAAAACCTTTGCCTTACCCAATTTTATGTAGTTGTATGCATCCATAATGGCCGTGTTAGAAGTAGCACATGCCGATGCCGTGGTAAAGCTCATTCCTTTCAATCCGTATTTCAGCGAAATTATACCGGCTGCCATATTGATCAGCATTTTTGGGCCAAGCATAGGACTAAAACGAGGAATCCCGGTCCGGGCAAAATTCATGGTCTCCTTTTCATAGACATCCATGCCTCCCTGACCTGATCCCCATATTACACCAATATCGTACGGATCGATGGCTTGCAAGTCGAGGCCACTGTCATTTAGCGCTTCTTCGGTAGCTATTAATGCATACTGCGAAAACAGATCGGTACGTTTAATATCTGTCCTGTCGAGATAATCCTTAACATTGTAATTTTTAAGCTCGCAGGCAAACTTTGTTTTAAAATTAGTGGTATCGAATCGGGTGATCGGTGCAGCTCCGCTTGTTCCCTTCACTGCATTTGTCCAGAATTCGTTTATGTTATTTCCGATTGGAGTTAGTGCTCCAATTCCGGTTACTACAACTCGTTTTTCCATAAATTAAATTGCAGGCCAACATTTACGGCGTGCACAACTTTTTATGATTTAGTTACTGATCACTTCACAACTTACTAATTATTGTGAAACGGAACAAATATAGCTACTTATTTAAAAGATGTTGTTTTATTCTACTTTCTATTAACTTTTTATGCCAATAGTTATAAATCAAAACGAAATTCTGTTTAGATGTAATCCTTCGCTTTGAATAGAGCGGGCATATTTTACAGCCGGTTTGCCAAACAATAAAACTCCTGCTATAACATGATCATCAGGTAACCCGATTTTACTTCCTAACTCGGGAACGATATCGCGAATAATCCATTTTACAAAGCCGTTCCAAAGTGTGCCAAGGCCATTACTGTTTGCCAATAATTCGAAATAACTCAAGGCGATAGTGGCATCAGTTTCGGGTGTTGCAATTGCTTTTGGTGCCGATGCAATAAGTAAATGCGGAGCGTTTCTGAAAACTACATCAATTTGTTTACTGTACCAAAGTCGCTGAAAATCATTCAAAAAAGCCATAGAGGCCGGAAGATTTCCTGCATCAAAAGCTGTTTTTATTCCGGAATAAGCAGCTTCACGGAATTTTTCAAGATCCGAACGATTATCAACAACCGAAAACAAAACTTGATTCTTATTATGACCAGTTGGAGCATAAGCAGCTGTTGCCAGTAGTTCGTGAATGAACTCCTTCTCCAGTTCTTCAGGTTTAAACTTTCGAATAGAACGGCGGGTTTTCACTAACTGAGCCAATGCTTCAGGTTCAACAATATTCTTTTTAACAGGAATGCTGTTCTCCGGCTTCTTTCCCCAAATAGAAAGTGCCGCCGTCGGACAAATAGCCAGACAATGCTGACATTTTATACATTGTGCTTCTTTGCCTTCTTTAATTTCAGGGTATTCGCTTTTGGGATTGATAACCAGTGTTGGACAATCGGCCGCACACAAACCACATTGGGTGCATTTTTCCTTGTCAATCTTAAAATCGATCATTTTTGGTTTTGTTTTGATTGACCGCAAAGATAGAGGTTGATTTAGAAAACAAGGTTTATTACTACCCGTGATGTGCAAAAATTAAAAATATTTCTTTTTAAATTTCAGTGCTACATTAACCAAAGCAATCATAACCGGCACTTCAACCAACGGACCAATAACTGCGGCAAAAGCTTCTCCGGAGTTCATTCCGAAAATGGCTATAGCAACAGCAATAGCAAGCTCGAAGTTGTTACTGGCTGCCGTAAACGACAATGTTGTACTCTGTTCGTAATTGGCGCCTACCTTTTTGCTCATAAAAAACGAAAGCAGGAACATGATTACAAAATAGATGAGCAAAGGAATGGCGATAGCAACCACATCAAGCGGAATTTTCACAATGTATTCGCCTTTTAGCGAAAACATTACAACAATCGTAAACAGCAGTGCAATTAAAGTTAGCGGACTGATTTTGGGAATAAATTTCCGCTCGTACCAGGTTTTACTTTTTACGCGTACTAATACAAAACGGGTAATAAACCCGGCTGCAAAAGGAATTCCAAGGTAGATTAGAACACTCTCGGCAATTTGTGCGATGGTAATATTTTCAACTGCATCGTTAGTCGGTACGCCAAACCATCCCGGCAAAACAGCTATAAAAAACCACGCATACACCGAAAAGAAAAGCACCTGAAAAATGGAGTTAAAAGCCACCAAACCGGCTGCATATTGCGTGTCGCCTTTGGCCAGATCGTTCCATACAATAACCATGGCGATACAACGTGCCAAACCGATCATGATAATCCCGTACATATACGGCAGGTTCGCATTATCCTGTCCGGGAAAGAGTTTAAAAAATAAAATCCCAAGGGCAAACATCAACACCGGACCAATTACCCAGTTTTGCACCAGCGAAAGTGTTAAAACCTTGTAGTTTTTAAACACATCGCCAAGTTCCTCGTACCTGACTTTTGCCAGTGGCGGATACATCATTAATATCAATCCAATGGCAATGGGTAAATTGGTTGTGCTTTCTTCCGAGGGTTTTAACGATTCCCAGAAATCAGCAATGCCCGGGAAAAAGTATCCTCCCAAAACACCAACAGCCATGGCCAGAAAAATCCATAAAGTGAGGTAACGGTCGAGGAATTTCAATCGTTTTTTTGATGGCATTTCATTTTTATTTGAGAATGACAGATGTAAATATCAAACTAACGATTAGGCAGTAGGCAAAATGGCAACAGGTAAAGTTTATGGCGTTTGCCTATTGCCAACTGCAAATTGCCTGTTCCTTTTTATAGTTGCGGTTTAATATCCTCTTCGTAAAGTTTCCAGAAACCGGCTTTTATCTCATCGCGCACACGCTGGAATTCACTCCACACAAATTCGGGGGTTCCCTCGGCATGCGAAGGATCGTCGTAGCCCATGTGCAGGCGGTGTTTTACATTACCGATAAATGCCGGGCACTTTTCATTGGCACCACCACAAACGGTAATTACATAATCCCACTCATCGTTCAGGTATTTTTGAACTGAGTCGGATGTGTTACCACTAATATCGATACCAATCTCGGCCATCGCTTTAACCGCTCCCGAACTTAATTTTCCGGAAGCTTCTGTTCCTGCTGAAGATACTTCGATACGCTCATCGAACGATTGTAAAAACCCGTGTGCCATC
The DNA here is from genome assembly GCF_963677565.1 of uncultured Draconibacterium sp. Lineage (NCBI taxonomy): Bacteria > Pseudomonadati > Bacteroidota > Bacteroidia > Marinilabiliales > Prolixibacteraceae > Draconibacterium > uncultured Draconibacterium sp. The sequence goes on along the minus strand of NZ_OY781981.1, from coordinate 2,553,817 downwards.
TGGCTGCGGCAACTATTACCTGTACAAAGAATTAATACTTTCATTTTATTTTCTATTGAATTTTATTACGATTTACATTCATAATCACCGATGTTCAGCTCGGTTAAGAATTGTTTGATTACTGTTTTTACTTCGGTAATCTTTTCCGGATTTAAACAATATTTTGTTCTCACACCTTCAATATGCCCCTGAATCAATCCAGCTTCTTTTAGCTCTTTTATGTGCTGATTTACGGTGGTTCTACCCAATGGTAATTCTTCCGACAGGTCACCGGTAATGCAACTATTTGCTTCCGACAAGTATTGCAAAATCTTTAAACGCGCCGGATGCGCTAACACCTTAAACCAGGCTGCCTGCGTTTTCAGTTCCTCCGCAAATAAATCTGTTTTTGATTGTACCATTTTACAAACCTTTTTTAACGACGTAAATATACGTCTAAATTATCTTCGACGTATATATACATCTAAATAAATCGTTAAGTTATCGTAAACTGTGTTTTAATAGAAAATGAATGAGATCAGAACCACTCGCGTTTTCGGAAAATAAGAATACCAATTGAAGCCAGAATAACCGAGATTCCCAGGATTAGAAAAAATGCCCAATGATTGGTTTCCAGGTTATTTGGAATATTCATCCCGTAAAAACTGGCTACAAGTGTCGGAATCATTAAAATGATAGAGATAGAAGCCAGCTGTTTCATTACCACATTCAGGTTGTTTGAAATAACCGATGCAAACGCATCCATCATTCCACTTTGAATATCAGAATAAATTTGTGCCATATCCAGCGCCTGTTTGTTTTCGATAATGGCATCTTCAAGCAAGTCTTCATTAATTTCGCTTATCGTGCGTTTATTTGCATTGTTTAGCTTCGCCAAAACCAACTCATTGGCTTTTATGGAAGTTATAAAATACACAAGACACTTTTCCATTTTCAACAATCGGTTCAATTCCTTATTCCGAATCGATTTTTCCAGATCCTGCTCAATTATTGCAGTTTGCTGATTAATGTATTTCAGATAACTCAAATAAGTATTTGCGGTGCGCAAGAACAGTTTCAGGGCAAAATTCAGCACGTCTTTTACCGGTCGATAGTTATCGCGGTAAAGCGATGGACTGTCATAAGGCAGTACTTCATTTTCAACCTGACACAATGTTATAGTGAAACTTTCAGTCATAAAGATTCCGAGCGGTACTGTGAAATACGGAACGCCGTTATCCTTGTCTGGCACCGGAATACGAATAATAATTAGCGACCAATCATCATCATATTCGATCCTCGAACGTTCGTCGGCATCAAGAATGTCCCGGACAATATCTTTTGGCATTTTAAAGCCTTCTGTAAGCAATTCGATTTCTTCGGCAGTAGGTTTTGTTACATTAATCCAGCAACCGCTTTCCGGCTGATCGATTTCAACATAACCGCCAAAGGTTTTGAAAATTTTCAACATGGTGTTACCTCCTCTTTTTTTGTTACCAGCGGGAGGCATAAGGCCCCTTATTGGTAAGAGTTAAACTTCAATTTTCGGTGATACGGGCCTTCGTCCATATTTAGTTTTTTTTTTGATTTCGGGCGCAAAGGTAACTTTTAACGAACAAAACAAGGCTTTTATTCGAAGTAATATGTTAATGAACTCTTAATTCCCAACCAAACTGCAGTCATTAACAACTCGATAAGAAACGTTAACCCTAATTAACTTTTATTCTGTTCAACTATACACGTAAAGCGCTACCTTTAATCCCGAAATAACAGAACACAGGAATGAAATGGATATTTTATATCGTATGTTTTTTACTTCTCGGAATTAATTCCGCGAGTGAGGATACCGTTTCATCTCAGCGAATCAGCCAAAGCACAATATTCGCAACGCATATACAGCAACATTACATTAGTACACCAACAATTTTAATTTCGGAAGATCTCGATTCGGATGGTTTTTCTCTGGCAACTGCACTGTTACCTTCAAATAATTTAACCACTTATTTTTCAGAATTACAAACCGGTGTTGTTCAGTATACATCGGCAACATATTCTTATCTTTTATCGGTTTGGTTGATTGATCTTCCTCCCCCCTTTTTAGTGTGATCCATAAACAAGTATTTAGCATCTAAACCTGTTCTGCTTGAAGGTTTATGCACTACTCCCATGCAGGAGAAAATTATTCACACTTAAAAAACATGATCATGAGAACAATACTAAATTTTAATGAATACCCACAAAACCAAGCAGTTCATCTTGAAAAAGTTAACGACAGTTCTAACCAGGTAGAAATTGCAGAAGTAATTTACAATACAGATAGCAACCTGGAGCTTCTGCTTCAATCTCCATTGTTTATTCGTACACCGCGAAATATCAAGATTGAGGGAGACAGACTGACATTGACACTGGAAGAATTTGTTCGGGCCGAGTATCCCGACCGTGCACCGGAGTTTGCATGGGCCAGCTTTTTCTATCATAGCTATGTGCGATTTCATCACATCTCGTTTTTACTGCCGGGCGATGATTTTTACATGATAAAATCGGCTGTTGTTCCCGAAGATCTATACCTGAAAATTGTTTTAGGGATGGCAGATTAGAAGAAAGTTTTTGTTTTTGTAACCATAATAAGTTCAGAAAAAGAGGGTAAGTCACAATGACTACCCTCTTTCGTTTTTTATTAATCCTGTTACTTTTTAGGCCTTAATCTTTTCGTACAAACCCAGCAACTTTGTCTCGTAAATCTCTTTGATTTGCTCTTCAGCCTCACCAATTGGTTTTACCGGAATCAGGTCTTTTACCTCATCGGCCGACATGCCTGATTTAAAGAAAATAGAAAGCGATTTTTTCAAGGTAGCTTCCACTGTCTTTTTAGCTTCTTTTTCTTCCAAACCGGTAGCTTCTGCAACTTTAAGCATTTCTTCCCACTGGAACCAGAAATACGTTGGCAACATTGCTGAAACAATGGCGTATCCTTCCAGTTTATTCTCTGCCACCTCGAAGTTTTTGCCCAAAGCTTTCACCAGTTTCATAAAGCTCTTTTTGGCCTTTTTGTCTGTTTCAGCGTGAAAAGCTACCGGGTTATATCCTTTGTTTATAAAGGAAGTCGCATTAGGAATCATTCGAACAACTTTTGAAGAGCCCAAAGCGCCGGCAATCTTTTCGATGGTTACTTTTGGTGCCAGCGAAAGCACCCGTGTATCTTCTGTAACAACATCTTTTATAGCAGCCAGCGTTTCGGCCATAACAGGCGGATGAACAGCCAAAACTACAAGTTCTTGTTTTGCGGCATCTTGTGCTGACTCGGCAGCTTCAATCTCAGGAAATAAATCTTTAAGAGCACTCAGCGTTTCGCTGTTTGGTTCGAATACTTTTACGTTCTCAAAAGCAACCTTTTTGTTTTGAAATGCCTGCAGAAAGATCTTTGTGATCCTTCCGCCACCAATAAATCCAATGGTTTTTGTTTTCATTTTTTGAGTTTTATTGTTAGTTGAAAGTTTTTACATCACATAGTTAAAAATGAAACCTACGATTACAATTCCGGTAGCAACAATGCCCACAAACGCCGCAATTAGTTGCCACTTTAATACCTTTTTCAGGATGATGATTTCGGGGAGTGACAAGGCAATTACCGACATCATAAATGCCAGTGCCGTTCCAAGCGACACTCCTTTTTCGATGAGTACACTTACAATAGGAATAATGCCCGCAGCATTGGAATACATAGGAACACCCATTAAAATGGCCAGCGGCACCCCGTACCAGTTTTCCTTTCCAAGCAACGAGCTTAAAAAGTCCTCAGGTACATAACCATGCGCTCCTGCGCCAACGGCAATACCTATAATAATATAGATCCAGATTTTGCCAACAATTTCGCGAACAGAATCAAATCCTTTTTGAATACGGTCGCTAAACGAAAGTTTTTCTTCTTCAACGCCCTCTGCATTCGCTTTTACGCTGTAAACCCAGTCGGCTACATATTTCTCCATTTTTAGTTTTCCGATCAGCCAACCCGAAAGAATGGCAATCGTTAAACCGGTGGCTACATAAATTAGCGCCACTTTCCAGCCAAACAAACCAACGAGCAAAACAAGAGCAACCTCGTTTACCATTGGCGCTGCTATTAAAAACGAAAAGGTAACTCCAATTGGAATGCCTGCTTCAACAAAACCCAAAAACAGCGGAATTGCCGAGCACGAGCAAAAAGGAGTTACAATACCTAACAAAGCCGACATTACATTTCCGGTAAACAGGGATTTTCCCTGCAGCATTTTCCGGGTCTTCTCAGTGGAAAAATAACTACGAATAATGCCAACGCCGAAAATAATAAGCACCAATAGCAGCATTACTTTTGGTACTTCGAAAATAAAAAAACGCAGCGTTTCAGTTAAATGTTTTCCGGCCGTCATCCCCGCTAAATCGTCGATTATTAAATCGGCAATATTTTGCAGATTCATGTACAGCAATAGCCAAACGGGCAACATAAAAAGCGGAAATAACCATCCGTTTGTTTTTCTGTTTAAATAAATCACTTTCTCTATCATCTCTTTACCATTCGTATTTTTACGAACTATTTCTTCAAAATTTTTTGTCTTCGTTATTTAGTGTAATCTTGGCAAAATAAACAAGTTCATTATGTAATAAATTCCCACACCTATAAATAGTACGGCAATTACACGGCGAAACCAGATTTCAAAGGTTTTCATTTTGTTATACAGATTACCGATAGAACCAACGCTAAAGGCAATTAGCCATGCAAAAATGATTACAGGAATACCTGTAGCCACCGCAAAAACGATTGGCAGATACAAGCCGCTGGCGCTGCTTATGGTCATCGGAATGAGTATTCCGAAATAGAGCACTCCGCTGTACGGACAGAAGGCCAGTGCAAATACAATTCCCAGCAACAATACGCCCCAGAATCCGCTGTTCGAACGGTTTTGCATTTTTTCAGTTAATGAACCAACTCCCGGAATGGTTAACTTCAGAACACCAAGCATAAAAAGGCCGATTATTATGAGTAGCGGACCTAAAATTTTTTCGCCCCAGGTTTGAAAAAAAGAGGAGAACTCGAATTGACTGGCACCCAAAAAGAACAGCAAACCAATGGCGGTATACGAAAAGGCACGTCCCAAAGTATAAACCAAGCCATTATAAAACACCCTTCTCTGGCTGGTAATATCTTTACTGATGTAGCCGATTGCCGTTATGTTGGTTGCCAGCGGGCAAGGGCTTATGGCAGTCATAAGCCCCAGCATAAATGCCGACAATATCGGAATTTCTGAGTTCTCAAAAATTGTTTGTAATACCTCCATCTTGGTTAGAGCATCGCGTCGATTTCAGACTTTAAGCGCTTTTCAAATTTTTCGGGTTTGGTGCGGGCATTCATAAATGCAGAACTGGTAAGATCAACCATTTCGTCGCCTTTTACCAATAACAGCGTTTGTCCACTGATTTTGTACTTTTTTACTAAAGGATTGTCTTTTTCCTCTTCACGATTGATCGACACAAAAGTTACTTTTCCTTTGTAGTTTTCATCAATGGTTTCCTTAGCTACTTTTTCAACAGCTTTGCATGTAACACAGCGGGCTGTTGCATGAAAATAGTAGGCTTTTACTTCGCTTGATTGCGGAGCTACAGCACATCCGTCACACGATGCATTCGGACCGGCCTGGGCTGCTCCCGAACATTGAGCACTTGCTGAAATTGCTCCAACAAAAAGCATAATACTTAAAATAAATACCAGTTTTTTCATAACGTATTTGTTAAAGGTTTTTGATTTTATATTTCTAAATCGGTTTTTTAATCTACGACAATAATTCTTTCAATTCTTTATCACCGGGAAGTCGCCCACTCAATACAACCTTTCCGTCAACGACAAGTGCCGGTGTGTTCATCACACCAAATTGCATGATTTTATAAATGTCTTCCACTTTCTCGATCGATGCCTCAACGCCCAATTCACTCACGGCGTTTTTTGTCCTTTCTTCCAACTTCTTGCATTTTGCACAGCCGGTTCCTAACACTTTTATCTCCATTTCTATTCTTGGTTTTTTGAATTACTGTTCGCTAAAACACGAACGACTTGTATAAATTTTTTATTCTATTTTCAGAAAATCCTTAAATAATTCCTGGGCTTCTGCCCAGTTCTCTTTATTCACGCAATATTTAATTCGGGGCGCTTCAATCTCTCCCTGAATCAAGCCTGCATCCTTTAATTCTTTTAAATGTTGCGATAAGGTTGACTTTGCAATTGGCAGCTCGTCACTTAAATCGCCACTGTAACAACAACTCTGCTTACCCAGTAATTGCAATACATACACGCGTACCGGATGGCCGAGTGCTTTTGCATAACGGGCAATTTTCTGTTGCTGATCTGAAATAATTTGTACTTCCATCTATCTTTTGCTATCTATTTATTCACTTACAGACCTATCTTCATTGCGATTCCCCCTCTAGGGGGACAATCTGAGGGACGAAGATAGGGGGTGCATTGTTCGTTGTTCGCAAAAGTACGAACAGTTTTCCAAAATATGAATTTATCACTCCCTTTTATTAACTATTTATTTATATCGCTTGCGATATATAAAATTATTCATATATTTGTATCGCGCACGATATATTTAAGAAAGCATATTTAAACAATTAAACAATGGAAAACAATTTTTATCAATTTAAAGCAACAAGCTTGCAGGGAAAAGAAGTTGCCATGGACAGCTACAAAGGGAAAACGGTTTTGGTAGTAAACACCGCCAGTAAATGTGGTTTAACACCACAATTTGAAGGACTGGAAAAACTCTATAAAGATTATAAGGACAAAGGATTGGTGATTCTCGGATTTCCGTGTAACCAATTCGCTAACCAGGAACCCGGCGATGAAAAATCAATTGCAGAAGGCTGCCTTTTAAATTATGGCGTTACGTTCCCTATGTTCTCAAAAATCGATGTAAACGGCGACAATGCTCACCCCATTTACAAATACCTGAAAAAAGAACTGGGCGGAACTTTAGGCAGTAAAATCAAATGGAATTTTACAAAGTTCCTGATCGATGCTAACGGTAATCCGGTAAAACGATTTGCCCCAACTACAAAGCCGGAGAAACTGGAAAGCCACATCGCAAAACTTTTGCAGAATTAAATGGTTTACAAAAGAATTGAATTCTTGAAGAAATTAATAACCAATAAAAGACTCTTAAAATGAAACAGTTACTTGCATTTTTTACTATTGCAACTTTACTTGTATTTCAGGCAGCACCTTCATTTTCGGCTGAAAAAGGCAAAGACAAACCTGCACAAAAAACCTTTCACGATTTTGTGGTGAAAGACATTAACGGCAACGATTTCGACCTTGCCCAACAAAAAGGCAAAAAGGTTTTGGTAGTAAACACAGCTAGCAAATGCGGATTGACACCGCAATTCGAACTATTGCAAAAACTCTACGAATCGTTAGACAAGGAGAAATTTGAAATTATCGGATTTCCTGCCAACAACTTTTTAAAGCAAGATCCGGGTTCAAGTGAAGAAATTCTTGAATTTTGTACCGCCAATTACGGCGTAACATTCCCGATGATGGATAAAGTTTCGGTTTGCGATTACATTTACACGGCGTATCCGCCCGATGAAAATAAAGCGGAAAAGGCAAGTACCGATCCCATTTACGAATGGCTCACAAAAAAGGAGCTAAACGGAGTGGCTGACACAAAAATCGAATGGAATTTCCAAAAGTTTCTGATCGATGAAGACGGAAAGTTGATTGGTTCGCTAGCTCCCAACATTATAAGCGAAATATTGATACTTAATGAATGGTTCGAAAATTAAGCTATAAAAAATGAAGCCGCTGACACCATTTCAATAGCGGCTTCATTTTTTATCTTTGCAGAAAATAATTCACATGGAATTCGAACAGTTAAAACTCAGCAACCAGCTATGTTTCCCTATTTATGCGGCGTCGCGCCTGATAACACGTACCTATCAGCCAATGCTCGACGAGCTGGGAATTACTTACCCGCAATACCTGGTTTTAATGGTGCTTTGGGAACATGATTCCATGCCGGTGAATACAATTGCCAAAAAGCTGATCCTGAATACCAATACAATCACTCCGCTTTTAAAAAGAATGGAAATTCAGGGAATTGTAAAACGAACCCGATCAAATGAAGATGAACGAAAAGTAACAGTTAGTCTGACTGACAAAGGACACCAGTTGCGCACTCGGGCAGCAGAAATACCGGAAAAGCTTGTTGCTCAACTCGACACCGACATAATCTCAGTTGAAGAATTAATCGATCTGCGAGAAAAACTCAACCGTCTAATCGATTCCATGACTGAACAATAATCCGGTCGTTCTATAAAAACTTCTTTCGTATTTCCATTCCGTAACACCGCCCCTTGCACATAAATTTCCTAAATTCGCAGCAAATTCAACTACATACAAATGAATCAGCGAATTCTTCTCCTTTTAGGATTGATCCTTATTTTTCAAGCCTGCACTACCAGCACATCAAAATACATTGCCAATAACGGAACCATTTACGGTACTTACTACAGCATAAAATATGAAAGCCCAAAGGGAGAAGATCTGCAGCCAGCCATTGATGAAGAGTTACAACGCCTGTCGCGCATTTTTTCGCATTACGACAAGCAGTCAACAATTACCAAAGTAAACAACAATTCTCCGGTTGAACTTGAACAGGAATTTACAACCTGCTTCTTAAAGGCAGAGGAAATTGCAAAAATTACCAATGGAGCTTTTGATATTACTGCCGGTCCGCTAATTAGTGCGTGGGGGTTTGGTCCTGAAGATCGCCAAAAAATGACCGATGAAAAAGTTGATTCGTTGAAGCAAATATGTGGCTATGAAAAAATCCGCTTCGAAAATGGCCGGATCATAAAAGAAAATCCACACATGACAATTAATATGAGTGCCATTGCCAAAGGTTACACCTGCGACCTGATCGGCGAATTTCTGCAAAAGAAAGGTTGTTTGAATTACATGGTTGATATTGGCGGCGAAGTTGTGGCAAAAGGCGTAAACGACAAAGCGAAAGTATGGACAATCGGCATTCGCGAGCCCATCGAGAATCCTTTTGAGAACGAGTTAAGTGCTGCATTAATGCTGAATAACCGCGCTATGGCCACATCGGGAAATTACCTGAACTTTTACGAAGAAGACGGTAAAAAATATGCGCACACTATCGATCCTATTTCCGGATACCCGGTACAACACAGCTTATTAAGCGCTTCGGTTGTAGCCAACGATTGTATGACCGCCGATGCATTTGCCACTGCATTTATGGTATTGGGTAAAGATGCGGGTATTGAAATTGCACGAATGGTGCCGGGTATGGAGATTTACTTTATCTATGCCGACGAAAATGGTGAAAACCAGGTTTATATGTCGGAAGGTTTTGAAGAAATGCTCAGGAAATAAAAAGCCGGTTATTTACCGGCTTCCGTATCTGTTATTAAATTCAATTTTTTGAATTGCAGTTCTTTTCGGGCGTCGCGCTGTGCCAATTTATCTTGTGTAGTTGCACAGTAAACACCGTTTTTCTTTAAATGCGAGTTTCCGCCAACATGTGTATTCGGAAATTTTCCGCCTTTCAGAAACACAATCCTTACTGCCATCCCCAACATTCCAACTCCCAGCAAGGCCACTGCTAATAAAACAACTTTCAAAATTTCCATATCCTAATTTTTCAAAATTTCCGCTGCAAAATTACAGTTTTCTATATAACTAACCCTATCTAAATAACTAATTTAACGGCAAATTGTTGCTATTCATCTAAAAGTTTCTCCAATTCACTCGTCTATTTCGTAAATTCATGAAAACAAAAAACAACAAATCATGGAAAAACACATTAATGTAGTTGCTACGCTACAAATTATCTACAGCATTTTGGGGCTCATTATTGCTACAACCATTTTTATTCTGTTTCATGTTATCGGTAATTTTGCCGATGATCACGAAGCCGAATTTGTACTTTCAATCATCGCCAACGTAATTATGATTGTTGCGTTTATTGTGAGCTTGCCGGGCATACTTGCCGGAATCGGATTATTCAAACGTAAAGAGTGGGCACGAATTCTCACCCTAATAATTTCGGTATTGAATTTGTTTAGTTTCCCCATCGGAACGGGCATTGGTATTTATTCAATCTGGGCACTGGTACAACCCGAGAATGTAGAGGCTTTTAAAAGTTAATTCAGAGAAAAATCTTTATCTATTTTACAAAAACAATAATTTCAATATGAACCTCATTCAACTAAAAGAACGTGCGGAAGAAAAAAGCCGCATCGAAAAACTTTTACACCGTACTCAAAACGAACTCACACAAGAACAGGATAAATTAGTTCGGCTAAAAAAGGAACTACAAAAAGAATATGAAGATGTTAAGCGACTGGAAGAAGGAGGATTAACAAACCTTTTTTATGAACTGCTGGGAACCAAAGAAAAAAAGCTTGATAAAGAGCGGCAGGAGTTTCTGGCAGCCAAACTAAAATTTGAGAATTGCCAAAAACAGATTGACAACCTGAAACAAGAGCTTGATAGTTTAACTCGCGAACTACAGCAATGCGGAAATCCTGAAAAAGATTACAAAGCGCTTTTATCGGAAAAAGAGCAGCACTTGAAAGCCGCAAATGATGGGACACTTCAGAAATATGAAGAACAACTTGGCCAATACTATTCGCAAAAGAAAGAAGTAAAAGAAGCGATTGAAGCAGGGAAAATGGCTATAAAAGGATTGCAACTGGCTTTAGGATCATTGCGAAAGGCGCAAAACTGGGGAGCATTCGATATGGTTGGCGGAGGATTACTGGCTACAGCCGTGAAACATTCGAAAATGGACGAAGCAAAATCCCTTATACATGATGTACAATACTGGCTGCAAAAATTTAACCGCGAACTAAGCGATGTGCAGATTAACCAGGTTGAAAGTATGAATTTACAATTGGACGGACTAACAACATTTGCCGATTACTTTTTTGATAACCTGATTATGGATTGGGTTGTACAAAGCAAAATTAACCGCTCATACGATGGATGTGTAGATGTTTTAAACCAGGTTTCCCAAGTTGTAGATCAACTTGAATCAACCGATTCTACCTTAACCACCAAATATAAAACATCCAAAAAAGAATTGACCGACTATTTGGTACAGGCGTAAACATCAATTTTATTACTTTTACGTTCGCTTGAATGTAAAAATATGGTTCAGTACGAAATAAGAGTTACCGGAAGAGTTCAGGGAGTAGGTTTTCGCTACTACGTGCAACAGCAGGCCAAATTACTGAATGTTAACGGCTGGGTGCGAAATACCGTTGATGGTGGTGTGCTGGTTATGGCACAAGGTGCTGAACCAGCCGTAAAAACTCTTGTTGACTATCTTTGGGTCGGCCCTCCCCTTTCCCTTGTTAAAAGCGTTCATAAAGCCGAACTTCAACTTATTGAATCGTATACCGACTTTGAAGTCAGGTATTAATATTCACTCTTATTTTTACAGAACTCAATTCTAAAAATCTAAACCACACAAAATTGGAAAAGAAAAACATTCATATGAGTCCGGAACAGTTCCGGGAAGAAGGAAAAAAAATAATTGACTGGATTGCTGATTATTACGAACAGATCGAGGATTATCCGGTTCTTTCGCAGGTAAAACCCGGCGATATTATCAACTCATTACCGGATGCAGCGCCGCAGCACGGCGAAAGTATCGACGAAATGATTACAGATCTGGATGAAAAAATTATGCCGGGAATTACACACTGGCAGTCGCCCAACTTCTTTGCTTATTTTAATGCCAACACTTCTTTCCCTTCAATTTTAGGCGATCTGGTATCGTCAGGACTTGGCGTGCAGGGAATGTTGTGGGCAACCAGTCCGGCTGCTACCGAAGTTGAAACCCGTGTAATCGATTGGCTGGCAGAAATGATGAATATGCCCGAACAATTCCGGTCAACATCATCGGGGGGCGGTGTTATTCAGGATACCGCATCAACTGCCGCATTAACAGCGATTATTGCAGCACGGGAACGAGTTACCGGATTTATAACCAACGAAGACGGACTGGATAAAAAGTTGGTGGCTTATGTTTCGTCGCAAACGCACTCATCAGTAGAAAAAGGAATTAAAATTGCCGGTATTGGGCGAGCCAATTTGCGATTGATCGACGTAGATGAAAACTGTTCTATGCGGACTGACCTGCTCGAACAACAAATAAAAGAAGACCGCGCCAACGGACTCATTCCATTTTTTGTTTGTGGAACCATTGGCACCACCTCATCAACGGCTATCGATCCAATTCCCGAAATCGGAAAGATCTGCAAACAGGAAAAATGTTGGTTTCATATCGATGCAGCTTCGCTGGGAACAGCAATGCTTTGCCCGGAATTCAGACATTTAGCCGATGGCGTTGAATTAGCCGACAGTTACAGTTTTAATCCACACAAATGGATGTTTACCAATTTTGACTGTAATGTATTTTGGGTAGCTAACCGTTCTGAACTGATCAATACTTTCTCTATTCTGCCAGAATATTTACGAAACAAAGCCACCGAATCGGGCGAAGTTTTTGATTACCGCGACTGGCATATTCAACTGGGGCGACGTTTCAGGGCACTAAAACTTTGGTTTGTAATTCGCCATTATGGCGTTGAAGGACTTCAGCAGCTGATTCGGGAACACGTTCGACTAGCGAAACAGTTTGAAAACTGGGTAAAGGATTCCGGAAACTTTGAAGTGGTAGTTCCGACAACAATGAACCTGGTATGTTTCCGCCATAAATCAGACGATGCTTTCAACCTGAAACTTATGAATACCATCAACGAAGCAGGCAAAATCTTTTTTACTCACACAAAATTAAACGGGCAAATTGTGTTGCGCATGAATATCGGGCAAACACACATCGAAGAAAAACATGTAAAAAATGCCTGGAAAATAATTCAGGAAACGGCAAAAACTTTAGAATAGAAATTGAATAGCCGTATTGTATCATAATCATTTTTACTACGTCATGCTGAACTCGTTTCAGCATCTTTAATTCGTAAATTTCAACAACTTAAAACGAAGACCCTGAATCCGTCAACTGACGGACAGGGTGACGTACTAATTATGACTCTTACTAACATTCATGAATCGAATAAGTAGAAATTACTTCTTCACTTGCTTTATATAAAACTTACACACCTCGGTTAAACCACATTTTTCACATTTTGGTTTACGTGCCACGCAGGTGTAGCGTCCGTGCAATATGAGCCAATGATGTGCTTTTGGCACCAATTCTTCAGGAATGTATTTCATTAACTGCTGCTCGGTTGCCAATGGTGTTTTGGCATTTGTGCTTAAACCGATACGAGCAGCCACCCTGAAAACGTGTGTATCAACAGCAAGTGCCGGTTTATTGTAAACCACCGAAGCTATAACATTGGCGGTTTTTCTTCCGACGCCCGGAAGTTTTTGCAGGTCATCAACATCACTCGGAACTTCTCCATCAAATAATTCGATAAGTTTTTGTGCCATTCCAACCAGGTGTTTGGCTTTGTTATTCGGATAAGAGCAACTTCTAATGTAATCAAAAACTTCGCCCGGTTCAACTTCGGCCATTTTGTATGGTGTAGGGAAACGTTTCAGCAATTCCGGAGTAATTTGATTTACTCTTTTATCGGTACATTGAGCCGATAATATTACAGCAACAATCAACTCAAACGGATTCCCGTAATCGAGCTCTGTTTCAGCAATTGGCATCGTTTTTTCAAAATAATCTATGATATATGCAAAGAGTTCTTTCTTTCTCATTTCTCAATTTTTTTCAAAAATAATCGATTTTTTTTCTCAAAAGGTGTAACAGAATCGATAAAACACAGTCATATATTACAAATGCTTAAGCATCATTTCTCTCCTATAACATGAAATGGTTTTAAGTAATAATTAAACAGCAAAATAAAAAGCCGGCTCCCACCGGCTTTTTTCCTTTCCCGGGTTATTAATATGAAATCGTGAATAAAAATTTTCTATAAATTGCTGCTTCACCTAAAAATCAAGCAGATAAATTTTATTTTTGTTTGAAATTGTGAAGGAGGAATCGTTTTGAAGAGAAGAATTTACGTAGTAATTGTGGTTGTTGGTTTAGCAATTCTGGCTTTCAAATTACAATCGTTTGTTGGCACTGATAAGGCTAAAGAACAGGCAATACCTGAGGAAGTAATCGTCGAACCCGAATATAATCCTGTTGTTGAAATAGAGAATACAGTTACACGTTTTGATAGTTTACTGGAACTAAATTTAAAAGAATCGGGAACTGTTGGAGCAGCGGCTGTAATAACTTACAAAGGAAAAATTGCACTTGTAAAATGTTATGGCGTTCGAAAAGCCGGAGAAAAAAATCCGGTGAACGAAAATACTGTTTTTCGCCTGGCCTCAGTTTCAAAATCAGTTACCGGCGTTTTAGCAGGAATTCTCGATGAAGAAAATATTGTAAAACTTGATGATAAAATCGTTGACTATCTACCCAACTTCAAACTTAAAAACGAAGAATACACCAACCAACTTACCGTTCGGCATTTACTGAGTCACACTTCCGGATTAATTCCACACGCATACGACCTGATGGTTGAAGACAAAGTGCCGCTGGAAAAGATAATTGAACGACTAGATCAGGTGGACCTGACTGCTGCTCCAGGAGAACTATATGCCTACCAAAACGTAGTGTACAGCATTTACGATCCGATTACGTGTGCAAAAACGCAGCAAACTTTTGAGTCGGTGATGAAGGAGAAACTGTTTCAGCCGTTTGGAATGGCCGATGCATCGGTAAATTTCGAAGATTTTAAAAACAACAATAACAAAGCCTATCCGCATTACAATCGCGGGCACAATCATTACAGCCCAATGCGTTTGAACGACCGTTATTACTCCACTGCTCCGGCAGCCGGTGTTAACGCCAGTATTTCCGATCTGGGTAATTTTCTGTGTACTTTAACCGACGATGACTCGGAGCTTTTCGATACAAAAGCCCGCGAAACGGTTTTTACGCCGCAGGTAAATTCGCCGCTAAAACGCACCTATTTCCGCAGCTGGGGCCGCGATGTAAAAGCAAAACGATACGGTATTGGCTGGCGAATTGTTGATTACAAAGGTCGTGAAATCGCCTACCACGGTGGATATGTTTTGGGTTACAAAGCTGAAATTGCCGTTTGCGACCAGGAAGATATTGGCATTGCAATTTTGAGCAATTCGCCCAACAGCGCCACGGCTGAGAACATTCCTACTTTCCTGAATATGTTGTTTGACTACAAAGACAGCATGGCCTTACAAGAAGAACAACAAGACGATTCTTCGCAAAACAAATCGTAAATCATGAAACCATTTTTACAAGCTGAAAACCTCTCGAAACGATGGGGAGAGTTAATGCTTTTCGAAAATATTTCCTTCACTGTTTTTGAAGGAGCCAAAGTTGCTTTGATTGCAAAAAACGGAACAGGAAAATCATCCCTGCTCGATCTTTTAGCCGGTAAAGAATCGCCCGACGAAGGTATTATTACCCTCAGCAACGACGTTAAAATGGGCTATTTCGAGCAGATTCCTGACTTAAATCCGAACAACACGGTTATTGAGGAGGTTTTTGAAAGCGACAACGAAAAGATAAAAACAGTAAAAGCTTTCGAACTGGCGGTAGCCCACAACAAACAGGATGAGATTACAGCTATTTCGGCAAAAATGGACGAGCTGAATGCCTGGGCCATTGAAGTGGAAATTAAGCAGATCCTGACAGAGCTCAAGATTAATTTCCTGGAGCAAAAAGTTGCAGAACTTTCCGGTGGGCAGCAAAAACGACTGGCGCTGGCAAAAGTGCTGATTAACCAACCCGATTTACTGATTCTTGACGAGCCGACCAACCACCTCGATCTGGAAATGATTGAATGGCTGGAAGCCTACCTGGGAAAGACAAAAGCAACATTGCTTATGGTTACCCACGACCGCTATTTCCTTGATCGTGTTTGTAACGAGATTATTGAAATGGAGGATAACCAGATTTATCGCTACCAGGGCAACTACTCGTATTTCTTGGAAAAGCGCGATGAACGTATTGCCATGCAACAGGCCAGCATTACCAAGGCTAAAAACCTGATGCGCACCGAAATTGAATGGATGCGCCGGATGCCAAAAGCCAGAAGCCATAAAGCAAAATACCGTGTCGATGCATTTCAGGACCTGAAAGATAAAGCCTCGCAGAATATTCGTGAAGACAAGGTAGAAATGAATGTAAAATCGGCACGATTGGGTAAAAAGATTGTGGAGCTGGAACATGTTTCCAAATCGTTTCCCGGCGTAAAGTTGATCGAAGATTTTTCGTATAAATTTCAACGTTTCGAGAAAGTAGGAATTGTGGGTAAAAACGGTACCGGAAAATCAACTTTTCTGAACCTATTGACACATTCGCTCAATCCTGATTCAGGAACGATCGACATTGGCCAGACGATAAAATTTGGTTACTACCGACAGGAAGGAATCAATTTCGATCCGCAGGAAAAAGTAATCGAGGCAGTGCAGAAAATTGCCGAGTTCATCCATTTTGAAGATGGCTCGAAAATGAGTGCCACGCAAATGTTGACACATTTTCTTTTTCCGCCGGAAACGCAATACAACTACATTGAAAAGCTGAGTGGTGGCGAGCAGCGCCGCTTATACCTCTGTACGGTTTTAATGCAAAATCCCAATTTTCTCATTCTTGATGAGCCTACCAACGACCTGGATATTATGACGCTTAATATACTGGAAGAATATCTGCAGTCGTTTGCCGGATGTGTATTGGTTGTTTCGCACGACCGCTTTTTTATGGATAAAATTGTGGATCACCTCTTTGTTTTTGAAGGCGAAGGAAAGATCACTGATTTCCCCGGAAATTATACGGTTTATAGAAACAAGGTTGAAGAGGAGCAACAACAAAAAGCCAGAGTTGAAGCAAAAATAAAAGCCGAAACGAAAGCACAGGCAGGGGCTACAGAAAAATCTGCTCCGGCACAAACGAAAAAGAAATTATCGTATAACGAGAAACGGGAATTCGAGCAATTGGAAAACGAAATTCCAGAACTGGAACTTCAAAAAGAAGAACTGGAAAACCTTATGAATTCAGGAGAACTCCCCCATGATCAACTCTATGAAAAATCGCTTGAGCTGGAAAAAGTTAAAACACTGCTCGACGAAAAAGAGCTACGCTGGCTTGAATTAAGCGAGTTGGGATAAATAACAGAAAAATTAAATATCCTCGAACTCTACGCTGGTGTAGTCTTTTACAGGAGCTTTTTCTTTTTCAACGGCAACTTCTTCCTCGGGTTCATTTACGGGCGCTGTTTCTTCACGCACCTCTTCAGGTTGCTTGTCGTGAATAAAATCAACAACTTCCTGCAAACTTTCAATAAACTTGGTGAAGTCCTCCCGGTATAAAAAGATTTTGTGTTTTTCGTAAGAGAATTTACCATTTTCGCCAAAGCGTTTTTTGCTTTCGGTGATGGTTAGGTAATACTCATCATTTCTGGTGCTTTTTACATCGAAAAAATAAGTTCTTTTTCCTGCACGGATAACTTTTGAATGAATCTCTTGCTTGAATTTACTGTCTTTAAACTTAGCTCCCTCCTTGGTATCACCACTTTCCATTCTTCAATATTTTGGTTTTTGGACTTAGTTAGATTTCAAAAATAGAAAAATATTTGACAAATATTCATAATGTGTCACGTAGCAGATTTATTCCGTGGCAAAAAATGCTATTTATATTGGTTCTACAAACAAAAATCCAGAACTAACTATTTGGTAGGCAGCATAAAAAAAGGGGACATAATTCTGTCCCCTTTTCTGTAAAAAATATCGTGCTTATTTGTAGATTTCTTTTTTTGCCGACAGCAGCGTATTTAAGAGCAACGATGTGCGAGTCATCGGTCCAACACCTCCCGGCACCGGCGTTATGTACGAACATTTTGGTGCAACTTCATCATACAAAACATCACCTTTTAGTTTAAAGCCAGATTTTGTTTTATCTGATTTTACACGAGTGGTACCCACGTCGATAACAACAGCTCCTTCCTTAACCATATCGGCAGTTACGAACTCCGGAACACCCATTGCAACAATTAAAATATCGGCATTGGCACAAACCTCTTTCAGGTTAGCCGTGCGGCTGTGTGCAACGGTTACGGTGGCGTTAATGGCTTTTTGCGACATCAACACACTCATTGGTCGGCCAACGATGTTACTGCGTCCTAAAACCACACAGTTTTTACCACTGGTTTCAATATTGTAGCGCTTCAGCAATTCAACAATTCCGTATGGAGTTGCCGATACAAACGATGGCAATCCAATTACCATTCGCCCTACATTTATCGGGTGAAATCCATCAACATCTTTCTTCGGATCGATGGCTTCAATAACTTTTTGCTCCGAGATGTGTTTTGGCAGTGGCAACTGAACAATAAAACCATCCAGATCATCGTCGTTATTCAATTCTTCAACTTTGGCAAGTAATTCTTCCTCGGTTACATCATCTTCATATCGAATCAGCGATGATTTAAAACCAACCGCCTCGCAATCTTTAATTTTATAGGCAACATAGGTTTCGCTACCACCATCATGACCAACAAGAATTGCTGCCAAATGAGGTTGTTTTCCTCCGTTGTCGATTAGTTTTTTAACCTCTTCTGCTATTTCCTGCTTAATTTCAGCAGCAACTTTTTTCCCGTCAATCAAATTCATGTTGTTATCTCGCTAAGGCGCCAAGACGCCAAGTTTATAATAGTCTGTTTACAATTCGTGTTATTCCATTTTTAATCAGCGTCTCATTAAAGTTAATTAAGAGACCTAATCTCAGATCAGTTAACTTGAGATAGGTTAGTAACTGTTTCTTATGAACATGAGCAACAGCTTGTACCGATTTTAATTCGACAATAACCTTATTCTCAACAATCAAATCTGAACGAAAACCTTCTCCTACAATTTGATCTTTCCAAACAACTTGTACCGGCTTTTGTCTTTCCACTTTTAATCCCTGGCTTTTTAGCTCAAGGTATAAAATCTTTTCATAAACCGACTCAAGTAATCCTGATCCAAGTTCAACATGTATCTCATAACAAGTGTTGACAATTATTTTTGAAATTTCATTTTCTGTCATCCCTTGTTCTAGTTTTTCTTTGCGACTCTGCGCCTTTGCGAGGGAAATTTTAAAACTTCCGCCCTTGCCCCTGCATACCGGACATCATGCGCTGAACATTTTTACCCTGCGATACCATACGCATCATTTTGCGGGTTTCTCCAAACTGTTTCAACAAACGGTTTACTTCCTGGATATTTGTTCCCGAACCATTGGCAATACGTTTTCTGCGGCCCCCGTTAATCAACGATGGATTTTCTCTTTCTTCGGGTGTCATCGAATAAATTATGGCTTCGATGTGTTTAAACGCATCATCATCAATATCCATTCCTTTTAACGCTTTTCCCATTCCCGGAATCATTCCCATCACATCTTTCAGGTTACCCATTTTTTTAATCTGGCTAATCTGCTTCAGGAAATCGTTAAAATTGAAAGTATTTTTCTGCAGTTTTTTCTGCAAACGTTTTGCTTCTTCCTCATCAAATTGTTCCTGAGCTTTTTCAACCAGCGAAACAATATCACCCATTCCCAAAATACGGTCGGCCAAACGATCGGGGTGGAAAACGTCGAGCGCATCAACTTTTTCGCCGGTACCAACAAATTTGATTGGCTTTTCAACCACAGAGCGAATCGATAATGCAGCACCACCACGGGTATCACCATCTAATTTAGTAAGAACAACTCCGTCAAAATCCAGTCGGTCGTTAAATTCTTTTGCCGTATTAACAGCATCCTGACCAGTCATTGAGTCAACCACAAACAGGATTTCGTCCGGATCGATCGCTTTCTTAATGGCAGCAATCTCGTTCATCATCTGCTCGTCAACGGCCAAACGACCGGCGGTATCCACAATAACCACATCGTTACCGTTGGCTTTTGCCTGTTGAATGGCTGCTTTGGCAATTTTTACAGGATCCATATTACCCTCTTCGGTATAAACCGGCACATTAATTTGCTCGCCCAAAACTTTAAGCTGGTCAATCGCAGCCGGACGATAAACGTCGCCTGCGACCAACAACGGATGACGGCCTTTTTTGCTTTTCAGCATGTTTGCCAACTTTCCGGAGAAAGTTGTTTTACCAGATCCCTGCAGCCCCGACATTAAAATTACTGCCGGTTTACTTTTAAGTTCAATATCGGTAAAAGTACCGCCCATTAACTGAGCCAGCTCGTCTTTTACGATTTTTACCATCATTTGCCCCGGCTTAACAGCAGAAAGTACATCCTGCCCTAAAGCTTTAACTTTTACGTCGTCGGTAAATTTTTTGGCAATTTTAAAGTTCACATCGGCATCCAACAATGCACGACGAATATCTTTCAGCGTTTCCGCTACATTAATCTCGGTGATTTTCCCTTGTCCCTTAAGAAGCTTAAAGGACTTCTCCAGCCTGTCACTTAAATTCTCAAACATGCTTTTACTTCTTTTTGAAAATGAGGTGCAAAAATAGCAAAAACAACAGAAAAGATGAAAGGATTTACAAGCAAAAAGAAAAAGCTTTTAGCATTGCCATTAAACCACCAAAAACATTCCATACAAATTGCTATTTTCTTTTTTATTCAGATTATCATAACTTGTACAAAAAAACAAAAAGACATCTTATCATCAGCAAGTTTACTTAACCATATATTTAAATTACAATCATGAAAAAAGCAACAATCTTCTTACTACTAATTTTCACCTCTTTTATAGGCTTTGCGCAACAACTCGACAATCAGTTTTATTTCCGGGTTGGATACTCCAGTCCTTCGTGGAAGCATTTTGGACTGCAAGAGCAAGATTGGAACGATCTGGGATTTGAATCAAAAGCCGGAGTTAATTTTGAACTGGGCTCCATTTTTCTAATCAAAAGCATTCTTAATCGCGACGATATGGCTTTTGGAATAAATGCCGACTACCTTTATGCCACATTCCATAATTTCGACAATGAATACGATATAAACATCGGTGTTTTCCGTGCCGGATCAAAAGTCGGTCCTTCATTTACCTACAGCCCTGTTGACAAACTGGAGTTTGATATTTACGCTAAATTAGACTTCGCATGGGGCACCGGCCTTGTTACCTACTATGACGATATGATCGATGATGCCGAAGATTTTTTCTTAAGCAAGGCTGATTTTGGATTCTCAACCGGGTTAAACATTCGATACGGAATTTTAATGCTTGGAATTGAGTTTAATACGATTAGTCCCGAGTTAGAATACGATGATGATCCGGATATTTACTGGCAATACCTTGTTGATGCTGAGTTTAACAATTCTAACGGCAACGATAACAAATCAAAACTCCCGTGCATGAATTTCACAATTGGTATGAGTTTCTAAAATTTAAATACCTATAATTTTAACTGAAAAGAGACTGCCCGTTTAGTTTAGCCGGCAGTCTTTTTTTGTTTGACCAACTCCTTTTGAATTGAAAACATCTTGCCTACCTTTGCCATTTTAGAAAAGGAAATATGCAAAACGTTACCATAGATCTTATTGCCCGCAATTTGGGGTTGAACACCACGCAGGTTTTAAACACCATAAATTTACTGAATGAAGGTGCCACTGTTCCGTTTATTTCGCGCTACCGAAAAGAACGTACCGGTAGCCTCGACGAAGTACAGGTACTACAAATTAAGGAGCAGAACGATAAATATGCAGAACTAGCCAAACGCAAAGAAACAATACTAAAAACCATCGACGAACAGGGACAGTTAACACCCGATTTAAAATCGAGAATCGAAGACTGTTTTGATTCGGTTGAACTGGAGGATATTTACCTGCCGTACAAACCAAAACGCCGCACCAAAGCAACCATTGCCCGCGAAAAAGGACTGGAACCACTGGCAAAAATTGTTATGAAACAACTGGAACGCGATCCGGAGTTCAGAGCCAACCAGTTTTTAAACGACGAAGTACCTTCGGTTGAGGATGCGCTTGCAGGTGCCCGCGATATTATTGCTGAATGGGTAAGCGAAAACGAACGTGCAAGGAATATTGTCAGGAAAGGTTTTGATCTTGGTGCTTCTATCACTTCTAAAATTATAAAAGGCAAAGAGGAAGAAGCTGCCAAATACCGCGACTATTTTGATTGGAGCGAACCGCTGAAAAAATGCCCATCGCACCGCTTGCTTGCCATGCGCCGTGGCGAGAACGAAGGATTCCTGCGCGTTTCTATTTCTCCAAATGAAGAGCGGGTGCTGGAAAACCTGGAACGTTTTTTTGTAAAAGGCAACAACGACAGTTCAGAACAAGTGGCACTTGCGGTGAAAGACAGTTTGAAACGCCTCATCCAGCCATCGATAGAAACGGAATTTGCCAATTTATCGAAAGAGAAAGCCGATGCCGAAGCCATAAATGTGTTTACCGAAAACCTGAAACAATTGTTGCTGGCACCTCCGCTAGGGCAAAAACGAACATTGGCCATCGATCCGGGTTACCGCACCGGTTGTAAAGTGGTTTGCCTCGATGAACAGGGAAACCTTTTGCACAACGAAAATATATACCCTCATAAACCGCAGGAACAGCGTAAAATGGCAGCTAAAAAAGTTACGTCGATGGTGGAAATGTACCAGATTGATGCCATTGCCATTGGAAACGGAACGGCCAGTCGCGAAACTGAAGCTTTTATAAAAAAGCTGCGCTACAATCGCGAGATCAGGGTTTATGTGGTGAGTGAAGATGGAGCATCGGTTTATTCCGCCTCATCGGTGGCTCGCCAGGAATTTCCACAATACGATGTTACCGTGCGTGGTGCCATTTCTATTGGCCGCCGATTAATGGATCCATTAGCCGAACTGGTAAAAATCGACCCGAAAAGTATCGGCGTTGGACAGTATCAGCACGATGTTGATCAAAAACAATTGAAAAGCAGTCTCGATTCTGTAGTCGAGCTAAGTGTAAATGCTGTTGGCGTTAATTTAAATACCGCCAGCAAACACTTGCTAGCCTACATTTCTGGTTTGGGTCCGCAGTTGGCCGAGAATATTACTACTTACCGGAAAGAAAACGGATTGTTCGAATCGCGCGACGCATTGAAAAAAGTGCCACGAATGGGACCAAAAGCATTTGAACAGGCGGCGGGTTTCCTGCGTATTCCCGATGCAAAAAATCCACTGGATAACTCAGGTGTACATCCTGAATCGTACAAAATTGTATCGAAAATTGCCAAGGATTTAAAGTGCGAAGTAAAAGACCTGGTTAGAAATGAAGAGCTGATTTCGAAAATAGATTTTAAAAATTATGTAACTGCCGAAGTTGGCCTCCCCACCCTAACCGACATAAAAAATGAGTTACTTAAACCGGGTCGCGATCCACGAAAACCGATTAAAGTTTTTGAATTTGCCGATGGTATTTTTAACATCACCGATCTGCAGGTTGGCATGGTACTACCCGGAATTGTAAACAACATTACCAAGTTTGGCGCTTTCGTTGATGTGGGAATTAAAGAATCGGGGCTGATTCATGTTTCGGAAATGGCCGATCGTTTTATTTCCGATCCAAACGAAATTGTAAAACTACACCAACATGTTAAAGTGCGGGTAAAAGATCTCGACATTCCGCGCAAGCGTATTCAGTTATCATTAAAAGGCGTAGAACAGGAATAAACGATGAAAACAACCAAAACACTACTATTTTTTCTGGTTGCAGCGCTGCTGTTTTCGTGCGCAACAAAAGACAAAACCGAACACAGAAATCCGTACAACCTGCCGCTGGTAAATTCGGTAAAAGAATACAAAAAACAGGTTAATGAGGATGCAACAATGGAACTGGTTGACCTAGAAAAAGTGATCGACAACGTAGTTATAGACATCCGCTACGCCACCGCAAATAACTTTACCGGTGAGATGATTTACCAGTCGCCAAAAGCTTACGCCCGAAAACCGGTTGCAGCGGCCTTACAACTTGTTCAGGATTCGCTGGCCAGTCTGAATCTTGGTTTAAAAATTTACGATGCTTATCGCCCATATGCGGCAACACTTAAATTTTATGACGTGTATCCGGACACTCATTTTGTTGCGAATCCGAAAACCGGTTCGCGTCATAACCGGGGTTGTGCGGTTGATGTTTCGCTGGTGAATTTAGCCACAAAACAAGAGCTTGTAATGCCCACAGCATTTGATGATTTTTCAGAAAAAGCCCATTCTACTTATATTGACCTGCCTGAATCAGCATTACAAAACCGCGCCATTCTTATTGGCGTTATGGCTCATTTTGGTTTTTCAGTGATTAGTACTGAATGGTGGCATTACGATTTTAACGGATGGGAAAAATTCCCACTCATGGATCTTTCGTTTGAAGAGCTTACGAATTAGTGTCGGAATTATAAGGATTGAAAGGTTTTTCGGGTGTTACTGCCCAAAATATAATGTAAACCAGCAATCCAGGAAAACCGGCAGAAAAAAGCGATAAAAGCACATATATTACGCGTACCAAAACCACGTCAACCGAAAAATATTCGGCAAAACCTGCCAAAACTCCTCCCAGTACTTTATTCTGCGAACGATATAAACGTTTTGATGTCATAATTCTCCAGTTCTGACGTATTAACGAAAACGACTAGAAGCAAATCTGCACAGATTCTCTATTCTTCATCGTCGTCTTCAGCCAACAACTCTTCATTTTCAAATTCTTTTTCCAAAAACTCTTCAGCTGCTTCAACCAACTCCGTAATAAACTTCTCGTCTCCAGGTTCTCCATCTAACCAGTGAATTTCCTGGTTATTCCAGAAATCATCAATATCGGCTTCAACAATAAAACGTGGTGTTTCGGTGTGCACAACAAAAATAGTATCCGGAGTTTCCAGTGAATTGTCGGCTAATAAAAATTTTGGTAGCATGATTAATTGTTTTAAGTTGCTAATGCGAAATTACGACAAAAACCAATCGGTTTCCATATTTCCAAGAAGGAAATTAAAAAAATAATAAACAATGTTAAGTTCAATACAACCCTTCGGACCACGATCACAAAAGATGACTTTTCTCAAGAATTAATAACATTTTAAAAATAAAAACCTGCATTTTTTAACAAATTGAACAGGATTGCTATTTTTAGCCCGATTTTTGAAACGAGCATGCACTAATGCCACCCTTTCAGAGAAAAATTTTCAGCCATGCGAGTTCATGAGTTACCTGATGAATAAAGAATTCAACGATAAAAAACTGCACATAATGAACAAACTCAATGAAATTCTTTCCATCATTGACGGGCATATTGGAGGCTCGCAATGGTTTGTATTTTTATTACTCGGAACCGGTATTTTCTTTACCATTTACCTGAAATTTCCACAGTTCCGCTACCTAAAACATTCACTACGGATTGTAACGGGAAAATTCGATAAAGAAGGCGACGAAGGTGACACTTCGCACTTTCAGGCTTTAACAACAGCCTTGTCGGGAACGGTAGGAACCGGAAACATTGCCGGTGTGGCTTTGGCGATTCACCTGGGGGGTCCGGCTGCACTTTTCTGGATGCTGGTAACAGCCGCACTGGGTATGACCACCAAATTTGTGGAAGTTACCCTATCGCATAAATATCGCGATAAAGCTGCCGACGGATCGATTGCCGGTGGTCCGATGTATTTCATGAAAAAACGCTTGAACATTCCGTTGAAGAACAACAAGGTATTAAAAACCGGAACTTTCCTCGGAGGCCTTTTTGCCGTTGCAACCATCCTTTCGTCGTTTGGTACCGGAAACCTGCCACAAATTAACAGTATCTCCAACTCGCTGTTCGAAACCTTTGGGATTAACCATATGGTAAGTGGCGGTGTACTGGCCATACTTTTAGGGTTGGTAATTGTTGGAGGTATTAAGCGTATTGCCAATGTTACATCGCGCCTGGTACCTTTAATGGCAATCGTTTATTTTATTGGCGCCATAGCTGTTATTACTTACAATTACGAAAATATTATTCCGTCTCTTGCTGCCATTTTTGGTGATGTTTTCTCGGGCTCGGCAGCTGTTGGCGGGTTCCTTGGCGGAAGTATCGCTTTTGCCTTTAACCGTGGTGTTAATCGTGGTTTGTTCTCTAACGAAGCCGGTCAGGGATCGGCGCCAATTGCCCACGCCGCGGCACGTGCCCATGAACCGGTTTCTGAAGGTTTGGTAGCATTACTGGAGCCATTTATCGATACTATTATTATTTGTACTTTAACAGGATTGGTGCTGTTATCATCGGGAGTCTGGACCGAGAAACATGAAAATCTTTTCCAGGAAACTGACATTGTTGTTCTTGCCGACACTTATTCTGAAACTTCGGAAGCCGACGTTGATCAATTACACAATTACCTGGTTGGAAAAGCTGATTTGACGATGTTCAACAATACTCTTCAGGTACAAAACGGCGAAATCATTAACCAGCCGACTATTTTACACGCCCGTTCGGTAGCCGAAGACATTAAAGTTTTAGATGGCGATCAACCATACAGCGGCGAAATAAAAATTACGAACGGTAAAATCGACAGAAGTCCTGACAGCCCAAATCCGGCAAGTCTGGCCTTAAAAGGAAAATCATTGATGCACAGTGCGCCACTCACTACAATTGCATTTACCCGCAGTTGGTTTGGCGATTACGGAAAATACATTGTTTCCATCGGTCTGCTGATGTTTGCCTTTTCAACGGCCATTAGTTGGTCGTATTACGGCGGCCGGGCGGTTACCTATTTATTTGGTGTGAAAGGCGAAGTGTGGTACCGCATTGTTTATGTTATCGGATTTTTCCTGGCATCGTTTACCGACACCACAATTATCTGGACACTTTCGGGAATTACGATCGCCTTAATGACAATTCCTAACCTTATCGGTATACTTTCGCTTTCAAAAGAAATGAAGAGCGAAGTGAAACTTTTCTGGGTGGAATATGCCAAACGATTCCCGGGAGAAAAAGTTCCGAAAGGATAGTTTCAATAAAAACAACCTTGGTTATATAAACGAAAAAAGGATGTCATCTTTCGAAAGATGACATCCTTTTTCAATAAGAAGAAAATTAAGACATTTGGTTTATGAAAAGTTCACTCTTATTAATAGGCTTTGCCTTGTTCATAATAACAAGTTGCCAACAAAACAAAAGCACAAACTTTCAGGTTGTTTCCGAAAGTTATATTTCAGATACAACACAATACGCTCAGTGTCATGCTTCGTCGATTATTGAAACGAAAGATGGACTTCTGCTGTCGTTTTTTGGCAGCCCTTACGAACGTCATCCGGAAGTTGGTATTTACACGGCTGCTTTTGCAAACGGGGAATGGCAGAAGCCACACAAAGTGGCTGATGGCAAAGTTGACACAACCTCGTTTCCTACATGGAATCCAGTTCTGTTCAGAAACGCAAACAACAAAATCGATCTTTTCTACAAAGTTGGACCGAGCCCAAACGATTGGTGGGGAATGGTTATGCACTCAGGCGATGAAGGAAAAACATGGTCGGCACCCGAAAAACTACCGAACGGAATTCTTGGCCCGATACGGAATAAACCGATTCAACTAAAATCCGGTGTCATCATCAGCCCGTCGAGTACCGAAGAAAGTCATGAGTTATGGAAATCGCACATTGAACGATCGACTGACGGTGGCCAAACCTGGACAAAAATTGCCATACCGTCACCCGATTCGGTTAAAGTAATTCAACCCACTTTGCTGGTTTATCCCGATGAAAGTATCCAGGCGCTTTTACGAAGCAACCAAAATGTGGTGATGGAAAGCTGGTCGGAAGACGAGGGAAAAACATGGTCCGAAGTCCAGCCAACAACTATACCTCATCCCAATTCCGGAATTGATGCTATTACGCTGCAATCGGGCGCAAAATTACTGGTAAATAATCCGCTGCCAAGTGGCGATTCGTGGGAAGCCGGACGAAACAAACTCGATCTGTATTATTCCACCGACGGAAAATCGTGGCAAACCATCATACATTTGGAAGACGAACCGGAAGGCGAATTCAGCTATCCGTGTATTATTCAAACAACTGACGGGTTAATTCACATTTCGTACACCTACTACCGGCGCAAAATTAAACATGTAGTATTGCGAGACATAGCCCCAAAGTAAGATTTTTGAAGATTGAGATGGATTATTGAACTGACAAATTCTTAAACTGTCAAATTGTAATCTCTACTGTGTACTACATGGCTAATGTATTTCAAAACTTAGCGTCATTGCGCCTTTGCGAGAGAAATTTGAAAACTGTATTTTTGCAGCTGATTAAGAAAAGGCTATGCAAAACATTTATCCAAATAATTTCGAGGCAAAAATTGGGTTCGAGCGTATTCGCGAAATGCTCACCAACAAGTGCATCAGCACCATGGGCGAAGAGTGGGTGCAGGAAATGCATTTTCAAACAGCGCACGACACCATTTTGTTACAACTGAATGAAGTGGATGAGTTTTGCCGAATCATCCGCGAATTCGACAGTTTCCCGGCCACGCATTTTTACGATCTGCGCGAGGCTTTACAAAAAATTCGCCTGGAAGGTCGCTTCCTCGAACCCGAAGAATTGTTTGACCTGAAACGTTCGCTGGAGTCTGTACGTGCCATCGTCAATTTCTTTTCGAAACAGGAAGATGAAGTCTTCCCTATTCTGAAGCAAAAAACTTCGCGCGTGCAGGTGTTTCCATACATTTACGACCGCATTGATGTGATCATCAATAAATTTGGAAAGATCCGCGACAATGCATCGCCCGAGTTGGCACAAACACGCCGCAGTATTTTAAACATGCAGTCGAGCATGTCGAAACGTCTGCACGCCATTTTAAAACAGGCACAAAAAGACGGCTGGGTGGAAGATGATGCATCAGTTTCAATTCGCGACGGGCGTGCTGTGATTCCTGTTGCAGCCGCCAACAAACGTAAACTAAAAGGTATTGTTTACGACGAATCGGCAACCGGAAAAACATCGTATGTTGAGCCCAACGAAATTGTGGAGATGAATAACGAGATCCGCGAACTGGAATATGCCGAGCGCCGCGAGATCATTAAAATACTTACCAATTTTGCCAACGATATCCGGCCTTATCTGGAAGAACTAGCCTACTCATACGAATTCCTGGGCGAGATGGATTTTATACGGGCAAAAGCTTTGCTGGCTGTTGAATTCGAAGCCATCAGGCCGGAATTCAAAGAGGAGCCGATAATTGAATGGTACCACGCCATTCATCCGCTGCTTTTAAAAACGCTAAAAAAGGAGAACCGAAAAATTGTCCCACTCGATATAAAGCTCACCGACGAGAAACATATCCTGCTGATTTCGGGGCCAAATGCCGGAGGTAAATCGGTTTGCCTGAAAACAACCGGGCTGTTGCAATACATGCTACAATGTGGATTACTTATTCCGGTAAACGAAGCCAGCCGCACCGGTGTTTTCGATCAGCTTTTTATTGATATCGGTGATGAGCAGTCGTTGGAGAACGACCTGAGTACTTACAGTTCGCACTTGATGAACATGAAACATTTTGTGCGCAATTGTAACGAAAATACACTCATATTAATCGACGAGTTTGGAACAGGAACCGAGCCGATGCTGGGTGGTGCCATTGCTGAATCTATTCTGGATAAACTGACACAACTTCGAACCTTTGGCGTAATTACTACCCACTACACCAACCTGAAACACTTTGCATCGTCGGCCGAAGGAATTATTAACGGTGCGATGCTTTACGATTCGCAACACATGAATCCGCTCTTCAAACTGGATATTGGCAAACCCGGCAGTTCGTTTGCTTTCGAGATTGCCCGAAAAATTGGATTACCGGAAGATATTCTGGAACAAGCTACCGAGAAAGTGGGAAAAGACCATATCGATTTCGACCGCAATCTGCGCAAGATTAACCGCGATAAACGCTACTGGGAAACCAAACGGATGAAGATTCGCAAAGTGGAAAAAATTCTTGACGACACAGCGGAAACCTATGAGTCGGAATTGCAGGAAATACAAAAGCAGCGCAAAGAGATTCTGAAAAAAGCTAAAGAAGAAGCCGATGCTTTATTGAAAGGTGTTAACAAACGAATTGAAAACACCATACAGGAAATAAAAAAGGCACAGGCCGATAAGGAAAAAACGAAAGAGGCACGCTCCAAACTGGGTGATCTGAAAAAAGATATCGATCGCAAAATAACGGGCAATGATTCGCAGATATCTAAAAAAATGGAAAAACTGCGCAGGCGCGAAGATAACCGAAATAAACACCGTCCTGAGGAAACGAAAAAACCGATTTCGAAAGAAAAGCTGGAGAAAAGTATAGAAATGCGTCCCGGCGACAAAGTACGTATTAAGGGACAGGATACCATTGGTGACCTCATTGAAATTAACGAGAAAAATGCTGTGGTTGCTTTTGGCCAGCTAATGACAACAATGCCAAGTAAAAACCTGGAACGCATAAGTAATAACGAGGCTAAAAAACTGGATAAAAACCGTGGTGGACGAGCATCGGTGCTTAGTGCAGGATTCTCAGAACGCCGTTTGAGTTTTAAACCAGAGATTGATATTCGCGGGCAACGGGTGGAAGAAGCGATTTCAAACATTACAGAATTTATTGACGAGGCCATTATGTTTGAGGCAGGTCAACTTCGTATTCTTCATGGAAAAGGACACGGGATTTTAAAACAAAGCATACGCGATTACCTCCGCTCGGAGCCAATGGTGCGCAGCTACAAAGACGAACATGTTGACTTTGGCGGCGCGGGAATTACTGTAGTGAATTTAGCACTCTAAAACACATCTGGTTTACACTCAGCGTTTTCAGTGAAATCTGCGAAAGATAAAAATATGAAAACCAACTTTAAAGTAATTGCCTTCGATGCCGACGACACCCTTTGGGTAAACGAAACATTCTTTCGTGAAACGGAGAAAAAGTTTTGTGCTTTGTTATCAGATTTCAGCACATCGGATGAAACCATGGAGGTGCTTTTTGCCACCGAAATGCAAAACCTTGAAGAATACGGTTACGGCACCAAAGGATTTGTGCTTTCGATGATTGAAACGGCACTAAGAATCACTGGAAATAAAGTACCACAGCATACATTAGAGCAGATTATTGAACTGGGTAAAAAACAGATCAATCAGCCGGTGGAATTGCTTGACGGCGTTATTGAAACCCTCGGGTACCTGAAAGAAAAAGGCTACAAATTAATTGTTGCAACCAAAGGCGATTTGCTCGACCAGGAACGAAAACTACAAAAATCGAAACTTGAAAAATACTTTCATCATGTGGAAGTAATGAGTAATAAAAATACAGCCGATTACAAAAAGCTCATAAAGCACCTGGAAATTAAACCGGAAGAGTTTTTGATGATCGGGAATTCCTATAAATCAGATATTGAACCGGTACTGGAATTAGGTGGTTTTGGGATTCACATTCCGTTCCACATTACCTGGATTCACGAAAAAACCAAAGAAGTGGAAGAACATCCGAACTGGATTAAACTAAAAAGCATAAAGGAAGTTTGCAAGCTTTTCTAATCAACCTTATTTATTCCAGAATCCAGACATAAAATAATAACCTTCAACATAAACTTTTTTCTTTCTCCATGCTTTTATTGTAAAGTGGTTATCAGTAACATTTCTCTTTCGGCAACTAAAAAACAACATATGAAAAAAGTAACAGGCATCGGCGGAATCTTCTTTAAAACAAAAGATCCGGAGCAAATGAAAGAGTGGTACAACAAAAATCTGGGACTGGTAACAAACGAATATGGGTCGGTATTTGAATTCAGGAAATCGGACACACCGGATGAAAAAGCTTACTCGGTTTGGAGTCCGTTTAAAGAGAACACAGACTATTTTCAACCTTCAGACAAAGAATTTATGGTGAACTACAGGGTTGAAAATATTGAAAAGTTGGTTGCCGAGCTAAAGGAAGCCGGTGTAACCATTTGCGATGAAATTGAATCGTATGAATACGGAAAGTTTGTGCATATCCTCGATCCGGATAATAACAAAATAGAACTTTGGGAACCGGTTGATGAAGTTTTCCAATCGATGTATGAAGGTAAAACCACAAAATAGTATCTTGCAGAAAATCGTTATAGAATGAAAACGGGAATATTCATTATACTTTTTTTAGGTCTGTTTATTTTTTCTGCACAAGCCACCGAATTAAATGCACCAAACGACACGACCTACATTTTTCTGAAAGATTACGGTTTATACAAAACCAGGAAGAAGAATGCCATAAAACAATTCTACAAAGCGCTTGACGACTTAAAAACAGATCAACCAAAAATATTGGTATTCTCAACCGGTACCTACCATTTTTATCCGGATGGATGCAAAACAAAGGTGTATTACGAGGCGAATACTACAAATGAAAATCCGAAGGTTTGTGCCTTTCATTTTGAGAATATTAAAAACCTGGTGATCGACGGAAGAGGTAGCCATTTGATTTTTCACCAGGAAATGCAACCATTTACTTTCGACAATTGCCAGAATATTACGCTGAAAAATATGACTATCGATTGGGAGCAACCATTCATAGCACAGGCCGAAGTGTTACGCGTAACTGAACATTATATGGATATTGGTCTCGACCCAAGAGAATCACCCTATCGTATTGTTGATGGCAAAATATTTTTCGAGATAGGAAATGGCCAGCAAAACGAGTGGAACAGCACACTTGAATTTGATAGAAAAGGGCGGTTTATTGTGCCTCAAACCGGTGGTACACCATGCTTGGGAGACCATTGGAATGCCTACCACGCCGAACCTACCATGCCCGGAATTGTTAGGCTACACTTTAGTTTCGAACGCAAGCCCCAAATTGGGAATTACCTTGTGATGAGTCATGCAAAAGCCTCACATGCAGGTGTTTTTATCCACGAGTCTGAAAACGTTGAAGTAAATAACTTGAGATTATATCATGCCGTAGGACCTGGTATAATGGCAAATCACTGTAAAAATTTGATCATCGACCGCTATCAGGCTATTCCAAACCGTTCTAAAAATCGCTATTTCTCCGGATTAGCAGAAGGTCTTCAGTTATCAGGCTGTATAGGCGAAGTAGTCGTGAAGAACTCAACATTTCAGGGATTAACGAGTGATGCACTGGTTATTTCCAACGCAATTATCAATAAGAGTACATCTGAAAGTCAGGCAGTAAAGGAACTTAAAGAAAATGGAAGTCATGCAACGGAAGTGGCTATCAAACAAAATACATTCAACAGTTGCCGCGGAAGTGGGATTGTTCTAACAAGTGCTGACAAAGTTCAGATTCAAAACAATATGTTTGAAACAAGCGGAAGTGCAGTTCTCATTGCCGGTGTTTCGGATACTGAGAGACAAGCCAATGGAGTAAGCGATGTTAAAGTGTTCGACAATACATTTAACTCATACTGCAACTCCAGTACTTATAGCTTGTGCGAGGCAATTATTTCTGTATTTCCTTCTATCCCAAAAATCAACGAACAGTCTCTACCCTACCACAAGAATATTAGCATTCAGAATAACCGGTTTTACCCATTCGACATTCCTTTAATTTATGCCCTGTCAGTTGATGGATTAGTATTTCAAAATAATACAATAAACAAGAGTTCTGATATTAGCCCATTCCACGATCGGCAATACAACTTCAGTTTTGAATATTGTAAGAATATAAAAGTGACGAATAATATATTCTCAGATGATATAGAGGGGAAAAATATACTGCTGCAAAAAACCCCACAAAATCAGTTAAATACTGATCTTACTCATACATTTGAAATTGTGAGGTATTGAAAACTGATGGATGTATTCATGATTTCTGACATTGAAAGTCATTTATCCTGAATCTCTGTTTTCGCACCGTATTGTTTACAATATTATTGTACTTTTATCTCAGGACGCAAAATCAAAAAATACTAAAAATACTGTAAGTGCACCGCTGTTGAGTGGTTCATCTTTTTCAGTACGCTTTTTAAAGTGGTTTGTAAAAACTAAAACCGTTCATTTCATGAACGGTTTTTTTATTCTTGCTATTCAAAATATTTCGAAACCTAATTCGAAACTGTGAACACGATATTTGTTTACATAATGTTTTGATCGTAAAAAGAAGAAAGGGTAGAACCTATGGACGCTTTTTAATGATGATTGATAATTTACAAACCCCTTTATACAGAACCAATCAAATTAGAAGTCGTTCTACCCTGTTATACAAACCCTATATTTTTATTTTCCTAATTTGCTATTATTTAAACAACCTTCAGGCCAAAATCATAAAACACTGGTTTTGTTACACTTAGCAATGCCAAACACTTTAGCACCCTTCCCGTTTTGGGACATTTTTCTCAAATAGAACCCAAAATAACCCAAAACTGATATTAAAAGTACTACTAACTAAAGTGTACATTCGTGTAAATTTTTGATTAGATCTGATTACGATGATAAAATAGAATTGAAATATTCTCTATGATATGAATAATGTAACCTTCGAACGTATATATAAAACAAAAGGCAACTCAACAGTTGCCTTTTTATATGTTCTTACGTCTTTGTAAGATGTAAAAGAATTGTGCCTTATTTAATTTGTGTGAACCGTTTTAAAAACATTTTCATTAATTAACTTTTAAAACCTAACACTTTCGATCGCTTTGATCTTACATCATCAAAAGTATGAATTTGAAAAGTAAAAACCTCTAAACTCCCTGCTATTTCAGCTTTTTTCAGCAAATAGCTGATAGTTCACTCAGTTTTTATTTCCTGATCATAAGAAAGGATTGCGATAAATAAAAATGCGTAAATGATTAAAATTACGACAACAACCAGTTTAAATAGTATTTTAAGAATAGGGAAAAAGAAAAGGGCAGTTCATCAACTGCCCTTATTAATGTTAACCCCCAAACACACAATAGGTCTGAACGACCTATCAAGAGCAAATAAAATAATTCTTTTTCATTTACACAAATAAATATGTTCATTTTGTCATATTTTCAGCAATTTCCCTATTTACCTCTCAGTATTTTTTACAGAACACCTTACCCGGTTAATTTTAAGTCGGTATCAACCAGGTTCTGTTTTGAAATAATGTTGACAAAAAAACCCGGAATGGATATCCGGGCTATTTACGTTCATGCATTGATAATCATTGATTAATCGCCTACTTTTCTTCCAACATTGCCACAAAAGCTTTGTACGCTTCTAATTTTTCTGCCTGGGCATAGAATTCTGTGTTCAAATCAAGTGTTCCCAGTTCAAATAAACGAGTCCAATCTTCCCTTGCACCTTCATGGTTTCCTCTTTCATACCGGCAAAGTCCGCGCATTATTAGCAGACTTTGATCATATGGCATGTATTTAATTCCATGAGAATAAAGACGCTCTGCTCTTTTTGACTTTCCTTTTAAATAGAACAATTCATTACCTTTTGTGAAGCATGAAGTTGCAACTTTAAGAAACTTCTCAGTTACCTTTTCAGGATTATCTTCCAATGAAAAGACTACTGAAACTTCTTGCTCCATAGTAACTGGTATACCATCTTTTTTCCCTGGTTTCCACATTCCATTTGTTGATTCAAGAACCCTTACAATTTCATCATCAATTGCCGGACATACTCCATTAACAATGTCGATGTTAGTTACCTGACCAAGTGCATTTACATTAAACTTTATCACCTCTGTACCTTCGTTACCGCAAGTTACAGCCTGATCAGGGTATTCGATGTGGGATATCAGATAATGTTGTAAATAATTTGCATCAATAGAAGCAAGGTCAATATAGTTTGTAATACCTGTAAAAGCAGGTGGAGAAATCTCCACTTCATCAATATCTCTGGTTAAATTTGGGATATCGTTTTGACCGAGTGCCAGCAAACACATACAAATTGCCAGCAACGTAAATAATAATTTTTTCATGGCTTAATGGTCTTTAATTAACATTAATATACTGGTTTCTGCACGTATTTTCCCTCCTTTCCTAATCAGAAACTTTTAAGTTTCAAGTTACACCAATTACGAGAGTTTACTCTTATAACTATGTTGTATTTGTTACATATGTTTCCAAATTATTTAAATTATGCACAATGATTTAAACTATGTCTCATCAGCCTAAATTTAGACCAGCTGAGTCATAATCAAAATAGTATTAGGTCTTAAGGCCAGAAAGTAAAATAGAATACTCCAACTAACTTATTAGTACGTATTCTGCAGGTAACTCTAAAAAAGACTTAGAAACAAAAGAATGAGGACAATGATTATAACCATAAAAAGCACGAGAAAAGGGAATGGAATGTATTTATTCGTCCGAAATTCTTTGCAATTGTAACTTGTTTTAAAAAAGCTTTTGGATTGTGCAGCTTTTGGTTGCTTTTTAAATTCGCCAGGTGAGTACCCAAAATAATCGTGAAAACATTTATTAAAATAACTTGGACTTCCGAAGCCAACCATGTAGGCAATTTCTGAAATGGTTTTGTTATTTGCAAGCAACAATTCGCTGGCTCGTATTAAACGTGTTTCACGAATAAAGCAACTTGCCGACAATCCTGTATTGGCTTTTAGCCTGCGATGTAATTGCGATCTGCTTAAGCGGACCTTTTGGGCCAAGTCTCTAACGCTAAAGTCATCGTTGGTTAAATTATTCAATACAATTCTGCGTAATTCAGTTAAAAAATCAGCATCATGTTTTATTTCAATATTTTCTCGTTCAGCTAACAACTCAGTTACAATTAACGATTAATCCTTCTCATGATAAATCTTGTGCATAAGTGAGTTGATATTTCTGTAATCATACGATTTTTGAAGGAAAAAGATGTCGTAACAATCTTAAATTTCCTTAAGGTTTTCGCAATTGTGTAGCCAAAATGATTAAGCTATGAAGCTGCAATTTTGTTTTGAAGGTGAGAATAAAATTATCTGAATAAAGGAGTTACAACCTAAACACCAATATGAACGTCATCTCGTTCTTTGCCAGTTCGTTTTAATGTTGAAGCGATCAACAATTTTGATTTGTACAATACTGAGATATAATCAATGGCTTCCACATACGATTGAACATCTTTCCGAACTTCAAGAATCGTAATATTGGGGTCCGGATTATCTACCATTTCGTTGTATACCGGCGCTCTGAACTCTGAATTGGGAATTAAAATCTCGTTGTCATAATCATAACTGAAATCATTGTGCCGGGCAAAAACAAACTCCAGATCGGACTTCTCAAAACCCATTTCATAAAACCGTGCAAAGCATAAATATACTTTACCATCTGGCATTCCGTAAAAATGAACCGGATAATGGGTTGGCAAAAACGTCATACTTGATTTGTGGATTAACTTGCTCAATGATTTCATAATATGCAAGTTATAGTGGTTTTATCGTTCGCTAAATTAACTAAAAAATGCACTATACCTACACCCTACATTTTGCCGAAATGTTAAAAAATGTTATGATTACTGTTAATTTGTTCTGAAAACGACGTTTATTCCACAAAAAAAGGCGGTTCAATCTAAAATTGAAACCGCCCTTAATATGCGCTTAATAAAAATTATCTAATTATAAATAAATGAAGTTTCGAGCCCTTCAGCTGAATTAGGTCCAATCCAAAGTTTAAACTCTCCCGGATCAGCTTTCCATTCTCCTGAAGCACCATAGTACTCCAAATCCTTTGTTGTAATCTCAAAACTTACAACTTTCGACTCTTTGGGTTCCAGCTTTATCTTCTCGAAACCTTTCAACTCTTTTACCGGACGGGAAATACTTCCAACCAAATCGCGAATATATAGTTGAACTATTTCTTCTCCTGCAACATCTCCTGTATTCGTAACTGTTGCTTTTACCTCAATTCTGCCACCTTTAGTTAATTCACTGGAAGAAAGCTCAAAATCGGAATAGCTAAAAGTTGTATAGCTCAAGCCATAACCAAACGGATAAAGTGGCTCTTTGCTCTCGTCGGTGTAATGCGACCAGAATACATTACCTTCTCCATTTGTAGGTCGGCCGGTGTTAAAATGGTTGTAATACAGTGGCTGCTGACCAACTGCCTTTGGAAAAGATACCGGTAGTTTTCCCGCTGGATTGTAATCTCCAAAAAGTACCTCTGCAATACCATTTCCTGCTTCAGACCCGAGGTGCCAGCATTCTACAATTGCCGGAACGTTTTCAGCCATCCAGTTAATCTCTATCGGGCGACCATTCATCAGCACTACTACAACATTTTTGTTCACTTTACAAACTTCTTCCAACAACTCCTGCTGAAATCCTTTCATGGAAATATCGGTTTGGCTACGCCCCTCTCCAGACTGCCAACAATCTTCGCCCAATGCAATTACCACCACATCAGATCTTGCAGCCAACGATCTGGCATCCGACATTCCACTTTTATCGGTTGTATTGATCTTTAATTCGGTGGTAAACGAACGCAAACCTTCGGTATAATCCGGTCCCTTGGCAAAATTAATTTTAGAGCTTCCGGTTGTATTTTTCATTCCTTCAAGCAATGAAACAGCAGAGTTGGTAACGGCCTTTGCTCTCCAGCTGCCGAGCGGTACATCTTTACTTTCAGCCAACTCGCCTATAACAGCAATTTTTAAACCATCCTTTTTCAGTGGCAATAGCTTGTTTTCGTTTTTCAATAAAACAATACTTCTTTTTGCGGCTTCTTTTGCTGC
Source organism: uncultured Draconibacterium sp. (assembly GCF_963677565.1). Classification (NCBI taxonomy): domain Bacteria; kingdom Pseudomonadati; phylum Bacteroidota; class Bacteroidia; order Marinilabiliales; family Prolixibacteraceae; genus Draconibacterium; species uncultured Draconibacterium sp. The sequence goes on along the minus strand of NZ_OY781981.1, from coordinate 2,515,164 downwards.
AGCAAGGTGCTCGTCGCAACGCATTACAGTTTTTTCGCGCTCAGGATTACAATATTTATATGGATCGTCGAACAATCCAAGCTTGAACTTAATTTTTAAAATACGGCGCACTGCATCGTCAATTAACGCTTCATCAACTTTACCCTCGTTAACTAAATCTTCGAGGTTATTAATGTAAGCGTAACCTTCCATATCCATATCCGAACCGGCGGTAATTGCTTTATATGCGGCTTCCTTTTTGTCGGCAGCCACTCCGTGTGGCAACAATTCACCAATCGAATTCCAGTCGGAAACAACGAAACCATCAAATCCCCATTCGCCTTTCAAAATATCGCGTTGCAAATATGAACTGGCCGTTGCAGGTGTTTCATTAATGGTATTAAAAGCATTCATAAAAGTTGCCACACCTGCGTCGACACAAGCTTTAAAAGGAGGAAAAACGATATTATGCAACGTTGGATTTCCAATTTGAACCACGTTGTAATCGCGGCCCGATTCGATAAAACCATAGGCTGCAAAGTGTTTTGCACAGGCTGCAATTGTCGTTTCATCCGAAAGATCATCGCCTTGAAAACCTTTTACACGCGCATAAGCCATTTTAGCTCCCAGGTACGGATCTTCGCCCGAACCTTCCATAAAACGCCCCCAACGGGCATCGCGAGCAATATCCACCATCGGGGCAAAAGTCCAGTGCAAACCAACTGCTGAAGCTTCAACAGCTGCAATTCGCGACGATTTTTTTGCCAGCTCAGGTTCCCAGCTGGCAGCCTCGGCCAACGGTATCGGAAACATAGTTTCGTAACCATGAATTACGTCGTAAGCCAAAATTAAAGGGATTCCGAGTCGACTGCTATCAACCGCCCAACTTTGTATGTTGCGGGTAGCATTTGCGCCGGTAACATTTAGCATCGAGCCAATCTTTCCCTCTCTGATCATGTTGTAAAGTGCCATAGAATCAACACTCTCAGGAGCAGGTCCGGTCATTTCCCAACGGGAAGAGTACTGGTTTAACTGACCAATCTTTTCAATTAGAGTCATTTTTGCCAATAAAGCTTCAACTTTCGTGTCGATAGCTGAATCAGCTTCTGAAGTTTTAGTTTTGTTGTCTTTTTGACAAGAAACGGTAATAATACCCATTAGAAGTAATGAAATAATTAGTTTTTGCATTAGATGAAATAAAATGTATTTTACTTATTGTATTTTTTACAGTTTGAGGCAAATATAATATAAAATGAAGCTTAATTCCTAACAGTATCAGCAAATGATAGAAATATATGACTGATTTTTACTGTGTCAAAATAAGGTGAGTGTTCGAGATGTAACTACAACGGCCACAATTACGAAGGTAAATCAAGAAAAACCTGTTTGGGTTGAAGTGTTTTATTTATTAAAAGTATTTAAATACCGGATAGCTTGAAAAAGCAACTTCCTGTAATCTTCATTTTCGTAGGTTCGTTTATCATGCCCCGGTTGAATGTAAACGATTGTTGATGCATTGTACCTATTTTCCCAGGCTACGTATTCAGCACTTTTAGGGTGCCGGGTTTGTAACAAAGGTTTTACATCATCAGAAATTCGTATATTTCCGTAAACCTCATCGAAAAATCGCAACTCCCTGAAACCAGCCGTAACGGGTGTATAATTTTCAATTGAACAATACACCCACACGTCGTGCTCGTATTCCGACCATTCATCCTCAGGAATATTCTTATTTTCTTCAATGTATCGTCCACCAATAATATCCTCAAATGCAGGCCATTTCTGATACGAAACAAGCGCATGGTGCAAAAACAAAAAAGGTTTGCCTTGTTTTGTCAATTTCAGGTAGGCAGCTTTCTGATCTGAGGAAATTTCGTCCCACATATCGTAAAATACCATCACATCAAAATCTTCGCCACGGCCATCTGCAATTGCCTTGTTGGCCTCGGGCTGGGCAAAATGCTCATAGTCAACTTCATCCATTTGGTCGAACAGTTGAAAGAACTGAACAGTGTCGAAACTATGGCCACCCGTAACCAACATTATTTTTATGGGCTGAGCACAAATGACTGAAATAATCGAACTGAATAAAAAAAATAGCATTAATTTCTTCATGTGATGTATTGTTTAGTGCTGGAACTTATTTAAGGTTTCCTGTTTCCCTAAAATAAGAAATTCATTGGGAACCTCACTTCTATTCTGAACTTTATAACAAATTTCGATTTAATATTCTTACATCTTCCCGAATGAAAGTCATTCATTTTTTCATACTCTCAAAAGATTTAACTAGGTACGTAACCATCAATTACGGCAAATAAAACTTTATTGTAAACAAAAATTAGTCTATTTTTGGTTGAAACAATGCTTAAAAAACACATAGCCATGAATAAAAAACTCATTCCATTTCTATTCTACATCTCCATATTCGCATTTGTTTTTGTGTCATGCGATGATTCAATGGACGATGTTGAAACACCTGTTTCAGGCAATGAATATTTGGTTGACGCTGAACTACAGGAAGTTTATTCAAAAACACAAATCGATCTTTTAATTGCAATTGCCTCTTCGCAATATCCTGAACTGGCTGAACTATCAGACCTCATTCAATCGGGAGTTGAAGTATATAAAATCACCTATAAAACCACTTTTGAAGGCGAAACAGTTAATGCCTCCGGAGTGGTTGCCATTCCTGATGTAAGCGGTGATTACCCTGTTCTAAGTTACCAAAATGGAACAAACACATTACACAGCAAAGCGCCTTCGGTAGATACCAGCAATGACCTTTTCAGAATACTTAAAATGATGGGCTCAACCGGCTTTATTATTTCCCTGCCCGATTACCTGGGATTTGGCGAAGCCGATGATATGTTTCATCCCTATCTTCACCGCGAATCGACTGTTCAAACAGTTACCGACATGCTGAAAGCCGTTCGCGAATTTATTAATGATGAAGAAGAAATTTCGTTGAATAATGATTTGTACCTTGCCGGTTATTCGCAAGGTGGCTGGGCAACTATGCAAGTGCAACAAGCTATTGAGGCTGACGCCGGTTTTGATTTTGATTTACAAGCAAGTGCATGCAGTGCAGGTCCATACAACCTGGTAACACTTAACGAGTATGTTGTTGGCCTGGAGGAATATCCAATGCCGTATTTCCTGGCCTATATTTTTAACAGCTATCTGAAACTGAATTTAACAACACCAATAACTTCTGTATTTAATGCGCCCTACGCAGATAAAATTGCAACCATGTTTGATGGACAAAGTTCGGGCGAAGAGCTAAATAATGAGTTGACTACAACCATTGCCGACCTTTTTACAGCCGATTATCTTAGTGGTTGGAATACAGAAACTACTTACGCCCCGGTACTTGATATGTTGGAAGAAAACAGCGTTCCTACTTTTGTACCAACAGTTCCAACCATGTTATTTCATGGTACTGCCGATAGTTATGTTCCGCCAATTGTTGCTGAAGAAAAGTATGCAGAATTTATCGCTGGTGGCGCTTCTCCCGATATGGTTTTTTATGTTCCTCTTGCAGGGCTCGACCACACAGGTGGTATTCTTCCTGCCGGGCTGGCGTCTATTATTTGGTTTCTTGAGATGGAAAATGTAGCAATGTAAAATATTGAGCAGTCAAAAAAAAAGACCTTTAACTTCTGAGTTGAAGGTCTTTTTTTATTCGCCTTTTGGCGTAACCTACAAATTCCTTCTCCGGAATAATTTATTAATCAAAACTGGGAACCCCCAGTTAAAGGCCAAAACCAATGTGTACTCCCATGCTCAGATGAACATGCTCAAAGTTGTAACCAAGTTCTACCATTGGCCCCAAATGTATATCGCCCACCTGAAAATCATATGCAGTCTCAAAGTGTATCGCAAAGTTCTTCTCTTCCCAGTCACTGCCTTCAACAGCGATTCCCGGTGTAAAAGCAAAATGAAGTCGCTCAACGGGAGTATAACTACCAACGATTCCAAAAGTATTGTGTTTGTGTTCATCGAAAATTCGTTCGTATGCCAATCCCACACCAAAATTCGAATGACCAATATTACGTATTACGTGAAAATGCATTCCATAGCTCAATTCCTCCTCTCCGAAAAAATAAACTGCTGAATTACCAAACCCAATTTCAGTTTTGTGATTGTGAGTATGATCGTGATGTTCGTGATCATGATGGTGGTCTTCCTGAGCATTCAAATTCAAAACAAAAAAAACGGCTGTAATGCCGCATAGCAATCCTAAAATCCTCTTGTTCATTTTAATTTTTCTTCCTTAAATACAATTCTAACCCAACATTTAAAATCAAGAAATGTTGAACAACTTTTTGTTTTTTGCTCAAGAATTTTTCATTTCATGAAATGAAGATTGATGATTCTAAATTGCTATCTTACGTTTTTTAAACATTCGAATATGTTAAAGAAAGTTCCGCATACGTACGTAATTATATTTTTCCTGATCCTTATCTGTGCAACACTAACCTGGCTAATTCCCGGCGGTGAATTTGAACGCGAAAGTGTTGTTGTTAATGGTGTTGAGCGTAGCATTATAAAAAACGGATCATTCCATAAAACCGATAGTCAGTTGCAAACCTGGCAGGTGTTTTCTTCTTTCTTCGACGGCTTTTTACGAACCTCAAATATTATAGTATTGATTTTAATGATAGGCGGCTCGTTTTGGATTCTTAACGACAGCAAATCTATCGACATTGGAATCTTTTCATTTCTGAAACGCTTAAAACGGCTTGAACAATCGAAACTGTTGGCCTTCATTGGTGTTCAAAACATTGTGCTAATCAGTATCATGACCATTTTCAGCCTGTTTGGGGCCATATTTGGCATGAGTGAAGAAACCATTGCTTTCACCATAATTTTTGTACCACTTGCCATTTCAATGGGCTACGATTCTATTGTTGGCGTTTCGTTGTGTTTTGTTGCTGCAGCGATGGGATTTGCAGGTGCTTTTTTGAATCCGTTTACCCTTGGCGTTGCCCAGGGACTTTCAGATATTCCACTATTTTCAGGATTGGAATACCGCATTATCATGTGGGCTGTAATTAACCTTTTTGGATTTGCCTATATTTTAAGATACGCTGCCAAAATTAGAAAAGATCCCACAAAATCTGTTGTTTACGAAGATGATGCTTATTGGCGATCGCGAAATGAAACGACTGCAGTTAAAGAAGCTAGAATAAAACCTACTGCAGCATGGTTTGCAATGGCCATTATTTCTGCCTCATTAATACTCTTCTCCTTTTTCAATCCACAAAGTACAATTGCCATTGGGAACAATCAATTCCATATTCCGGCCATCCCGGTTGCAACAGTGCTTTTTATTGTAATGGGAGCATTAACGCTGCGGCATTCGGTACAATACTTCATTTTAACGCTGCTCACGTTTACCATTGTTTTCCTGGTTATTGGTGTAATGGGGCATGGCTGGTATATTAAAGAAATTGCAACTATTTTTCTTGCAATGGGTATATTTGCGGGCATTTCAGCAAACAATTCACCCAATGCCATAACCAAACTTTTTCTCGATGGCGCAAAGGATATTCTTCCGGCAGCTCTCATTGTTGGATTAGCCCGAGGTATAGTCGTTATTCTTGAAGACGGAAAAATAATCGATACAATTCTCTTCTATGTTTCTAACTCGATGCAAAATTTTGGAGAAATAGGAACTGTAGGAATAATGTACCTGATACAAACCATGCTTAATGTGTTTATTCCATCCGGTTCGGGACAGGCAGCATTAACGATTCCAATTATGTCGCAAATATCAGACTTGATTGGTATTTCGCGTCAGACAACTGTTGTTATATTTCAACTTGGAGATGGATTTACCAATATGATTACGCCCACAAGCGGCGTTTTAATTGGTGTTTTAGGAGTTGCACGCATCCCCTACGAAAAGTGGTTTAAGTGGGCTGCATCGTTTATTTTTATGCTTATAGTAATTGGATTTTTATTGATATTGCCCACTATTCTCATGGAACTCAATGGCTTTTAATGCCACCCTAATCTCTTAATAACAAGACAATACAGCCATTTTTCGATCCCCAAAAAAAGACATAAAAAAAGCCCGCATGCGCGAGCTTCAATGTCTTTATGCTGAGCGAACTATTCTTCAATAGAAATTGCTTCAACCGGACAAACTTCTGCGCATGAACCACAGTCAGTGCAAAGTTCTGCATCGATGGTGTAAATATCACCTTCTGCGATAGCGTCAACAGGGCACTCATCGATACAAGTACCGCATGCAATACATTCATCTGAAATTTTGTATGCCATAACAATGAATTTTTTAGTTAAACATTAACGTTTCAGCAAATGTACAAAGTTTGTCAAAAAATCAAAGTTCAAAGCTGATTTAATTCCTATGTTTTACAAACACCGCGCACAAAATGCTGTATACATGACACTTAACACAACTACACATCTTAATATTCAATTAATCTTCTTTTTGCTAATTTTGCTAGGATTATATTTAAAAGAATGGAATCAGCTAATATTTTATTTGCACTACTGCTTACTTTATTTGCAGGTTTATCTACCGGTATTGGCAGTGCAATTGCATTTGTGGCCAAACGTACCAACACGAAACTACTTACCCTTTCATTAGGTTTCTCGGCGGGTGTTATGATCTACATTTCCTTTGTTGAAATATTTCAGGAAGCTCGTGAAAGTCTGATTCACCATTTCGATGAATTTGAAGGTACACTTTATACCGTAATCGCCTTTTTTGGAGGAATGCTACTCATTGCCCTCATCGATAAATTCATTCCAAATTTTGAAAATCCGCACGAGATACGTGGTATTGAAGATATGGATAATAAAAAAGCAGCCAATAAATTTAATCGCTTGTACCGTATGGGTTTAATGACTGCTCTGGCAGTTGGAGTTCACAATTTTCCGGAAGGAATTGCCACATTTATGTCGGCTATTAATGACCCGGCTTTAGGTATTGCTATTGCAATTGCCATTGCCATACACAACATCCCTGAAGGAATTGCTGTTTCTGTTCCCATCTATTACGCCACAGGAAGTCGGAAAAAAGCTTTTTTCTATTCCTTCTTGTCCGGACTTTCGGAACCGGTAGGTGCACTTATTGCCTACCTGGCACTTATGCCATTCTTAAATTCAGGTAACAGCGAGGTATTTTTTGGTGTAATAATGGCAGGAGTTGCCGGCATTATGGTATTTATTTCGCTGGATGAATTACTTCCCTCGGCTGAAGAATATGGCGAGCACCATGTTGCTATTTATGGTTTAACCGGAGGGATGGTGGTAATGGCTCTAAGTTTATTGTTCCTTATTTAACAGTATGATCTGTTCGTGTAGGTCAGCTTTCATATAGAAATTTTCATGGGCAAAATTCAAAAATTTCAAAATTTTGAATGCATTGAACTTCTGGAAAAAGCGTACACGAAAAGTTTCCAACCGCGAACAATTCCGGTTTAAATCGTCCAGATCAACACTAAATTCGTCTAGCGCAAGAAATTGTTTCATTGGTTTATTTAAGGTATTTACAACCTCGGTGTAATCCTTTTTTTGAATTTTATAGAAACAATCTTTTTGAGCGAAAAACTCGTGCAAATTTCGAAATGCCTCGAAATTATAGGTACGTTGCAAATCCTCCTCTCCATTCATCCATTTTTGCAGAATTGGCCCGGTACCAAAAGGAACCCGATTTGACAAACGTGACGATGGATAAACTTTTGTAGTTGTTATTTCGCCAACTTTTCCCAACTGTACCAGGTTTTGTAAAAAGTAAAAATCTTCACCGGCTTGTCGTCTGTTCATTCCTCCTCGTTTTACGTAAGCTTCGGCAGTAACAGCAAATGCCGATCCGATTGTAAACATCGAGTACGGATAACCGGAATATTCGAGTGCGCGTTTGTAATAATCAAGATACAACTCATAAAGCTCAATGCCTTCGCGATGTTTTTCGCTTAACTGTTCTTTCTGATGCTCGAAAGCAAGTGTTGCACCAACATGTTTAGGATGCGTACGGAAGTGTTTTTCAATTTCAACCAGGTAATTTTTTGCAACTAAAGTATCGGCATCAAGCGATACCAGAATTCCATCTTTGCGGTTATTGATGTTGAACCTCTTTATGGCTTCATCCATTCCCTTCTTCCGTGCCAGTCCGGCTCCCGCCCATTTTTTTTTCAAACTAAGCGGCCCAACCGTAATAAAGCTTATCCCCTTCTTTCTATTTGCAGAGATCCATTTGTCTGCAGCCTCTTTAGTTCGCCGGTTTTCAAGGATTATCGTTTCATCTGCTACCTCTGAATGATTAATCAGAATAATCACTTCAACATGCTCGTTGGGTAATTCGCAATTAAATAATGAATCTAATGTTGCAGATAGTTCATGCTCCCTGTAACAGGGAATCACTATTATCATTCCCGGTGCAGATTGCGGTAACTCTTTGATTAAGGACTGATGCCCGTTCTTTTGCAAATATTTATCGGCAAACATAAAGCAAAGCTAAAATAAAAAGCAAAAAAAATCCGGGCATCAACCCGGATTTCAATTTATCTTTTGTACTTGTTTATTCAGTTTTTGTCTTTTCGTATTCGGCATTCAATGCCTCTAAAACTTCAGAAGTGATGTTTGTTGTTTCAGGCCCGATTAACACGTTTGCACCATTAAGAATATAATCGTATCCGGCTTTCTCGTTATATTGTTCCAGATAATCCATTAAATTCTCAAGAATTTTATTGTTATTCGTTTGCTGAATTTCGGCCAACTTTGTTGATAATTCCTGATCAAGTTTCTGTATTTCCTGTTCTTTTCCTAACAAACGATCACGTTCCTGTACAGCACGTTGTTCAGTCAAAAAACCGCCACGTTGCAACTTCTCCTGAAAAGCAGCTGCTTCTTTTTCGAACGACTGACGTTTTGTACCATATTCTGTTGTATAAGCTTCCTGCTTTTTTGTGAATTCATTATGCAAATCTTCCGAAAGATTGTAATTTAAAAGTACCGAGTCGGCTTTAATGTAAGCAATCTTCAAACCACCTCCCGGAACTCCGGCTGCAGCTTTAATTTCTGCCCCGCTTCCGGCTGAGCTACCTGTAAAATGTAAAACATATAATACTACTACTGCAACAAAAAGTACTACACTAACAATTAACGATGTTCCTTTCATCTTCTTCAAATTTTAATTTCATCAGTTTTTGAATACCGGCAAATTTAAATCCAATATTTCAATTAAACATTTAGGTTCAACTTTTAAATCCCGACAAAGATACTTTTTTAGCCGAAACGCGCCACTCTTATTAACTTTTTTTTGATGTTATTAATAATCAATATGTTCTGAAAAAAAGCTGCATAAAATCATGCTTACTCACTGATAAACATCATTGCAATACACTAAGTTGCCATCGTATTTTTACCCTGCACAAATTAGTATTTACTTAAAATAAAAAATGTTGAATAAGTTGATTGCAAATATGATCCCGTTTATGCCGAAGAAACTCGTATGGGTGTTCTCTAAAAGATATATTGCCGGCGAAACAATGGAAGAGGGATTGCTTGCTTCCAAGCTACTAAATGAAAAAGGTATTGAGGTTACTATCGATATTTTGGGAGAATTTATAACAACACTTGATGAAGCCGAAAGAAACCGCGACGAATACTTTGAAGTAATTGACCGTTTTACTGCTGAGAATGTCAAGGGTAATTTCTCGGTAAAACCAACCATGTTTGGACTACTCATTGACAAAGAAGTATGTTACAGCCACATACGCGAAGTGGTTCAATTTGCAGCGCAAAAGGATTCTTTCATTCGCATTGATATGGAAGATTCTCAGTGTGTAGATATGGAAATGGACATATTTCGCCGACTACGAAATGAATTTCCAAAACATGTTGGATTGGTACTTCAGGCTTATTTACGACGTACCGAAAGTGATCTTGTTGCATTAAATGATTTAAACAACAAAAACTACCCTATTAGTTTCAGATTGTGTAAAGGAATTTATGTTGAACCTGAAAACATTGCTTTTAAAGGTTACGACGAGGTACGTACACACTTTCTTGCAGATTTGAAATACATGTTTGAAAACAAAATGTATGTGGGTATCGCCACGCACGATAAGTATCTGGTTCAGGAATCGTTAAAAATGATCAAAGAAATGGATATTGCAAAAAATATGTACGAGTTCCAGATGCTTTACGGAGTTACACCTGAATTACGCCAATCAATTGTTGACGAAGGACACAACATGCGTGTTTACGTTCCTTTTGGCGAAAAATGGTTTAACTACTCCACAAGAAGATTAAAAGAGAATCCAAAAATGGCTCAACATATAATTAAGGCACTTTTTATAAGGGGTTAATTTTAGGAGTTAAACACGAAAGGATGGCAATGCCATCCTTTTTTTATGCCTTAATCTTTCATTAATACAATTTCATCAATCGATCTTTTTGGAACGTGATGCACTCCTCGTTCATCGCGCCAGTATTTTATTTTTCCGTTTTCAGCCTCCTCCACAACAACTTTTTCGGCAGGCTTCCCCAGCGCAATAATCCAAAGCAATTCCTGCTTTTCATCGAGATTAAGCACTTTTGCAACTTTCGCTTTGTTTATCGAACCAATCATACAACCTCCAAAACCTTCTTCTACGGCTCCTAACAATATGCTGTGCATGGCAATTCCATCGTCACAATAATGATTTTCCGAAATGGTACGATCTTTTATTACAGCTATATAAGCAACTGGTCGCTCGCCTTCAGCAGGGCCTTTCCAATCGTTTAAATAACCTGCCCACCCCAGAAAAGGGAAAATTTTTGCACAATTTACGCTTTTGGTTACAACCGCATATTTTAGTGGTTGTGCATTTCGGCCACTCGCTGATAATCTTGCCAGCTCAATCCAATTTAAAATCTGCTCAACAGAAATTTTTACTGATTCATCAAACCGGCGATAGCTTCTATTGCGGGTTATAAGGTCTTTGATCATGGTTTTTATGTGTTGTTGCGAATCAAAAATAAAAGAAAAAAGGATAAAAGTGAGGTTAAAAAGAATTGCTGACCAAACTTAACCACTATAAAAAATACCCTCACTCCATCCCTTTGTAACGAAACGGGGTATAACTACGTCTATTGTATACAAATACCATTAATAAATGTTAATTAGAAGAAATTACCGTGAATAACTTTCTAACACACAATACCCGATTGTAATTTTTATTATTAGTTTTGTGGAACAGAACAGAATAGGGATTCAGACTAAATAAACCAATGCCATGAGCAACTTTAAATTTACCGTTGAAAAAAATTCCAACGTTTTAAAATTCCAGCAATTAGTCGATGCAATTCTCGACTCGATAAGTCAGAATGAGCTTCAGGCAGGCGACATGCTTCCTTCGGTTAATCAAATAATGAAAGACTGTAAACTTTCAAGAGACACCGTGTTTAAAGCTTATGCTGAGTTGAAAAAAAGAGGTGTGGTTGAATCTGTTCCAAACCGAGGCTATTTTGTTACACAGAAAATTACCAAGATATTTCTGTTTCTAGACACTTTTAAAGCATACAAAGAGGTACTTTATCATTCGATATTGAATCATTTACCAAAAAATATAAGTGTCGACCTTCATTTTCACCACTACAACATCGACCTTTTTGATAAGATTATTACCGAAAGTGCCGGGCGCTATACGAAATATATTGTGATGAACTTTAACCATAAAAAGGTGAAAAGCATCATTAATAAACTTCCTGAAGAACAGTTACTCATTATCGACTGGAAAGTGAATGGAGAAGGAAAATCATGCGTTTATCAGAATTTTGGTGATTCGGTTTATAAATGTCTTACGGAGAATAAAAATGCAATAGCAAAATACAAGAATTTTGTGCTGTTCTACCCTAATTTCACGTACCATCCACGCGAAGTTGTCGACAATTTTGAGAAATTCTGTACCGATAATAAAATCAAACACAAGGTAATTACCTCTTTCGACGAATTCGACCTGCGGAAAGGAGATCTGTATTTTCTGGTAAGCGACAGAACCCTTGCACGATTTCTCGACCAATGTTCCGAGAAAGGATTTGAGCCGGGTCAGGAAGTTGGAGTTATATCATACAACGAAACTCCAATGAAGAAATATGTAAAGGAAGGAATTACCGTAATATCTACCGATTTTGTGCTAATGGGACAAAAGGCTGCAGAGTTTATTGTGAAAGGCGAAACATTAAATTTTGAAGTTCCAACCAGGTTAAAACTCAGATCGTCACTTTAGACATGTTGTAAAACATGTTTTTTATTTTTTGAGAAGATGCAAAATGCATCTATTTTTGCAACCATATCAGAACAGAACAGATTAAAACTGAATTTTACAAAAACATCTTATAATCATGCATTTATTAGGTCTCGACATAGGAAGCTCTTCAGTTAAGGTTTCTTTGATAGAAGCAGCCAGCGGAAATTTGGTTGCCTCGTCCTTTTTTCCAAAACAGGAAATGAAAATTACAGCACATCAGGCAGGCTGGGCAGAACAGGAACCGGAACTTTGGTGGCAAAACATGAAACTGGCTTTAGCCGAAGTGCTTTCAACTGCCAATGTTGATAAAGAAAGTATTGAATCGATAGGTATCTCTTATCAAATGCATGGTTTGGTTATGGTAGACAAAAACCAGCAAGTTTTGCGCCCGTCGATTATTTGGTGCGACAGCCGCGCTGCTGTTTATGGCGACAAAGCTTTTGAGGAAATTGGCGGCCAGCGTTGCTTAACGAATCTGTTAAACTCGCCGGGTAACTTTACCGCATCGAAACTAAAATGGGTAAAGGAAAATGAACCGGAGACTTTTGCGAAAGTAGATAAGATTATGCTTCCGGGCGATTATATTGCCATGAAACTTACGGGTGAGGCGCAAACCACGACAAGTGGTCTTTCTGAAGGAATTATGTGGAATTTCAAAGAAAATGATTTGGCTAAGATGTTGTTCGACAACTATGGTTTTTCAGCCGATATTATTCCTGAAATTGTACCAACATTCGCCCCATCGGGAAATGTAAGTGCACAAGCCGCTGCAGAACTCGGCCTATCAACAAAAACTACGGTGAGTTATCGAGCAGGTGACCAACCTAACAACGCGTTGTCGCTAAATGTCCTGAATCCGGGAGAAATTGCCACAACTGCCGGGACTTCCGGTGTAGTTTATGGTGTAAGCAACGAAATTAAATACGATCCGCAATCGCGTGTAAACACGTTTGCCCATGTGAATCATACCCTGAAAGATCCTCGCCTGGGCGTACTATTATGCATAAACGGAACTGGTATTTTGAATGCCTGGTTGAAACGAATGGTGGCCGAAGACCTATCCTACGAAGCGATGAATGAACTGGCTTCGAAAGTTGCAATAGGGTCAGATGGCGTCTCTATCCTACCCTTTGGAAACGGTGCCGAGCGAGTTCTTCAGAACAAAAATATTGGTTCACTTTTTTCCGGAGTCAACTTCAATATCCACGGTAAAGGTCATTTATTACGTGCAGCACAGGAAGGAATCGTATTCTCGTTCAAATACGGAATGGATATCATGAAAAACATTGGTATTGATGCATCGGTAATTAAAGCCGGTAAAGCCAATATGTTCCTTAGTCCTATTTTCAGAGAAACACTGGCCGGAATTTCAGGTGCAACTATCGAACTGTATAACACCGACGGATCGGTTGGTGCAGCGCGGGGTGCCGGTGTTGGATCGGGTTATTACGCATCGTTCAATGAGGCTTTCTCGAACCTGAAAAAGCTTGACATAATTGAACCTGATACTCAAAAAGTTGCAGCATACGAGGATGCATACGAAAACTGGAAAAGTGAACTTGATAAAGCAATAAAATAAGACCTTCCTTGAAAGAGGAGAAAATAAAACAGATAAAATAACAATTCATAAATTTATTGAGATGGAAGTTTTAAAAGGAAACAAAGAGTATTTTAAAGGAATCGATAAAATTAAATTCGAAGGTCCTGATTCAAAAAATCCGATGGCATTTAAATGGTACGACGAGAATAGAGTTGTTGCTGGAAAAACAATGAAAGAGCACCTGCGCTTTGCAGTGGCTTACTGGCACACTTTCTGCGCAACCGGCGATGATCCGTTCGGACCGGGAACACAGATTTTACCTTGGCACGGAGCTGCAGATCCAATGGACGCTGCCAAAGAAAAAATGGATGCGGCTTTTGAATTTATCACCAAACTGGGCGCTCCTTTCTACTGTTTCCACGACACTGACGTTGCCGGCGACGGTACCGTTTTCGAGATCGAAAAACGTATGACAAAACTGGTTGATATTGCTAAACAAAAACAAGCAGATTCAGGCGTTAAGTTATTGTGGGGAACTGCTAACGTATTTAGTAATCCTCGTTACATGAATGGAGCATCAACTAACCCTGATTTTAATGTGGTTGCCAATGCTGCTGTTCAGGTAAAAAATGCCATTGATGCAACTATTGCACTGGGTGGTACAGGTTATACTTTCTGGGGAGGACGCGAAGGTTACATGAGCCTGCACAATACCGATACAAAGCGCGAATTGGCGCACCTTGGAGAATTCCTTCGCATGGCCCGCGATTATGGTCGGAAACAAGGTTTCACCGGTTCTTTCTTTATCGAACCAAAACCAATGGAGCCAACAAAACACCAGTATGATTATGATGCACAAACTGTTATCGCTTTCCTGAAAGCTAATGGATTGGAAAAAGATTTTACATTAAATATTGAAGTAAACCACGCAACCCTTGCCGGTCATACTTTTGCTCACGACCTGAGAATGTCGACTGACGCCGGTATGCTAGGATCGATTGATGCCAACAAAGGCGATTACCAAAACGGATGGGATACTGACGAATTCCCAACTAACATTTACGAAGTTACTGAAGCAATGCTTGAGATTCTTCCTGCAGGTGGGTTCACATATGGTGGTATTAACTTCGATGCTAAAACACGTCGTAATTCAACCGATCTTGAAGATATATTTATCGCACACATTGGTGGAATGGACGTATTTGCGCGTGCCCTTGTAATTGCCGATAAAATTCTGAATGACTCACAATATTGCGCTATGCGTGCTGCACGTTATGCTTCGTTCAACGAAGGTAAAGGAGCCGAATTTGAAGGTGGAAAATTAACACTTGAAGATATGTACTCAATTGCTAAAGAAGTTGGTGAGCCTAGTCAAATCAGCGGAAAGCAAGAATTGATCGAACAGTTAATAAACTGGTATTTGTAATAACTGTTTTTCAATAAAACTTTGAATAGTCCCGATTCATTATTTTTGAAACGGGACTATTTCCTAATTATAAACCAACGAAAAACAACTTATGAAGAACAATAGCTTTTATATTTTTTCGATAACCATTGTTGCCACCCTCGGAGGCTTGCTCTTTGGTTACGATACTGCAGTAATTTCAGGTGCCGAAAAATCGGTGCAAGCTTTCCTTATCGACAGCCAGGGCTTAAGTACATTAATTCACGGCTTAACCATTTCAAGTGCTTTAATTGGCTGTATCATTGGTGGTGGAATATCGGGTATTTTTGCATTAAAAATTGGCCGTAGAAAATCGCTGATGATCGCCGCTCTGCTTTTCTTTATTTCGGCGTTAGGTTCGGGATATCCCGAATTTCTATTTTTCGAAAAAGGTCAGGCCAGTATGGGCTTGTTATACATGTTTAATGTTTACCGAATAATTGGCGGAGTTGGAGTTGGTATGGCATCGGCAATTGTTCCAATGTACATTGGTGAAATTGCCCCTGAACATATTCGCGGACGTCTGGTTTCTATTAACCAATTTGCCATCATCTTTGGAATGTTGGTTGTGTACTTTGTTAACTGGGGAATTGCCAATGGCCAAACGTTGGAATGGATTAACGAAATCGGCTGGAGAAGAATGTTCTTATCCGAGTCGATACCTGCAGGTTTATTTGGGATTTTATTGTTTTTCGTTCCCGAAACACCTCGTTACTTAACTTTGAAACAAAAAGATGGCGAAGCCCTTGTTATTCTTGAAAAAATTAATGGTAAAAGCAGAGCAAAGGAGATTCTTAACGATATAAAAGCCACTGTTGAAAGCCATTCAGGCAAATTATGGTCGTACGGAAAACTGGTGATTATTATTGGCATTCTGCTTTCTGTTTTTCAGCAATTTGTAGGAATTAATGTGGCATTATATTATGCACCACGTATATTCGAAAGTATGGGTGCAGCAAAAGATGCATCGATGTTGCAAACCATTGTAATGGGATTGGTGAATGTTATTTTTACCGTTGTGGCCATATTAACAGTTGACAAATGGGGACGCAAACCATTGTTAATGGTTGGATCGATCGGGATGGCAGTTGGTATGTTTGCCATAGCCGGTTTGGCCTTTTTTGAAATAATAGGTACCAGCACGCTGATATTCATTATTGTTTATACGGCTTCATTCATGATGTCGTGGGGGCCAATTTGCTGGGTCCTTATCTCAGAAATCTTTCCGAATAAAATTCGAGGTCGGGCAGTTGCAATTGCAGTTGTTGCTCAGTGGGCAGCCAACTATTTTATTTCTTCAACCTATCCGGCCATGATGGAGTTTAGCGGCGCGGTAACTTATGGATTTTATGGATTAATGAGTTTGCTGTCGTTCTTCTTTGTTTGGAAGATGGTGCCCGAAACAAAAGGAAAAACTTTAGAGGAGATGGAAAGTCTCTGGAAAAAATAGTTTTTAGTTGAAACGATTTAGATGATAATGAGGGTCTCACTTCGAGTGAGGCCCTCATTTGTTTTTGCTATTTTGGTTCCCAAAAACATCGTTTTGGTGACACGATTTTCTCTTCAGCTTTCAATACTTTCATTGCTTTGTCTACTTCCTTCTTTTCCAATCCTGAAGCTTCGGCAATTTCTCCGGCCTTCATAGGTTTTCCGGCAGCCTGCATAGCCGCCAACACTTTTTCTGTACTCATTTTCTACTTATTCAGCAAAGCGTTCTGAAACAACTTTCCAGTCTACAATTTTCCAAAAATCTGCAACATAAGCCGGGCGTGCATTTTGTTTATCCAGGTAGTATGCATGCTCCCAAACATCGCAGGTTAAAATAGGTTTTTTACCATCGCGCAGTGGATTTCCGGCATTGCTCGTTTGAACGATTTCCAGTTCGCCTTTTTCATCAACTACCAACCATGCCCAGCCCGAGCCAAACAACGTAGCAGCTGCTTTTGAAAAGGCCTCTTTAAAAGCATCGAACGAACCGAATTTAGCGTCGATAGCTGCTTTTAATTCATCTTTTGGTTCTTTACATCCATCAGGACTGAATTGCATGAAATAGAAAGTGTGGTTCCAAACCTGCGCTCCGTTATTAAAAATACCGCCTTCAGCCTTTTTAATAATTTCCTCCAAACTTGCGTTTTCAAATTCAGTTCCTGCTACCAGGTTATTTACGTTATTTACATAAGCCTGGTGGTGTTTGCCATAGTGGAACTCGATTGTTTTTTCACTTATTACTGGTTCCAATGCATTATTTGCATACGGAAGTTTTGGTAAACTAAATGCCATAATTCTTCTTGTTTAAAGATTATTAATTTGATTTTTTGTTTTCTAAAGGTACAACGTTTTTTGCGCTAAAAGGATTAGTTGTTTGGTTAATTTGGAAGTAGTTTAAATAAAGGTATTTTAAAATATATCGTTTACTTACTCCTTTGCACTTTGTTTACTGCTGCAATTATTTTTTTAGAATTTTCATCATTAGGATATAGATCTAATTGCTTTTTAGCAAAAATTACAGCATTATCATAATGTTTTAGCTGATATGACAATACTGCCAGATAAGGATATATTATGTAGTCATTCGCATTATATTTATAAGCACTAATAAAATATTGGTAAGCTTTATTATACTGTTTTCTTTTATAAGCTTCAATACCTAATAAATCATCAAAATTTTCTCTTTTTACAACACAACAAATTGGCACACCATCTATCTCAATTTCCTCAATTGTTCCTTTAGGTGGATATGCTATATCCATTATTTTAGGTGGTACAAAAAGAGGAATAAAAACAGCGTAATTCCAATTTTGATAATTTCTACTTATGTAACCAGAATGTTTAAGCTCATATTCACCACCTGGTAGAGTCATCGCATTTACAATTACAGTATTGCTTAATATTGTCTTATCTTCTAAACTCTCTTGTTCTTTTTCAATCAATTTTCTCAAAGCAGGCTCTACTGAAATCTGGGCCCAATCCAAATTATATTTTTTATATGCTCCTTTTAACCCTCCCACAAACTCGTTATAATATAGATACTGATAAGGAGCATATCGAATGCAACTTACTCCCGTCTTTACACATAACAGAATTACAGCTGAAGATACGATGATCTTAACAGCCTTTTTTTGAGATCGAATAAAATGAGCAAATCCAATAATACAAAAAGGTAGTAAAGAACTATACACAAATAATTCCTGTCGCCATCCGGAATAAAGATGAGATTTCTTTAAAAGTAGATATGCAATGGGGAAACTAAATGTAAACAAAAAGAATAGTGAGAAAAACAGATAATTCTTATCAGAAATCTTTTTCAATGTCTGTATTATCGCAAATATAAACATAACCAGAATAAATAAAGGAAGTGTAATTAACATCATTTTTGGAAGATAATACCAGGGTAAATCGAATGATTTGATCAAGTTCCCTTCAAATAGAACCAATGGATTTGTTGGATGTTTGGACAAAACTTTGATTGCTTCAAAAATTAAAACATATCCCTTTTCCCAGAAATATGGATAAACCATAAATCCACATGTTAATCCCATAAATACAAATAAAAAAACTACAGAATAAAACGTTACAAATTTTTTAAAAGAATTATACTTATTTCGGAACAATATCAAATGTAATGAAGCCATAA
Source organism: uncultured Draconibacterium sp. (assembly GCF_963677565.1). NCBI lineage: Bacteria > Pseudomonadati > Bacteroidota > Bacteroidia > Marinilabiliales > Prolixibacteraceae > Draconibacterium > uncultured Draconibacterium sp. Next base: position 2,496,298 of record NZ_OY781981.1, on the reverse strand, counting down.
CGCCCAGGTAGAATAAAATCAATATGCCTTGCACTCTGACCATTGTTATTAGAAAAACCCCAAGAAACAGACCTGTCAGATATCTCTTTTTTAATACGGGATACGATATAAATAAATTGTACATACAATACAACGACAATGCAAAACCGGCAGCAACAGATGCATCTTTTGTTTGCCAAAATGAATATCCGATAAAAGTTGGTGAGAAAAATATTAGTAATAAGGTGATAGTCCCCCATACCCAGCTATCAAGCATTTGTTTAACAAAATATCCCAATATAAAAATGCCAATACTCGATAACAGTACCAATATAATCTTCCGTATAGTATTTATTGATGAATAACTATCATAGCCCAAACAACCGGCTATGATGCAAGCTGCAGATTCAATACCAGTTCCGTAGTATTTATTATGTGGAGGACTTTTCTCAGTGGTTACCAGTATCTCCGAACTTTTATAAGTAGTATCGCTACCAAATGATTTAAAAAATGCTACGCTACTTTTTCCTCCTTCTATACGTAGTACTGCATCCGTATCCATTCCTACTTCGGTAGACCATTTAATTAAGAAAAATGTGATAATAATGAATGTGCTGAAAAATAACAGCTTAATAAAATTGGTTTGAGCAAGATTTTTCATAGGTGGTTTTACATTATGTTATTTGAAAGTTAAATTTATTTAATTGAATCGTTCCAACTTTTTAACAATATAAATTGGTCTTCTTTTAATCTCTTTTATGGTTTTTTCAAAATATATTGACAAGATAGTGAGAACAAGAAACATTAGTGAAAAAGAAAGCGAAATAAAAAATATGATGGAAGTATACCCAGATGGAATTGAATCGGCTATAAAGTACTGAATAAGAGAGTATCCTCCGAATGCAATAGTAAACAAAAAGAAACTGACAGAAATTAAAATAACAATTCGCAGTGGCTTATTTGAGAACGCAAAAACTACATTAAAAGCCATTTTCATCAATTTGAAGAATGAATAATTACTCTCTCCGAATTCTCTTTTTGGGGCCGTATACTCAAGCACCTTTTTGTTAAATCCAACTTCTTGAATAAATCCTCTTAAAAATCGGTTACTATCCCTAAAATCCTGCTTTAGCAGTTCTGCTATGTTTTGTGATATTAAAAAAAAGTCGGATGCATTTTCCTGAAACTTTACAACTGATAATTTATTAATTATAGCATAAAACATTTTTGACATTGAACTTTTGATCAATCCATGATCTTCTCTGTCAATACGCTGCATTAAAACAATTTCATGGTTTTTTTCATATGCTTTTAGCATTTCGTTTATTTCTGCAGGCGGATGTTGCCCATCAGCATCCATACAAATTACAGCCTCACCACATGAATTATCTATCCCGGCAAGCATTGCCGCTTCATGCCCAAAATTTCGTGAGAACTGAATAAAAACATGTTTAACGTTTTCTATTTCAGCGCTACATGATTTCTCAATATTTGATTGAGTATTATCCATACTGCCATCGTTAACCCAAAGTATTTCGAAGTTGTAATTTTTAATTTTTTCTAATTCTTTAATGAGGTTGTTCGAAAAAAAAGCAATACCACTTTCTTCGTTGTACATTGAAATAACAATACTTATTAGCTTCATAAATTTTCAGTTTTACACAAAACTAAGTTATTTATTTTTGAAATAATCCTTTATTTTTAGCTTCTTTTACATATTATCATTGATTAGCTTTGTTTCCGAACATATTCAACCTTTAGAAAAAACAAATACAATGCAGAATAAATTCTTTAAAACCAAAAAGACCAAAACAGATAAAGAAAACAAACCTTTGCCTAAAGAAATGTGTGTTTGTATTATTAACAATAACAACTTCAGCAAAATTGCAGAAAACAACAAAACAAAATATATTGTTATAAATCAACCTCTTGAACAAAATCAAATAGATACGATTAAACAATATGAATATTGTATAATGGTTGATGAAGCAAGAATTGATCCGAATACCTTTTCTGCTTATTTGAACTTTAATCAGAATCTTAAGCACAAGGAAATATATTATGCAAAAACAATAAAAGGCCGTTTTTTTGAAAAGAACATAGAATCATTATTCACAAAAATTGATAAAGAAATATATAATACTCCGCTTATCATTGCTCAGTCCGAGTCGATCTTACCATTTGTTGAAAACCAAACAACAGGTATTAATTTGTTAAGCACTGTAACTTATTATTGCCAATTAAACTATTTTAGGGCTATTCCACTCAGAAATGAAGTTTACGAAATCCAGAAACCCATACAAACAAAACAGTTTTGTAAAGAGCTTAGTTCTGTAAAGGTTTATAATACTTTCCGTCTCCCCATCAAGTACTTATTTGCCGGTAAGTTTTTTAAAGATCAGTTTACTACAAATAACCAACTAAAAAAAGATCTTACCTATAGATTCCTTTTTGCCGTTCTTTCTATTGTTATGCTATTTATAATGCTTTCTGTTGTTAAGGATTATGGAGTAACAGGTGATGAACCAATAGGGAAAAGACATGCAGAAAACGTGATACGATATTTTACGGATGGGACAGATGCAAAATGGGCTGAATACACCGAAACAAATATGGAATATTATGGATTTTCGGCAAATGTAATTGCCGGAATTATTAGCCATATTACAGAGTGGGATGTATGGAATGTACGTCATTATACAAATACAATTATAGGCTTTATTGGTCTATTGTTTGCTGGTTTAATTGGTATACGTATTGGCGGTGGAGCCGGAGGTGTACTTGCGCTTCTTTTTATGTTTTTAACACCTCGATATTTTGGAAATTCAATAAACAACTTGTCCGATATTCCATTTGCCACCGGATATATAATTGCCACATATTATACTATTCGTTTTTTCGACTTTTGGCCAAAGGTTAAACTACGCTATTTAATTGGGCTCATTTTGGGTATTGCATTTACCATTAGTAATAGAGCTCCGGGAATTTTATTGTATGGCTATTTTCTTCTTTTTGCAGGCTCTTATTACATATTTGTAATTTCAGGCAAAGAGTTTTACAAACTCGCCAAATTCAAAAATCAAATTTTCAAATTCATTGGTTACTTCTCAATCATTCTTGTATTCAGCTATTTTTTCAGCCTTGTACTATGGCCTAAAGGTCTTGAAGAACCACTAACAGCAGTTTATAATTCAATAGTAACCTTCTCTAAATTTCCATGGTCTTTAACAACTCTTTTTAATGGAATTCAAAAAATGTCAAAAAGCCTTCCGGTAAGTTATGCTCCAACATATTTACTTATTGGAATGCCCCTATTCACAATTATTGGATTTATAGCCTATATTCTATCCATAGGCAAAAACTATAGTCCTAATCCAATTATGATTCTTCTTGTCTTTGGATGCATTTTCCCAATTGCTTATATCATCTACCAGAAATCAAACATTTATGGAGGAATGCGGCATTTAACCTTTGTTGTTACCTTTTATGTTGTTGTAGCTTCAAAAGGTTGGTTAAATCTCATTGGATTTTTTAAAAGTAAATATCAATTAGCACCTATTCTTGTTTTAACTATTCTACTTTTCCTTCCGGCAAGACATATGATTGCCAATCACCCAAATCAATATATATATTTTAACGAATTAATTGGAGGGATGAAAGGTGGATATGGAAATTATGATTTAGATTACTATTATAACTCTGTTAAAGCAGGATCGGAATGGTTAAAAGAACACGAAGAGCTAAGCGATAGCTCAATCATTATCACCAATGCTTCATACCGAGGTTATTTTGATAATAATCCGAATGTTAAAATGACCTATTGCAGGTATTATGAAACAGCAAAAGAAGACTGGGACTATGCCATATACTCAAATGTTTTTATTCGAAGAGAACAACTATTAGACAGTTTATTTCCACCTGTTGGTACAATTCACACCATTGATGTTGATGGCTACCCTGTTGCAGCAATTTTTAAGAGAATTAGCAAAGAAGATCTGGAAGGTTTTAACGCATTAAAGAAAGGAAAAACAAAACAAGCAAAACGGCACTTCAAAAACTATCTTAAGTTAAATCCACACAGTGAACAGGTTTTGGAAGGTTATGCCAGTGCTTTGATGAGAGAACGAAAACTAGATTCGGTACTAATTTATGCGGATAGTTCAATCGTTTATAATCCTGATCAAATAGGAGCCTGGTTACTAAAAGCCTCGGTATATAATACACAAAAAAAATATGACGAGGCGTTAAAAGCTGCCAGTAGTGCTCTCGATATTAAAGAAGAATTTGCAGAAGGACAATACCAAAAGGGATTTGCTTTAAAAAACCTAAGCAAACCAAACGATGCTTTAAAAGCATTTCAGGCAGCATCAAGCCTAAAAAAAGAATATCGACAAGCATTAATGCAAATGGGTGAAATCCTTATCAATTACAAAAATTATAAGAAAGCAATTGAGATTTATAATCAGATTTTAGAATTTAGAGAAAATGATCTATATGCTACGGTTTACAGTGCAAAAGCTTATCACCTGTTAAACGATAACTCAAACGCAAATAAATTATTAAATGAATTGCCCGACAGGTATAATAACAACTTTGAAGTAGTTAAATTAAAATGCCGAATGGCCATGCAACAAAACGATTGGAATAACGCCGGCCGCTATTTAAATATGGCACGAAACATTAACAATAATGCCGAGCTATTCGTGCTTAGATCACAATACCTTATGAAACAAAGAAGGGTAGATTTGGCAAAACAAAATCTTGATAAAGCTATTGAACTGGATCCAATTAACCGCGAAGCTCAGGAGCTGCAAAAATCTTTTACACAAACAGCAAAAGCTATGGAAACACCAAAAACAGATCAAAACGATGCAGCTTCGCAACAATCCATCATGTTTCAAGAGCCGAAAGAGAAGAAAGCAAGTCCCATCACATTCCCTTCAAAATAGTGGAACTCAGAATATATTTAACATAAATCAAAACATCAGAGCAATAAAAACCCCGGAGCCTCTGCTCCGGGGAAAAAACCAAAAATCAACTAACCTTTAAACCGCCTGGCGACTTCATCCCAGTTGATGAGATTCCAGAATGCATTCACATAATCCGGACGTCTGTTTTGGTAGTTCAGGTAATATGCATGTTCCCATACATCAATCCCCAAAATTGGAGTTCCCTGAACTTCGGCCACATCCATCAGCGGATTATCCTGATTGGGCGTAGACGAAACCACCAGCTTATTGTTTTGAAGAACCAACCATGCCCAACCTGACCCAAAGCGAGTCAAAGCTGCCTTAGTGAAGGCTTCCTGAAAATTTTCTATGCTTCCAAATGAATCATTTACTGCGTCTAATAAAACTCCTTCCGGAGCTGGTGCACCACCCGGTGCAATTACTTCCCAGTACAAATTGTGGTTGAAAAAACCACCACCATTATTTCGTACGGCTGCCGATTGACCAGACACTCCACTTAAAATTTCTTCTATTGATTTTCCTGCAAGATCTGTTCCTTCAACTGCACCGTTCAGGTTATTGGTATAACCAGCGTGGTGTTTACTATGATGAATCTCCATTGTTCTTGCATCAATATGTGGCTCTAATGCCTTGTAATCGTATCCTAATTTTGGTAATTCAAATGCCATCTCTATTGTTATTAAAAGATTTAAATATATTAATTTCTCGATAGCAAAAATATACGCTATTTAGAATTAATCCAAATCTTTGAATAATAAAACACATTGATATCCTTTATTGTTCATAGAAGGAATTAATTAGTATAAAACCTAATAAAATGGCATACTGAAAACCAGCTATTACCATACGTTGCATGCAAAAAGAATGGATTAAAACTAATTTATTTTTATTCGGTAATTTGGCTATATCAATAATGCTACCTTTGCCACCTCATCAATAAATAATGAATAAAAGCATATTAAAACTTGCCGTCCCGAATATCATAAGCAACATCACTGTACCATTGTTAGGATTAATAGATTTGGCATTGATGGGCCATCTCGGATCAGAGATATACATCGGCGCTATTTCATTGGGGAGTGTAATATTCAATTTCATTTATTGGGGATTTGGCTTTTTACGGATGAGTACATCCGGATTCACAGCACAGGCTTTTGGCGAAAAAAATAAGAACGAAGCCATAACAATATTAATTCGTGCGCTGCTTTTAACATTGTCTATCAGCGTAATAATATTATTACTGCAAGCTCCTATTGCCTGGGGAAGTTTTAAAATTATTGGAGGCAGCCCGGAAGTAGAAACGCTTGCCAACGAATATTTCAGGATTCGGATTTGGGCAGCACCGGCTGCTTTAAGTTTATTTGTTTTTAGCGGATGGTTTTTGGGGATGCAAAATGCTCGTTACCCTATGATTATTGCCATTTTTGTGAACGTTGTAAATATTTTGCTAAGCGTATTTTTTGTTTTCGGATTAAAAATGAAATCAGACGGAGTAGCACTCGGAACTGTTATTTCGCAATATGCAGGTTTAATAACTGCCATTATTCTTTTGCTGCGCAAATACCGCGGCATGTTGCCACTGGTTACAAAAGCGGGGGTGCTCGACTTAAAATTCCTTACGAACTTTTTTAAAGTTAATTCCGATATCTTCATCCGTAGCTTTTGCATCATTATAGTTTTCACGTTTTTCACCTCAAAATCAGCAAGTATAAACGACACAGTGCTGGCTGTTAATTCAATTCTTCTGCAATTTCTGATGTTCTTCTCCTTTTTTATTGACGGTTTTGCTTTTGCCGGAGAAGCGCTGGTGGGAAAGTTTATTGGAGCGAAGGAAATAAACAATCTCAAAAAGGTTGTAAAGCTATTGCTTTATTGGGGACTTGGATTAGCTATTATATTCACGGTACTCTATCTATCGGGAACAAATTTAATTCTGAAGTTACTTACCTCGCAGGAAAATGTAATTGAAAGTGCGCAAAAATTCCTTTTTTGGGTGGTATTGATTCCGGTAGCCAGTGTGGGTTCTTTTATATGGGACGGGATTTATATCGGAGCAACTGCTTCGAGAGCAATGCGAAACAGCTTATTGGTTTCAACTTTTCTGATTTTTGCACCGGTCTACTATTTTTTAAACCCAGTATGGAATAACCATGCGTTGTGGATGGGAATGTTACTGTTTATGTTTTCGAGAGGAGTTATTTTATCACTTCTGTATAAAAGAACAATAGTGATACCGTTGACAAAGAAAGTATAACAATGACTAGAAAAAATATCCAATACTCAATGTAAAATGCCCAATGATTAGGTATTCGTAATTGGATATTGGATATTGAAAATTATATCGTATTCTATTATTCGCCAACAGCCTTCAGCCAGGCTTCGGCCATTAATTCAGCACCAGCCATCGAAGGATGCACACCATCTGGTGTCCAGTAGGTTCCCGGAGCATGTTTGATGGCCTCATCAAATACTTTCTGAAATGGCACCCAAATGGTTTCAAATTCGTCGGATATCTTTTTCGCAGCCACCTGGTATTCTTGCATTGGCTCTATCCATGTTTCGTCAACCGCACTTGTTTTCAATACATAAAATGGTTCACACAAAACTAATTTTATATCTGGAAAAGCTTCTTGTGTACGTTTCAACAAAGCACGGTAATCATTCTCGTAAATCTCAATGGTGCCGTCGTAATTGCCATCTCGCGTATGCCAGTAGTCGTTAACACCAATTAAAATACTCAATACATCTGGTTTTAATTCCAGACAATCTTTCTCCCATCTATCAGCCAACTGAAAAACTTTATTTCCGCTAATTCCACGATTATATATTGTAAGTTGTTCCTCGGGATAGGTATTTAATAATTGCGAAGCTGCCAAAAGCGCATAACCATTTCCGAATGACCATGCCCTGTTAGGCGATTCATTTTGTTTGTCGCGACCGGCATCGGTTATCGAATCGCCCTGAAAAAGCACTGTATTGCCTTTTGCAAAAATTGATTCCTTCTTTTGTTCCTGTTCCGAAACACATGCCGAAACAATACTTGAAATACCTGCAGCAGCCACTGCTCCTGCGGTTGATTTGTATAAGAAGTTTCTTCTGGAAATACTCATTTGCTTATATTTTAGTTGATTTATGAAAAAACAAATTTAAAAAATTATATCTCCTATCTAAAAGAAAAATGCGTTGATATGGTTTCCCACACAACGCATTTAGGTAGTTGAAGAAGCGAGCTATAACTCTCTTATCTTTTTTATTGGTTAATATTTTTAAGTTTGCAGCGGTAACTCATGTTGCCCGCTTTTTTACACTTCGATGTATTAAAAGATTTTTTGTTACGCTCGCTTCCTCTTCGTTTGTAAAACATTATATTATTAACTAACCGATCTAAAGTTGTTTCGAACTTCTTCTTCTATCTTCCGATAATTCATCTTCGTAATAATAATTTGTGCTAATTCTTTATAGTACCCAGCCTGATCGTTCTCTTGTATTAACTCGTAAACTTCGGCCAGTGCCTGTAATGAAGGAAGATGTAACTCATTTAAAATTAAAGCCGCTTTATATTGCATAATTGCTTCGCGCAGAAAACCAAGTTTACGTAATTCATTTCCCCGGTTAAAATGTTTATCAATATTCTCAAGCCCTTCAGGAATGCGTAATTTAAATACATCCTCATTTTTTACGGCAACAATATTGCACTCAACATTACTTATCACGTTTTCGCTAACCGAGCCTTGCAACGCTCGCTGAATGGCTGATTTCCCACCACTTCCGACGTACAAAACAGAAGCATCTGCGCAAAATTTAGTAATCTCAGAATCAGGCTGTCCTTTTAAGATATAAGCTTCTGCCTGCACATTTGAGAAATCAAAATTCTTTAAAAATGCTCTTAATTCTTTTTTGAATGTTCTGTAGTGATATTTGTTTTCTCTTTCAACATCATATCCCATACGCATCAGGCGCGGAGAGGTTGATGTTATTGGCTCGAATACTGAAACAACCGATAGTTTTGCATCAAATTTTCGGGCGTGTAAAATAGCTGATTTTAATGCAACTGCCGATGCTTTCGAATTATCAACCGGACAAACAACATGAGTTGGGTCCAATACTTTGGTTTCAGAAATTACAGCTACCGGCTTTTGAATTTTTCGGAAAATACTGAGTCCGTTTGCTCCAAGATTATTTGTTTTTCCTTTATTTAGAAGTACCAGGTTTACTTTTTCTTCTTTCGCAACCCGGTTGATCTGATCGGCAACATTCCCAAACTCAACACGAATTTTAACTTCAAAATCTTCAGCAAGTTTTAGCTGACTGACTATTTTGTTTTTAATCTCGAACTGAACTGATTTGACTATTTTCTTTTCTCCGGAAGCTCCTTTTAAATGTCCCGGGAGAACATGTAACAATACCAGTTCGTTACCAAATTGATCGGATATCATTCTTATTTTCTTAATGGAATCCGAATGGTTATTGGCAAGATCAATTGCCCACAAAATGTTACTTAATACTTTCATGACTTTTTATGTTTTTATTAATCGTTAATTATTTCTTTCATTTTTCATTGGCAAAGATATTACTGTGGCACCGCGTTTTTTACTCCAAAAGGTTCAAGCAAAAGCCCTTATCGATTTTTATGATGCTTTATAATTAAAAAGCCCGGATCAAAAATCCGGGCCAATTACATTTGAATACTATAAATCTGTCAAGAGTCTGATTGTCCGTTCTTTCGAAATATACTTTTATAAAATTCAATAAAACCATAAAGTGTAAAACCGATTCCCAAAATCAGTATCCAGTGATTTAATCCTAAGGGACTGGTAGCAAATACCAGATTCATTGGTGCTAAATAAGTCATCCCCAACTGAAGTGCAATCATTATTAGCACTCCACCAATCAAGTACCTGTTACTAAAAAAACCTAATTTGAATGCTGAATACCTTAATGAACGCAGTGCGAACAGGTAAAAAATCTCTCCAATTACAATCATATTTACGGCTCCCGTTCGCGCAACTTCAACACTATGTCCGGAGTTCAATATTACATTATAAACCATAAATACTGCTCCGATTAAAAGGCCGCTCATTATCACTATCCGTTTAATTCCTGATTTTGATAAAAGTGCCATGCCCGAGGGGAGAGGCGGCCGATCCATTATTCCAGGTTCTTTTTTCTCAAAAGCCAGTGTTGCTCCCAAAAATACTGCAGTAGTCATATTTATCCATAGTAACTGCAAAGGCATTAATGGTAGTGCAATTCCCATAATTGATGCAATTAGAATCACTCCTCCTTCTGTTAGGTTTGTCGGGAGTGTCCATGTTATAAACTTTATCAGGTTATCAAATACACCTCTTCCCTCTTCCACTGCTGCTTCAATGCTTGCGAAATTGTCATCTGTCAGCACCATATCTGCAGTTTCTTTTGTTACATCGGTTCCACTGATTCCCATAGCAATACCAATATCTGCCTGACGCAGTGCCGGAGCATCATTTACTCCGTCGCCGGTCATTGCCACAGTGTGTCCTTGTGCCTGCAGGTATTTCACCAATTCAAGCTTTTGTGCCGGGCTCACCCGTGCAAATACATTGTATTTTAATGTTGCCTTTTTCATTTCGTCCTCGCTCATTTTTTCTAGAGCTGCACCATTAATTCCTTTGTTAATTGCATCGGTTCCGTTTTTTTCAACAATTCCCAGTTTTTCGGCAATGGCAACTGCTGTAATTAGGTGGTCGCCGGTTATCATTTTTACCACAACACCTGCATTCTGGCTTGTGCGCACTGCTTCAATAGCCTCTAAACGAGGAGGATCAATCATAGCCTGCAGGCCAATAAACATCACCCGATCTTTAATGTCAGCGTGTTCTATTCCATCTTTATCGTCTCCAAATTCTTTGCGGGCAAAAGCCAGTACCCTCAATCCTTTTGCTGCAAACAGCTCTGCAATTTTGTGTACCTTTTCTTTATCCAACAAAACCTCTTCGCCATTTTCATTTAATGCCCGGTCCGACATTTCAAGCAATTTTTCAACCGAACCTTTTATGTAGGCAACTTTAGTTCCATCCTTTTCATTTAGGGTTGCCATGTACTGATACTCCGATTCAAAAGGAATAATATCAAGACGTGGAAAGCTTTTATGTAGCTCATCCTGCACCAATCCCAACTTCCCCGCTGACGTAATTAGTGCTCCTTCTGTTGGATCGCCTTCAACAGTCCATTCACCTTGCTTTTCAATAATCTTAGAATCGTTATTCAGTAACCCGCCTATTAGGATTTCTTTTAGCAGCGGAATATTCTCGTCGTTTACCTCGTTGCCGTTCACCGAAAACCTTCCTCCTGGTCCGTAACCACTTCCAAGTACATTTATAATAGAATCGCCCACCAGAATTTTCTGAACGGTCATTTGGTTTTGTGTAAGTGTGCCTGTTTTATCTGAACAGATCACGGTTGTGCTACCCAGTGTTTCAACTGCTGGCAATTTTCGAATAATTGCTCTTCGCTGTGCCATTCGCGAAACTCCTATTGCCAGCGTAATGGTAACTACTGCCGGTAATCCTTCAGGAATTGCTCCAACTGCCAAAGCCACTGCTTCCATAAAAACCTCACTTAAGGCCTGCCCCCTTATTAATCCTGCCACAACAGTAATTCCTGCAAGGCCCAAAATGGCCCATAACAGCACATGACTAAAGCGGCTTATCTTTTTGGTAAGTGGCGTTTCCAATACATCGGCCGACGAAATGAGGTCATTAATTTTTCCTATTTCTGTGCGGTCTCCGGTTTCAACTACTACTCCGGTTGCTGTTCCATACGTAACTAAACTCGACGAGTACGCCATATTTTTTCGGTCGCCCAGTACAGTATCGCGTGTTAACAGAGCTACCTCTTTGCTTACCGGTAATGATTCTCCTGTAAGTGCTGATTCATCAATTTGCAGATCTTTTACATTCAATAAACGAATATCAGCAGGTACACGATCGCCGCTTTGTAAAACAACAATATCGCCGGGAACCAGCTCTTCTGCATTAATTAACTGACGGATACCATTTCGGATAACAGTTGCCTGACCACCCGAAACCGACGACAGAGACTCAATAGCCTTTTGAGCCTTCGATTCCTGTACAAAACCAATAACGGCATTTACAAGCACTACTCCTAAAATGGCAAACATTTCCACCCACTCGCCCATTAAACCAACTACAGCAGTTGCAATAAGCAGAATGTAAACCAATGGTTGATGAAACTGCTTCAATAGTAACATATACCACGATTCGCCAGCTTTTGGGGTTAAGATGTTCGAACCGTATTCTTCTCTTCGCTTATCAACATGGTTTTTGTCCAATCCTTTTGTCGGATCGCTTTCCATGATACTCAATACCTCAGCTATATCAGTGCTGTGCCAGTTGTAATCTAAATTTTTCATTTGCTTCTACTTTAAGTTCGACGCAAAAGTACTTTACCAACTGTGGCGACTCTACTCCAAGGCGTTCTACAGAAGCTCCATCTAGCTCATTAAGAACCGTCTGATAATTAATTCCGATTAAACAAATTGAGGATGTTAAATAAGAATGAATATGGTGAAAGACGAATGTCAGTTCCAGCTATCGAATTTAGGAATAAAATATTCTGCAAACTGAAAAGATATGGATTATTTTATTGGAGCTAATCCTTAACAAAAATGCGGTAATTTGTAATTATGAATTTTCCAATATACTACATAGTGGCAATCCTGATTTTGTTATTTCGCCTGCCATCCTCCTCCTAGGGATTTATACAATTGAACTAAAGCGATCAACTCATCTCTTTTTGCGTTATTCAAACTTATTTCCGCATCTAATAAACTCCTTTGTGAATCCAATAAATCAAGATAACCAATCGCACCATTTAAATATTGAATTTCAGCCAAACGTTTATATTCGCTGGCAGCACGTACCCGGTTCCTGTGAGCAATTGTAATTTCCTTAGCTTTCTCAATCGTAATAATCGCGGCATTAGTCTCGTGAAAAGCATTTAGTACAGTTTTCTGATAAGCATAAATTTCCTCTTCGTAGATAGCCTCAGCTCTTTTTTGTTGATTTTTAAGCTTACCTGCTGCAAATATTGGAGTTAGAATATCACCTGCAACAAACCAAAAAGGCGATGATAAAAGACTTTCCAGGTCATCATTTTCCGTTCCAATTTCTGCGGTTAACGAAATTCGGGGAAAACGATTGGTAACTGCCACGCCTACCATTGCATTTGCGGCAATCAACTGTTGTTCAGCTTCGCGAATATCAGGTCGACGGTTTAATAAGAATGAAGATAATCCAATCGGCAAATTTTCCGGCGGATTTTGATCAGCCAGGCCTATTCCCCGTTCAATTTTGTTATTATATGCTCCCATCAACAAGGCCAATTGGTTTTCTATCGCCCGGATGCTCCGTTCCAGATCTGGTTTAAGAGGTACAGTATTTGCCAGTTCTACTTGAGCCTGCTGTACCGATGTTTCAGAAGTTAGTCCTCCCTTAAATCGCAGGTTTGCTATTCGGAGTCCTTCTTTTCGCGAATCTATAGTCTTTTTTACAATGCTAAGCTCATCATCTAAGGCTATTAAGTTAAAATATAGCTCAGCCACCTCTGCAATAAGACTTAACTCTACGGCTCTTTTTGCTTCAACTGTTGCCAGATAGTCTGCCATCGAAGCTTCCCTTCCCCACCTTATATTTCCCCACAAATCCAGTTCCCAGCCCACATTCGCAATTAAAGCATACTCAGGTGAAACCTCTCTTTCTTCACCATCATAATGTTGCATTTCCCTCTCACCATGCACAACAGCATCAGCTTGTGGAAATAATTGAACGGTGGCTATTTGCTTTGCAGCCCAGTATTGTTTTAATCGCGAAGTGGCAATAAGAATATCTTTATTATTTTCCAGAGCAGTTTGGATTATACCTTGTAGTACAGAATCAGTATATAATTCCCACCAGTTTATATCTGCAAAACTCAGCGAATCAATTCGGTCTTCAACAAGTTGTTCTGGTAGATTTAGTTCTGGCCTTGTATATTTCTCACCAATTTTACATGAAACCACAAAAAAAAGAATCACACAAACTGTAATGAATATTCCGTTGTTATATGGAGCTTTTCTCATCATAAATTACTCTGAATGTTTTTCTTTTGTTTTCTCTTTCCGTTTTTCTTTCATTCTATAAATCATGGCAAAAAAGAAAGGGACCAGAATAATTCCAACGGTAATTGCCATAAGCATTCCAAAAAATACTCCAGTACCTATTGATCGACGACCTGCCGCTCCCGGACCGGAAGCTAAAACCAATGGTAACATTCCTAATACAAAAGCCAATGATGTCATTACAATTGGTCGAAACCGTAATTGCGCTGCATGAATAGCTGCGTTTACAACTGGTATTCCTTTATCAACTTCAACTTTTGCAAACTCTACAATTAAAATGGCATTTTTCGCTGCCAAACCAATTAGGGTTACCAAGCCTATCTGAAAATAAATATTATTATCTAATCCAACAACCCAAATCCCGGCAAAAGCTCCAAAGGCAGCCACTGGTAACGACAACAGGACAGCTGCAGGAACCAGCCAACTTTCGTATTGTGCAGCCAGAAACAGAAATACAAAAAGGAAAACCAGGGCCATAATATATCCGGTTTGTCCACCTGCTTTTTTTTCCTGAAACGATAAACCACTCCAATCGTACCCTATATTATCGGGTAAACGGGTGGTGATTATTTCTTCCAATGCCAACATGGCATCTCCCGAGCTATAACCGCTTGACGGAGTTCCGCGAATTACTGCCGATGAAAACATATTAAAACGTTTTATACTTCCCGGCCCGGTGGTATAATCAGTTTTACCAAGTGCCGTTAAAGGCACCATTGAACCATCGTTTCCTTTCACAAAAAACAAGCCCAATAAATTTTTATTAAATCTAAAATCCTCTTCAGCTTGAATATACACCTTGTAGATTCGGTTAAACATATTAAAGTCATTCACATAAACCGATCCTAAGAAGGCTTTCATACTGGAAAAAACATCAGATAAAGGAACTCCCAGTATCTTCACTTTATCACGATCTACATCGAAATATAACTGTGGAATTTCGGCTTGTAAACTGGAAGAAACATTCGTTAAAGCAGGATGATCAGAAGCTATAATCAACAAACTATCGGTGGCTGCTGCCAGTTCTTCCCAGGTAGCTCCGGATTTTGCCTGTAACTGTAACTCAAATCCTCCGGATGTTCCTAGTCCAGGAATAACTGGCGGTTTATTAAAGAAAAACTTTGCTTCAGGAATCTGTTTTAAAACTGTTTGTGCTTCGTCAATTACGGCCTGCACTCCCATATTCTTATCCCGTTCATCCCATGGTTTTAATGTTACTGTAAGTTCTGCTCTGGCTTGATGTGTTCCTATTCGGGGACTTGTACCGGCAATGTGTTGCACATAATCTACTGCCGGTTGTGTAGTAAAGTACTCAACCACTTTGTTGGTGATCAGTCGTGTACGCTCAAGTGTTGCACCTTCATTTAATTCAATTTCAACCGTAAAAAATCCTTGGTCCTCTTCAGGAATAAAAGATGTTGGAATATAACGTCCAAGAAGAAAAATAAAAATCAGAATCATTCCAAAACCGGCTATCATTCGTTTTGGATTTCCTATTGCTCTAGACAATAATCCCACATATGTTTTATTTCCCGTTTTTAGCATTTGGTTTATTTTCCGAAAAACCAAATTGCTTTTCTGCCCTGGTTTTAGAATAATTGCACACATGGCAGGACTTAGGGTCAAGGCTACCAGAGTTGATATTAACACAGAAACGACTATGGTTACTGAGAACTGTCGGTACAACTCACCTGTTATTCCTGACAAAAAACTAACCGGAACAAATACTGCTGCTAAAACCATCGATGTAGCGATTAATGCTCCTGACAAATTTTTCATGGCTTCGTGTGTGGCCTGTCGGGCACTAACTTTTTTGGTGTTCATAAGGTGCTCTACATTCTCAACAACGACAATTGCATCATCAACAACTATACCTATGGAAAGAATTAATCCTAACAAAGTGAGCATGTTTAATGAAAATCCCATGGCCAACATAAAACCGAAAGTTCCGACAAGTGAAATTGGTACTGCGATCAAAGGGATCATAGTCGATCGCCAGTTTTGTAATGAAAGATAGACAACCAAGACAACCAGTAACAATGCCTGAAGTAAGGTTATATAAACTTCTTTTATCGATGCTTTGATATAGCTTGTCATATCAAAAGGAATGATATACTCAAGGCCCTCAGGGAAATTCTGGCTTATTTCGGCCATTGTGGCTTTTACATTGTCTGCTACTTCAACAGCGTTTGCACCAGGCAAAAGGTAAATGGCCAGCATGGCAGCATTACCTCCATTAATTCCACTTTCCTGTGAATAACTCGAAGACTCTAACGATACTCTAGCTACATCTCTCATTCTAACTATAGTGCCATCATTTTGCGCTCGAATCACAATTTTTTCAAACTCCTCTGCAGTTTCCAGCCGTCCTTGTGTTGAAATAGGTAGAGTTACATCAATATTATTCATAGGCTGTAACCCTAGTTCTCCTGCAGCCGATTCCCGGTTCTGATCTTTTATGGCATTTTGTAAATCCTGAACTGTTAATCCAAAACTGGCCAGTTTATCGGGCATTACCCAAATACGCATGCCATAATATCGGCTTCCACGGTTCGAAACCCGTCCAACTCCAGGAATGCGCCGTAAAACATCTAGCACATTTATAGTGGCAAAATTACTGAGATAGATCTCGTCGTATTTATCATTATTAGCAACAAGACAAATGGTAAGCAACTGACTTGCCGACTGTTTTTCAACGGAAAGGCCATTTTGTACGACTTCGGCTGGCAGCCGGGATTCGGCGAGCTTTACCCGGTTTTGAATTTCAACAGCTGCCAAATCAGGATCCACACCGACATCAAAAGTCACGTTAATATTTACACCGCCAGAATTGGAACTATTGGACTCCATGTATAACATACCCGGAGTTCCGTTTAGTTCCTGTTCAATAGGGGTAGATACTGCTTGCGAAACAGTTACTGCACTTGCCCCCGGGTAAGATCCACTAATTTTCACTACCGGTGGTGAAATTTTTGGGTATTGGTCGATAGGAAGTAACATTAAACCTATAAATCCACCAATTATCAGCAAAATTGAGATTACAGATGAAAAGACCGGACGTTCAATAAAAAATCCTGTTTTCATTTCATTGTGCTTTTAGTGCTTGATATTTCTGTTGACTCAACGGTGGCTTCAACAGGTTTTATTTTATCTCCCGAATGTATCTTGTGTTGACCGTCAATAATGATCAGATCGTCTTCTGCCAGACCCCTTTCTATGACGATTGAATTTTCATACTCAATTCCGGATTGAACAAACCGCTTTTCAGCAATTGTATCGCTACGCATCACATAAACAAAGCTTCCTCCTTTTTCAATTATTAATGCTTTGCGTGGAATAACTATAGCATCTTCAATCAGGTCGAGTAAAAATTTAACTTTAGTGAACTGTCCGGGCAGTAGAACCTCGTTGGGATTGGCAATTTTGGCTCGTACACCAAAAGTTCCCGATTTTGGATCAACAATGGGATCGGCAAAATCAACTACTCCTTTTAAAGGATAGACAGAATTATCTGGCAATGTAATACTTACGGTAGGTTCCCATGCCTTTGTACTGTCTAACTCTCCAATTTGAATATTTCTTTTCTTACTTCTTAAATAATCAAGTGCGGTCATTTTAAAATCAACAAAAACAGTATCGCTTTGAACGACTGTAGCCAACAACGATTTATTTCCCGGGCCTACAAGTGTTCCCATATCAACATAACTATCGCTAATTTTCCCATCAAGTGGTGAGCGAATAGTTGTAAAGTCAAGCTCCATTTTAAATTGCAACAATTCTGCATTACTCATTGCCACATTGGCTTCTGCATTATCGTATGCTGCTGCTGCGTTATCCAAATCGAGTTGGCTGGCTGCATTTTGTTCAAACAATGGCCGTATCCGTTCAATATCACGAAATGCTTTGCGTAAAGCTGCACTGTCACGTTTTAACTGAGCAACTGCTTTCTCGTATCTGGCACGATACATAGAGGGGTCAATCTGAAAAAGAACGTCGTTACTTTTTACTCTTTTTCCTTCATTGAACAACATATTTTGTAAATATCCTTCAACCCTTGCTCTTATTTCAACATATTTATATGCCCGAATATTACCCACATACTCGCCGTAAACTTTTACATTTTCTTTTGTTGTTGCAGCAATTACAACTGTAGAAATACTTTGTTCTTGTTTTTCCTCACACGAATACAACAGAAATGTAATAAGAAGAAATAAGAATGAATTTTTCAGATTCATCATATATAGCTTGAATGGTTTCATTCAAATATACAATAATTCAAGCAAATATTTAACAATAAAACCTAAACAATAGTACTTTCTAAGTATCTAAATTTTAGACGATAATTATCTACAATCCATTAGCTCAATCTAAATGAAAAAGCATTATGAATGGGCACCCTTGGTTTTACCAATTTTAGAATAAAATACTCTAGGTATAAATGAAACAATTCTCATGCTCCCCGATTTTACCAACAGCGCATTTCTCTAAAATAACGAGAAGAACCATAACAATTTAAAAACTAAAACTTATTTTAGTCTACTTTTTAGGATCGCATTATGGATTTTACACAATTATCATTTAATACGCCGGTTGAGTTAATCAATCAGGCCATAAAAGACACGCTTGTTGGGAGCCTCGGAATTGAGATCACAAAAATTGCAGAAGGAAGAGTTGAGGGGATGTTGGATCTTTCGGCAAAAAATTCGCGACCTGGCGGCATTTTACACGGCGGGGCCAATCTTGCAATGGGCGAGACACTGGCCGGTTTGGGCAGCATGCTATTGGTTGATATGAACGCTTATGAAGTGCTTGGAATAATGGTAAACGGCAATCACACAGGCGTGTTAAAAAAAGGCAGGGCTTTAGCGGTTGCAAAAATCGTTCACCGCGGCAAACAAACGCATGTGTGGAATGTTGATATTTGCAATGAAGAAGGGAGATTGATTTCATCTGTACGTGTTACCAATATGATTACTGAAAAGAATGACCGATAACGAAAGATTAATACATCTGATCGACGAACTCGTTAACAACAACTGCTCTTTTGCCCTATGGTCGGTGCCCGGCGACAAAACGCTTGAGCTTCTTATTTCATGTCAGGAAGCCTTGATTTATCCCAACGAGGTAAGCCGCTTAAACGGGCAAGAAGGATTTGTTTTTGCGCCTTATCACATCAGCGAGGAAACACCGCTGATTCTGTTAAAACCGGATATATACAAAACAGGTATTGAGGAAATCCTTAAACTGAATATGGATGAGGTAAAAGTTTGCCAGAAGGAACAAACGAACACCCCATCTCATTATGTAATTGAAAAGGAAGAATACCTTTCGGACATTGAACAAACAGTAAATACAATAAAAAATACGAAGCTGGCAAAGGCCATTGTTTCGCGTATTATTCCGATTAAACGAAAAAATGAGTCGTTGGGAAAACTGTACACCCAGCTATTTGAGCAAACGCCGAACGCTTTTGTGTATATGGTAAACCTGCCAAAAGCCGGTTTGTGGATGGGTGCCACTCCTGAGATTCTTTTAAAATCGGAAGGCAAAACAATGGAAACAGTTTCGCTGGCAGGAACACAACCCCGAGTTTCAGGAACAGAATACGGATGGAGCACCAAAGACATTGAAGAGCAAGCTTTTGTTTCGCGTTACCTGGTAGATCTGTTGTATCGATTTAATATTGACAGGTACACCACCCGAGGTCCGGAAACGCTGGAAAGTGGAAAAGTGGCACACCTGTTTACGAGTTTTGTGTTTGCCAAAAAGAAACTCGACGACTGTCTTGGTGATTTTATTGCCGAGTTGCATCCAACACCGGCAGTTTGTGGTTTCCCAAAATCGAAAGCCGATAAATTTATACGCACCATCGAGAAACACGACAGGCGATACTACAGTGGATTTCTCGGCCCATGGCAACTAAAAGATTCAGTAAGATTATTTGTAAATTTGCGCTGCATGGAAATAATTCCGGAAAAATACATGCTTTATGCAGGTGGCGGAATTACTTCGCGGTCGGTTCCCGAAGAAGAATGGGAAGAGACCAACAACAAGGCAAAAACATTGTTATCGGCAATAGAAGCTATACGACAGAATGATCTCAACTAAAAAACACGTTCAACAACTGGCAGCACTCCTTCATCAGAAGGGAATAAATGACGTGGTTATCTCTCCCGGGTCGCGAAATGGTCCAATGATAAACACTTTTGCGGGAAGTGGTTTATTCAATTGCCGCAATGTAGTTGACGAACGTAGTGCAGCTTATTTTGCAATAGGTTTGGCGCAGTCGTTGAAAAAACCGGTTATTATTGTTTGCAGCTCGGGAACGGCAACGTTGAATTATGCTCCGGCAATTGCCGAAGCTTATTATTTGAATATTCCGCTGATAGTAATTACTGCCGATCGTCCCGATTACTGGATCGACCAGCTCGAAAACCAGTGCATCAACCAAAAAGGAATCTATTCCAATTTTGTAAAAAAGGAATACAACCTTCCATTGGAAGAATCGGAAACGGAATTATGGCAAGCAGCACGCGAAATAAACGAGTGCCTGAATGCTGTTGTTTCGGGAAAACCGGCTCCTGTGCATATTAATGTTCCGCTGGAAGAACCGTTGCATGATTTGCTGGGCGAAGAGTTGCCGACAATAAAAGCGATCGATACTAAAAAATCAGTTTTAGAGATTGATAAAGCAACCCTGAAAAAGTTAGCTACGGAATTGAATGCCGCAAAAAAAGTACTGATTTTGGCCGGGCAACAAAATCCAGATCAGGAATTGGAAAAACTTCTGGCAACGTTTATAGAAAAAACCGGTGCCGTTGTACTAAAAGAACACCTGGCAAACCTTAACGATGAAAGTTTTTGCGGAAGTATTGATACGTTGATGGCAGCGATATTAGATGATGTACCTACTGATTTTCAACCGGATATTCTGATTACGTTTGGCGGACATTTTGTTTCGAAAGCACTGAAACAATTTCTGCGAAAAAATAAAGCCAGCCAACACTGGCACCTTTCGCCAAACAATGATCATTACGATACTTACCAGTCGCTTACCGAAGTTGTGCAAACCAATGCAACCACCTTTTTCTCACAATTACTTCCTGAAGTAAGCGAGAAAGAACAGGAATATTTGAATCGTTGGGCAACCAAGGAAAACGAAGTCAATCAACTTCGCGACAACTATATTTCAGAAAGCCCGTTTTCAGATCTGAAAGTGATTGCGGAAATTGGCCAATCCATTCCTAAAAAATCGGGTGTGCACCTGGGAAACAGTTCACCGGTGCGTTATGCTTTAATTGTCGACTGGGCTCCTCACATCACTTTTTTAAGTAACCGGGGTACCAGCGGAATCGACGGACCGATGTCAACCGCAGTAGGTTATGCATCTGTTTCTGAAAAGATAAATACGGTGTTGATTGGCGACTTGTCGTTTTTCTACGATTCAAATGCACTTTGGAACAATTACGTCAACGAAAATCTCAGAATCATCGTAATTAATAACGGCGGTGGAAATATTTTTAGTTTGATTAAAGGACCGGGTGAATCCCCCGCTTTTCAACAGCACTTTTTTGCCGAAAATAAATTCAAAGCACAAGGTATTGCCCAAACTTTCGGACTGGATTATTTAAGTGCAGAAAATGAAGAGGAATTAAAAGATTCGCTTGTGGAGTTGTATTCCCCAACAAGAAAAAAACCGACAATCCTGGAAATTTTTACCGACGCAGAATTGAATACAAAAACATTCCGGGGCCTTTTTAAGTTTGTAAAACAATAAAAACAACATACAATGAGTACAAAACGACAATGGGAAACCATTAAAGAATACGAGGATATCTTTTTCGATTATTACGATGGAATTGGCAAGATTACGATCAACCGAGAGCAGGTGCGAAATGCATTCCGTCCAACTACGGTGAACAACATCAGTGATGCTTTGCACTTGTGTCGCGAAGACAATCGCATAAATGTAATTGTGTTAACGGGTGCAGGCGACAAAGCTTTTTGCTCGGGTGGCGACCAGAATGTAAAAGGAACCGGTGGTTACATCGACGAAAATGGTATTCCGCGCCTCAATATTCTTGAAGTTCAGAAACAAATTCGAAGCATGCCAAAACCGGTAATTGCCATGGTGAATGGTTATGCCATTGGTGGCGGCCATGTATTGCACGTGGTTTGCGATATTAGTATTGCCAGCGAAAACGCAATCTTTGGACAGACCGGACCCAAAGTGGGTAGTTTCGATGCCGGATTAGGTTCGTCATACCTTGCAAGTGTTGTTGGACAAAAGAAAGCCCGCGAAATCTGGTTTATGTGTCGTCAATACTCGGCTGCGGAGGCACTTGAAATGGGATTGGTAAATAAAGTAGTTCCGTTCGACCAGCTGGAAGACGAGGTGGTTTCCTGGGCAAAAAAAATGCAGGAACACAGTCCGCTGGCACTGCGCATGCTAAAGCTTGGATTAAACGCCGAACTCGACGGACAAATCGGAATTCAGGAGTTTGCCGGAAACGCGACCTTACTATATTACCTTACCGAGGAAGCACAAGAAGGAAAACATGCCTTCCTTGAAAAGCGCAAACCAGACTTTAAGAAATACCCAAAATTCCCGTAATAAAGTCGCGAGCTACGGGACACGAGTTACGAGTATCAAAAATCCAGTATCAAGTATCAAGTATGGCAACAGTAAAAAGTTGGGTAAAAGCATCACGATTACGCACTCTGCCACTGGCATTATCGGGGATTCTTATGGGCTCGGCACTGGCAGCATTTTGGCATGGGTTTGGCTGGATTGTTTTTATTCTAGCAATGCTCACCGCAACGCTTATTCAGGTATTCTCCAACTTTGCCAACGATTATGGCGATTTTAAAAAGGGCACCGACAACCATCAGCGTTTAGGACCGACCCGAACCATGCAAGGCGGAGAAATCAGCATCAAAGAAATGAAATCCGGAATGTTTGTGGTTGCCGGGTTAAGCTTTGTGTTGGGAATTATTTTGGTATTTACAGGAACTTGGCACAACAGTTTGACAGCATTTTTTGTATTTATAGGGCTGGGAATACTGGCACTGTTAGCCGCTTATTTCTATACGGCAGGCAAAAAATCGTACGGTTATATTGGACTGGGCGATTTGTTTGTGTTTTTGTTTTTTGGGTTGCTACCTGTAATCGGAGTTTTTTACTTACACAACAATGTCATTGAGACCGCTGTTTGGCTACCGGCAATCAGTATGGGATTATTCAGCACCGGAGTTTTAAACCTGAACAACACCCGCGACATTGAAAACGACAAACAATCGGGAAAAATTACCATCGCCGTAAAACTCGGGCCGTTGAAAAGCCGAATTTACCATGCGACAATAATTTTGCTGGGCTGGTTGGCCCTGATCGTTTTTACTGTTCAGCAGCAAAAAACAGTATGGCAATGGTTGTTTCTTTTGGTACTCCCGGTTTCAATTTTCGATCTCATAAAAATATTTAGAATAGAAGACGGTCGTCAGCTAGATCCCTTTTTAAAACGACTGGCACTGCAAACTCTGGCATTAACATTACTGTTCTCGCTCGGACTGATATTATCATGATAAAAGCGCGCTACCAAAAATATGAGTTACATTTTAAACAACCGGCCGGCACATCGCGCGGGGTGCTAAAAACACGCACAGTTTGGTATCTGTTTTTGAAAGTGAATGGTGTGACAGGATTTGGTGAATGCGCTCCTCTCCCGGGATTAAGCATTGAAACACCGGAACAAGTTGAAGAGCAACTGGAGAAGATCTGCGACGATCCGCAACCTTTTATCAGTTCAATCGACTTACTTCAAGATTTCCCATCTCTGAAATTTGCATTGGAAACAGCACTTCTTGATCTGCAAAATGGTGGAAAACGGGAACTATTCCCAACAGCTTTCACTCTTGGAGAAGCAGGTATTCCAATCAACGGATTGATATGGATGAACGATATTGAGAACATGCAAGGCCAGATTGAAGAAAAACTGGCAGCTGGTTTTCAATGTATCAAACTTAAGATCGGGGCAAAAGATTTTGATCAGGAATTGGCACTATTAAAAG
Source organism: uncultured Draconibacterium sp. (assembly GCF_963677565.1). NCBI lineage: Bacteria > Pseudomonadati > Bacteroidota > Bacteroidia > Marinilabiliales > Prolixibacteraceae > Draconibacterium > uncultured Draconibacterium sp. The sequence goes on along the minus strand of NZ_OY781981.1, from coordinate 2,472,124 downwards.
CTGTCCGAGGGCGTTTTTCAAGCGATCAGATTATTCTTCGAGTGGATGCAAATGGTGCGTTTGACACCAAATCTGCTCCCGAAAAATTGAAGATGCTTGCGGAGTTGCAGCTTCATTCCATCGAACAACCGATAGGTGCAGGACAATGGAAGGAAATGGCCAGGTTGTGCAAAACCACTCCCCTGCCCATCGCTCTTGATGAAGAACTGATTGGCATAAACGAACGCGAGGAAAAAATACAATTACTCGAAACTATTCACCCGCGGTTTTTGGTGTTAAAACCAAGTTTGCACGGTGGTATTTCGGGTTGTGACGAGTGGATAGAAATGGCCAACGAACGTTCCATTGGTTGGTGGATTACTTCGTACCTGGAGTCGAATATCGGGTTAAATGCCATTGCGCAGTGGGCGTTTACAAAAAATACCAAAATGCACCAGGGACTGGGAACAGGCCGGCTTTTTACCAATAACATTGAATCGCCACTTGAAATTCGTGGCGAAAAATTGTGGTTCAATACCGCCAAAACCTTCGAAATGTAATGGAGCTGTTTCCGGAACATATTACCATAAACGGACATGCGGAAAGCATAAAAAAATTACTGCAGCAAAAATCCGATAGCGAGTGGAAACAAAGCTGGCTGGAGTTTTTGGCGGAGTGGTACAATGCAAACGATTACATCGAAGTGCAAACTTCGGGAAGTACCGGAACGCCCAAAACAATAACGCTAAAAAAGGATTTTGTGGCTGCCAGCGCACTGCGCACCATTCGCTTTTTTGATTTACAGGAAGGCGACCGCATATTGCATTGTCTGCCCAGCCGTTACATTGCCGGGAAACTAATGACAGTGCGTGCCCTTGTTGGCAAACTCGATTTGTATCTTGTTGATCCGGCTTCGGACTTTGCGGCTTTGCTAAACGACAAGCCGATAAAATTTGCCGCTATGGTGATTAACCAGGTTACAAAATACCTGGCACTACCGGAGCAAAACATTAAAAATCTTTTGATCGGTGGTTCCGCAATTCCGAAACCGATGGTAGAACAACTGCAGCAAATTTCAACACAATGTTATTCGAGTTACGCCATGACCGAAACGGCCACTCACATTGCACTGCGCAAATTAAATGGCAGCAACAAAACTGAAAGTTACCAGTGCCTCGATGCTATTTCTGTTGAACTGGATGATCGTGATTGTATTCGTATTTTAATGCCGGGGCTTGAAAACGGAGCCATTCAAACCAACGACCTGGGCGAATTAGAAGACAATCATCATTTTAAAGTGCTTGGCCGCATTGATAATGTCATTATTTCGGGAGGAATAAAATTTCTGCCGGAACAAATTGAGGAGAAACTTTCAGAACAAATGCCCCTGGTCTATGCCATCAGTTCGGTACCTGACGAGCGACTTGGGCAAAAAATTATCCTGCTAATTGAAGGAAAAGCAGACGAACAACTAAAAAATACCATTCAAGCAAACTGTCGCAAGGCACTCGCAACATACGAAGTTCCCAAAGAGATTCGGTTTATAGAAAAATTGCCACGTACTGCAAATGGCAAGATTGACCGAAAAAAATTAAGCACCTTGTATTAACCAAACAACCTCAAACACAATACTTCTATAAAATCAACTAAAAATAATTTCACTTTTTTTCACCTACCTTGTAACAATTTCGGTTTTTGGGTTTCAAAGGGAAAATTACTTGAACGGAATGAGCAACAGTGCACTCAAGATACAATTTGAAGAGTTATACCAGCAATACCTGCCGATGGTATTGCAGATGTGCCGCGGCTATATGAAAGGGCACGAAGAACTGGCAAAAGATCTGGCGCAGGAAGTATTTATTAACGTTTGGAACGCCATCCCCAACTTTAAAGGCAATTCTTCGCACAAAACATGGATTTACCGCATTACTGTAAACTCTTGCCTGAATTACCTGCGCAACAAAAAAGAGCAGGCAAATATTCCGATTGAAACGATAGCGCAAAACCACACCGACGATTCGCAACCATTGGAATCGGAAATTGCAAAATTGTATACCGCAATTGGGCTTTTACCCGAAATCGAAAGGCTGATAATTATGATGGTACTTAACGAGATCGATTACGACGAGATTGCGCAGATAATGGGTCTTAGCCCGGGAAATTTACGTGTGCGAATTCACAGAATTAAAAAGAACCTGAAAAACTGTTTGAACAATGCAAACTGAATTTAATAACATAAAACAACTCTGGGAACAGGAGAAAACAAGTGCCAAAAACATCTCCGATTCGTCCGACATCATTAAATTGGCTGAACAGAAAAAACGAAGTACCACAAGAACACAATTGGCCAATATTGTCATCCTGGTGGTGGTTGTTTTTGGTTTGATAGCGTACTTTCAAATGGTAGCCAAATTTCAGAATCCCTTAAGTTTTATTGGCGAAATACTAATGTGTGGCAGTATTATGCTGCGGATAGGAATTGAACTGGCCAGTATTTTTTATGCTAAACGAATTGATTTGAGCGAAGCTGCACTAAAAACCAACGATACAGTTCTTAGCTATTATAACTTCCGAAAGAATATTCACGGCAGCGTTACCATCGCAATTATTATACTTTACAGCATTGGATTTTATATGCTAACACCCGAATTCAGTCACTGGTTTTCGCTGTGGTTACTTATCCTTATCGACTTATCGTACATTCTGGCAGCACTAATTTTCGGCTATTTCATTCGTTCTGCAATTCGGCGAGAAATGAAAGCATTAAACGAAATCAAAAGATTACGGGAAGACCTGCTGCAACAATAAATAAACCAACATAAAAACAAGCTGACGATCTCGTTGAAAACGACGATACAGCTATTCGTATGCAATTTTCACAACTAATTTCATAAAAAAACAACATGGTAACAAAGACAGAACTCAACGCATTAAGAGCCGAACTGGGCACAAAAGCAAAAAACGGAATCGATTTCATTCTTGCAGCAACAATTATATGGAGCCTAATTGCTGTAATCTGGACACTTCCCTTTTCGGCATACGACCGAAGCATTTTCACATTTATGATTGGGAGTTTTCTTTTACCGCTCTCCCTTGGTTTGTCAAAACTGCTAAAAACAAGCTGGAAAATTCCGGATAATCCTTTACAACCGCTCGGTTTGTGGTTAAATTTTGCCCAATTATTCTATTTCCCCTTTCTGATATTTGTTTTGATAAAACACCCGGATTATTTTCTGATGACTTACGCCATAATTACCGGAGCACACTTTTTCCCTTATGCCTGGTATTATAACAACAAAGCTTATGCAGTAATGGCCGGAATTATTTCAGTGGGAAGTTTATTACTGGCTTTTCGTTTATCTACCTCAGATTTCTATATCGCAGGTGTTTTTATGGCCATCTGCCTGTTGATTCTTGCTGTTTGGAATTTCGCATTATACACCAAACAAAATAAAGGATGTGAGACCGCACGCTAATCTTTTAAAAAGCTAAATTCACTGATTATTGCCGGATCGGATAAAAACGCTGAACAATTATTTTGTTAGCTTTGTTTTAGCCAATTCGATAAAAAATCAAAATGGAAAAATTATTAGAATATAATCCGATATTACTGGCTCTTGGCGCAACTCTTTTCACCTGGTTTTTAACCGCCGCCGGCGCCTCTATGGTATTTTTCTTTAAATCGATAAACAAAAAAGTATTGAATTCGATGCTTGGTTTTGCGGCAGGCGTGATGATTGCAGCAAGCTTTTGGTCGCTGCTGAAGCCGGCTATCGAAATGGCTGAAGCACAAGGCGAATTACCATGGAAACCTGCCGTAATAGGATTTTTAGCCGGAGGTGCTTTTCTGTTAATCGTTGACAAGATTTTGCCTCACCTCCATCTCGGTTTGTCAATCGATAAGGCCGAGGGGATTCCAACAACCTGGCAACGAAGCATACTTTTAGTGCTGGCCATTACTTTACACAATGTACCTGAAGGACTGGCGGTGGGAGTTGCTTTTGGCGCACTAGCCAATAATCCCGACATGGGAATTCTAACCGGAGCGGTTGCTTTGGCAATGGGAATCGGGCTTCAAAACTTCCCCGAGGGAGCAGCAGTCTCTATTCCTCTTCGCCGCGAAGGACTGTCGAGATGGAAGTCGTTTAACTACGGACAACTTTCGGGTATTGTTGAGCCGATGGCAGGAGTACTGGGAGCTTACCTGGTTTTAACCATCGAGCCGCTTTTGCCTTACGCACTTTCGTTTGCAGCCGGTGCAATGATTTTTGTGGTAGTTGAAGAGCTGATTCCGGAATCGCAAAGAGGTAACGAAACCGATTTATCGACCATTGGCGCCATGTTGGGTTTTGCCACTATGATGTTGCTGGATGTTGCTTTGGGCTAAACGAAAACGCGATTCATTTCACCGATAACTTTCGGCCTGTGTATAAAAAAATATGCCGGTCGGAAAGATTTCAACCAATGTCATGATGACAAATTCCGGGCACAAAGTTTTTGGCTTGTGTATAAACATACAATCTTTAGCACAATTTTTTCAAGCTGTGTACAAACCTACAAACGTTTCACACAAAGTTTTTGTATCGTGTACAAACCTACAAACGCCGGACATAAAGTTTTTGACCTATGTCAGGACGACACGTGCCCAACTCCTTTTTTCCAGTGTATTTTTGTACATTACAAAAAACTGTTTTTTCTAATGTTATAGAAATATGGTTACTTTAAAGGAGAAAATACGAGCTATATTACAACATTGAATCAATATGAAAACTACACCGGAACATAACAAGCGAATAGCAGAAATGACATTTGCAGCAGTATATCCTCACTATGTTACAAAAGTGGCGAAAAAAGGAAGAACGAAAGAAGAGCTGCACCAGGTGATAAAATGGCTTACCGGTTTTAGTGAAAATGATTTGCAAAAATTAATAGATGAAAAGGCAACATTCAAAACCTTCTTTGAAAGGGCCAACCTTAATCCCAATGCAGAATTAATTAAAGGAGTGATCTGTGGATACCGGATTGAGGAAATTGATAATTTGCTGACAAAACAGGTTAGATATCTGGATAAGCTGGTGGACGAACTGGCAAAGGGCAGAAAGATGGAGAAGATTTTGCGACAGAAATAAATTGCTGTTTATCTTTAACTCTCTGCTCAGCAAGAAACTTTTATTAAATGACAAAACTTGAAAAAGTAAATACAATACCAGTTTCCGGAGAAAGTGAAGAAGTCATCTTTGACTTGCCTGACTCATGTCAAGGTCAAGAATGGAATTTCGTAAAATTTACGCTGCCGGATGACATCAATTGGTATGGACACTTCAGAGAAAAATATTTCAAAGGTAGTTTTTGCCAGGCCGTCTTGCCGGAAAAAGGAATTGCATGTATTGTTTCAGGAGGACACGGTATCATCATCGATATCTTAAAAAGGGAAAAATTGATAGATATAGACATTCCGCGCATTGTAGATATTTACGCAGATAATGAAACAAATACCTTCTACGTTTCGAACTGGCAAAGTTTGCATTTCATAGACGAAAAACTGAGTGTTATAAAAATGCCAATACCTGTAACATTTACATTCGATGGGATCTTGTTCAAAAAAGTAAATAGACGAAAATTGTATTTTGAATTCGAATATCCAAATACTGCTTATGTCAAAAATCACGACTATTATATTGACTTAGACACAAAAGAAATAAAGAAAAGCAACTTATAACATTGCGGCATTAATCAATCAAACCAATAAACAATGACTAACAAAAACCAAATAGAAGCGCTACTCGAAAAACAGGAACTTACCGATTACAAATGGATCGATCCGAAAGAAATTGTTGTGGCACAGTGGGTACGGGTAAAATGTTATTTTGGCTGCAGCGATTACGGTCTTGGTTCGTGCCCGCCAAATACACCGTCGGTAAGCGAGTGCGAGCGTTTCTTTTCAGAATACAAAAGCGCACTAATTATAAAGCTGAATAAATTTGCCGATAAAGATGCCTATCCATCCGACTGGTCGCGAGAAATGACCAACAAACTTTTGGGCATTGAACGTGCCGTTTTTCTGATGAACTATCCAAAAGTTTTTCTGCTAAACCAAACCTGTTGCACACTGTGTAATGATTGTTCGGGTAATCGCCTCGATTGTCACGACAAAAGAAACGCACGGCCAAGTCCCGAAAGTTTTGCTGTTGATGTGTACCAAACCGTACAAAATGCCGGCATGGAAATTAATGTGGTGGCCAACAACCCGGGAGATATGAACAGAATTGCGATACTTCTAATTAAATAACAAGTATAAAAAACATTCATGATTTATGGAATCACCAACAGGGATGAAAGGACATCAATATTGTTTCACGCAAAGAAAAGAAGAAGCGCAAAATTCGCAAAGGTATAGCATCTGTTTTGCGTGCTTTGCGAAAACTTAATGATCTACTCTGCGTGAACTTTTTTGTTTTTACCAAAGTGACTTTCAGAAAAAAAGCCACCCCGAAGAGCAGCTTTTAATTTATCTGATAAAAAGAATTACATCTTTTCAGGAGCAGGCATTTCAAGTAGTTTATCAGCCATTGCGTCAGCCAATTTAATCAACTCCTCCTGAGTTTGAACTTTCATATTGCCTTTTTCTTCGATCGGTTCGTAAACCATATCCCATTTAATTTTTTCGGCAAAAGTTTTCAGGTTTTTCACGCCGCCACCGTTCCACGAGTAGTTACCAAAAATACCAAGTAGGTGGTCTTTCGGTGCCATGTGTTCGATGGTTGTAAGCAGAGTTTCCACATTCGGGAACATCGCATTGTTATAAGCCGCACTACCTACAATAAATCCTTTGTATTTAAAAATGTCGTTGATGATGTACGACGAGTGTGTTTTTGAAGCATCGTAAACACGGATGTTTTTGATACCGCGTACTGCAATCTGACGAGCGATAGTTTCGGCCATTTTTTTGGTGTTTCCGTACATCGATCCGTAAACGATAACCACCCCGCGATCAAGATCATATGAACTCCACTTGTTGTAACGTTTTAAAATCCAGTCCAGATCGCTGCGCCAAATCGGACCGTGTGTTGCCGCAATCATTTTAATATCAATTCCGGCCAGTTTTTTAATGGCACGCTGCGTGTGCGGACAATATTTACCAACGATATTGGTGAAGTAACGCATCACTTCCACTTCGTAGAAATCGAGGTTAATTTCATCGTCGAAAATACCACCGTCCATTGTTCCGTAACTACCAAAAGCATCACCCGAGAACAGGATCTGGTTGGTTTCTTCGTAAGTCACCATTGTTTCAGGCCAGTGTACCATTGGAATCATCTGGAATTGCAACTTGTGTTTTCCAAGGTCAAGCACATGATCGTCGTGTACCATATGCACATTTACCGGTTTCATGTAATACGACTCTACAAAACCAAAAGTCTTTTTATTACCTACAAGCGTAATATTCGGGTAACGGTGAACGATGGCTTTTAGGGCTCCCGAGTGGTCGGGCTCCATGTGGTTAATGATCAGGTAATCCACCTCGCGCTCGCCAATAATTTCTTCAATGGCATCCAGGTAATCGTCGATAAAAGCACGCTCAACGGTGTCAACCAGCGCAATTTTTTCATCAACAATCAAATAACTGTTATACGAAACCCCGTGAGGTATTGGCCAGATGTTCTCGAACAAGTGAGTACGGCGGTCGTTAAATCCCAAATAATAAATATCTTCTGCAAGATTTACTTGTAGCATAATTTTCAGTTTTATATCAATTTTTTCAAAACACGCACAAAATTAGTGAATTTAGGCTGATGACGTATAAAATAATTTTCTACTGCCCTTATTTAGAATATGGGTTAAGGGAATGTTAGGTAAACAAGATTGATAGAGATTGAAAAAAGATTGATTTCAAGATTGATCGCTCTAGCGGGAAAGTCTTTTTCGCATTGAAGCCAGAATTTTTAGAAGCTCGATACTTTCTTTATGCAAGTCATTAATAAACAAGGTCGTTAATATTCCGGAACTAATTATCAGGTCAAGCCACATTTCAGTTTCATCGGCCTCTTCAACCACAATTGAAAGTTTTGAAAAGAACTCTGCCTTCGACCTACCTCTTAATGCTGCTCTATAATTAGCATAAACAGAAGTGCCCGACCGAATTAACTGTCTATTTAACACTCTACCCCGTTCTGATGTTGGAAGCATTTCTGATAATTCTAAAATTTTTAGTGCAAATTGTTTTAGCCTGTCACGAATTTGAACTTTGTAATCAAGCCAGTTTTGATTCGTCATTGTGTACCTGAGTTTTATTTGATACACAATTTACTGAAATTCAGCAAAAAATGCAATCTCTTCCAATCTTGAAATCAATCTTTTTTCAATCTCTAAAATCAATCTTTCTCTCCTATCTGAAAGAATTTTATCTTTGAAGCAGAATTCAAATTAGAACTATGTCGATTGATCAGAAAAGCCGTGCCATGACTTTCCCGCGAGTTGGAAAATTCATTATTATATTTTTTGCCATTGCCTTTATCCTTGTCGGAGCGCGGGGATATCAGCTTTACCGTTATATTTTTGAAGAAAATGTAAAAATCGATTATGTAATTCTGGTTACCGAAGATGATGATATTAAAAGTATTAGCGAGAAACTTGAAACCAACGAGGTTTTAACCAACATGAAAGCCTTTAAATGGGTGGCTAAAAAGAAAAAATATGCCGACTACATGCGCCCCGGACGATACGAACTAAAAAAAGGAATGAACACCAACGAATTGGTGAATATGCTCCGCAGCGGTGCGCAATCGCCGGTTGATATTACCTTTAATAATGTTCGTTTTAAAGAGGAACTGGCCGGAAAAGTAAGCAAATATATCAAAGCCGATTCTACTTCGATATTGAGTTTATTTTCAAATGAACAGCAGATTAGAGACTGGGGGTTTACTGACGAAAACTTCCGCGCCATGTTTATTCCGAACACTTATGAAATGTATTGGACCACATCGGCCGAAGAGTTTGCTGAACGAATGAAAACGGAGTACGACCGCTTTTGGAACGACACCCGCACAAAGCAGGCTGCTAAAATGGGATTAACTCCACAACAAGTTGTAACACTGGCCTCCATCGTTCAGTCGGAAACCATAAAACCCGACGAGCTAAAAACAGTTGCTGGCCTTTATATCAACCGCCTGAATAAAGGTATTGCACTGCAAGCCGATCCTACCATAAAATATGCCGTTGGCGATTACTCCATTAAACGGGTTTTGAACAAACACCTCGAAATCGATTCGCCCTACAACACTTACAAATACGCGGGTTTGCCACCGGGGCCAATTTGTTTTCCTGAAATCACCTCGATTGATGCAGTGTTGAACTATGAAGACCACAACTACCTTTACATGTGCGCCCGCGAAGATTTTTCGGGGTACCACAATTTTGCACGAACACTGAGTCAGCATAACCGGAATGCAAAAAAATACCGTGACGCGTTGAATGAACGCCGCATTTTCAAATAACCGATACATCTTCGAACAAGCGCCCAAATCATCAAAAAATTATAGGTATAAACCTGTTTTTTACCGTCCTGAATAATGATAACGAATTTAATTCTGTTAATATGAAAAAATTGCTCACACTGGTACTCGTCTTGTTTACCTCTACCCTGTTTGCCCAAAACAATATTTGGGAAGATCCTGCCTACATTGCAAAAAATAAACTTCCCGGAAGAGCCACTTCCTACTCCTACAAATCTGCTGACGACGCCCTGAAATGCGATCGCCAAACTTCAAGAATGATCTCGCTGAATGGAACCTGGAAGTTCAACTTTGTTGAAAAGTCGGAAGACCGCCCGTTGGATTTCTATAAGCAGGATGTTTCCGGCTGGAATGACATTGAAGTTCCGTCGAACTGGGAAATGGAAGGCTACGGCACACTGATTTATGTAAACGCCGGTTATCCTTTCCGTCCGCAACTACCTGCCGAGGTTGAGAAAGATCCGATTGCCTGGTATAAAAAAAATTACGATGTGCCGGAAGGGCTTTCAATGGAAGAACTCTATCGCAGGTTTTATACTGATGTGGCTTCAAAAGTAGTTCCTAATCCACCTTATATTACACGTGATAATCCGGTTGGATCATATGTTCGCTCGTTTACCATTCCGGAAGATTGGAACGACAAAAAAATTGTATTGCACTTTGGTGGTGTGAGTTCGGCTATGTTTGTTTATGTAAACGAACAAAAAGTGGGTTACAGCCAGGACAGTCGTTTACCGGCCGAATTTGATATCACAGAATTTGTAAAGCCAGGCGAGAATAAAGTTGCTGTTCAGGTTTTCCGTTGGTGCGACGGCAGTTACCTGGAAGACCAGGACCACTGGCGCATGAGCGGCATTCACCGCGAAGTAATGGTAATGGCTCAACCCAAAGTGGCTATTGAAGACTTTTTTGTGCGAACCCGTTTGGATGCCAATTACCAGGATGCTCTTTTACAAATACGGCCAACATTAACACGCGGATCCGATGTGGACACAAAAGGCTGGACACTGGAAGCTGAATTGTATTGCCCGCAAAACAATAAGGTTTTAACAGAGCCGATCACCAAAGATGTTAACGATATAATTTACGAAGGATACCCGCAACGCGACAACGTGTATTTCGGACTTCTGGAAGAAAAGATCACCAGCCCAGAGCTATGGTCGGCTGAAAAACCAACACTTTATACGGTGGTTCTTTCGCTGAAAGATGCAGAGGGAAATGTTGTTGAATCACGTTCTGCCAAAATCGGTTTCCGCGAAATAGAGACAAAAAACGGACAGCTTTATGTAAACGGAAAATCTATAAAATTGTATGGTGTTAACCGCCACGATCACGACCATCTGCGCGGCAAATCGGTTACACACGAAGATATGGAGAACGATGTGTTGCTGATGAAACGCTTTAATTTTAATGCGGTCCGCACCAGTCACTACCCTAACGATCCGTATTTCTACGATATGTGCGATAAGTACGGACTTTATGTGCTTGATGAAGCCAATATTGAAACACATGGTTTAATGGGTTACCTAACTAATCAATCGGAATGGCACATGGCATTTCAGGACCGTGTAGTTCGTATGGTGGAGCGCGATAAAAACCACCCTTCGATTATTGGCTGGTCGCTTGGGAATGAGTCGGGTTCAGGACCAAACCACGCCGGGGCTGCCGGTTGGGTGAAAGATTTTGATCCTACACGTTTTATCCATTACGAAGGAGCGCAGGGACAAGCGGAGCACCCGGACTATACAGCTTATGGCTCAGAAGAATTCCGGAAAAAAGGACGAACCGCCAATCCTACCGATCCTCTTTATGTGGATGTGATCAGCCGAATGTACGCCAATCTCGAGGATTTAGAAGCACTGGCAAAAAGTCCGTATATCAGTCGCCCGATTATGGAATGCGAGTATGCTCATGCTATGGGTAACTCGCTGGGGAATTTTCAGGAATACTGGGATTTAATGCACAGCTACCCGAACCTAATTGGTGGATTTATTTGGGACTGGATCGATCAGGGAGTGCTGACAACCGATGAGAACGGTAAAGAATTTTTTGCTTATGGTGGCGATTTTGGCGACATGCCAAACGACAATAATTTCTGTATGAACGGAGTAATTGCATCCGACCGCACACCAAAACCACAAACATGGGAAGCAAAATATGTGATGCAACCGTTACAAATTACTGCTGTTGATCTGGAAAAAGGTTTAGTACGCGTGCTCAGTCGTTTTAATTTTGCGAACCTGAATGAATACAATGTGAGCTGGACTTTAAGCGAAGATGCTACAGAGATTCAATCGGGAATACTGGATGGCTTGAGCCTGAATCCGGGAGCCAGCAAAGTGGTTGAAATTCCTTTTGAAACTATTAAGCCAAAAGCAAACGTGGAATACTGGCTGCGTATCAGTGTTCAGTTGAAAGAAGATAAGAACTGGGCAGAAGCCGGTCATGAGTTGGCGAAACAACAATTCAAACTTCCGGTTGAAACAGTTGCTCTTACTAAAAAAGAAAATAAAATGGCCAATCCGGAATTCAGCGAAACCGATGATCTGATCTCCGTTACAGGTAAAGGATTTAAAGTTGAAATCAGTAAAACAACTGGTTTGATTGTTAGCTACCAAAAAGGAAGTGAACAGCTGGTTACATCTGAATTGAAACCTTATTTCTGGCGGCCATTAACCGACAATGATGAACGCGGCTGGAGAGCACAACAACGCATCCCAATATGGAAAGATCTTCCCGGAATGCTAAGCGTGAATGCTATGAATGCTGATGCTTCGTCGGCAAATATTTATGTAGAATTAGGCTACGAGGAGTTGAGCTTAAAGTTGAATTACTCTTTTGCCAACGATGGAACTGTGGATGTAAAATTTGATCTCTCCATTCCGGAAGAAATGCCGGAACCAATTCGTATCGGAATGAGTATGGGCGTATCAACCAGTTTGCAACAAATGAGCTTTTATGGTAAAGGACCTTTTGAAAATTATTCAGACAGAAATGGCGGTGCCGATGTAGCGATTTACAAGGGAAATGTGGATGATTTCTACTACAACTATACCAAACCACAGGAAAGCAGTAACCACACTTGTGTACGCTGGCTGGCACTTACCAGTAATAATTCAGGAATGATGGTGCTGGGAGAAACTCCCCTACAAACTTCTGTTTGGCCATACACTGCCGAGAATATTTATGAAGCGCAACACCCGACAGAATTGGAAAAAGCTGATGCTTTAACAGTGAATATCAGCCATAATATGGCCGGTGTTGGTGGTAACGATTCGTGGTCGATCAACGCGCGACCTATTGAAAAGTACCGTTTGCTGGAAAAAGCGTACAGTTATGAGTTTAAGTTGGTTCCTCTGTCAAACGTTAAAGATCTGCAACAGGTTTATCGGACTACAAAATAGAAAAGGCAGACTTTGATCTAAACCAATAAAAAACGGCCTTGAGAAACAAGGCCGTTCTTTATTTTATTTATCAGAGTTGTTCTAGAGCTGAACTAGAACAGAACTACTTGCCTTATTGGCTTTATCTCTTGCTTCTTCCACCGAGTTGGCTCGTGCCAGGCAAACTCCCATCCGGCGTTCGCCTTTAACTTCTGGTTTACCAAATAAACGCAACTGCGTATCCGGCTCACTCAAAACTTCTGTGAGGTTAGAAAAAGCCACTTGTTTCGATTCTCCTTTTACCATAATCACGCTACTTGCCGATGGTCCGTGAAATTCGATGTTTGGAATAGGCAAACCAAGAATCGCCCGCACGTGCAGGGCAAATTCGCTCAAATCCTGCGAAATCATTGTTACCATTCCGGTATCGTGCGGACGTGGCGAAAGCTCGCTGAAATAAACGGTATCGTTTTTCACAAAAAATTCTACGCCAAATAAACCGCGGCCGCCAAGTGCTTCCACAACAGTTTTTGCTATGTGTTGCGCTTCTGTCAGTGCCTTTTGAGACATGGCTTGTGGTTGCCACGACTCCTGGTAATCGCCTCCTTCCTGACGATGACCGATAGGCTCGCAAAACGAAACGCCACCAACATGACTGATGGTTAGCAAGGTAATTTCGTAATCAAAATCAACAAAACCTTCCACAATTACACGGTCGCTGTTTCCGCGGGCACCTTCCATGGCGTAATTCCATGCGTAGTCAATATCGGCAGCGCTTTTCACTACACTTTGTCCTTTGCCCGACGAACTCATGATTGGTTTCACCACGCAAGGAAATCCAATTTCTTCGATCGCGGCTTCAAACTCTTCCTTCGTGCCTGCAAATTTATAAGGCGAAGTAGAAAGCCCTAATTCCTCGGCTGCCAAAGTTCTTATGCCTTCACGGTTCATGGTTAATCGCGTAGCATTTGCTGTTGGGATTACATGAAAACCTTCCTTTTCCAGCTCCAGTAACTTGTCGGTGGCAATAGCTTCTACTTCCGGGATGATATAATCCGGTTTTTCCGTTCTGATTATCTCTGCCAAACGTTCGCCATCCAGCATAGAGGCCACATAATAACGATCGGCAACCTGCATGCCAGGCGCATTTTCGTAGCTGTCAACCGCTATAACTTCCACGCCGTAACGCTGAAATTCGATTACCACTTCTTTTCCTAATTCACCCGATCCCAACAAAATAACCTTTGTTGCCGACGGCGAAAATTTTGTTCCTAAAACTACCTTTGTGCTCATCCCTGTTTTTCCTTTTTTTTGATGCGACAAAAGTAAGCTAAATTACGACTCAACATTTTGATACCATTGCCCGACACTGTTTTGCTAACATTTTATTGAAACTGAAATGTAACCAGGCCAGTTCAAATTCATTGACCAGATTTTGAACAAAGCACAATATTCAATAGTTATTTCAATATTAAATAACTAACAATGAAAGAAATAAAGAAAGAACAGATTAGCCAGGAGGTTTTCGACCTGTACGATGACTATGCACACAACCGAATTGATCGCAGAAAATTCGTTGAACGACTTTCGGCTTATGCCGTTGGAGGATTAACCATTTCGTCGCTCATGAGTTTTATTATGCCCAACTACCAGGATAAAATTCAGATTAAAGCTGAGGATGCACGGTTAAAAACAGAAACCATCGAATACCAATCGCCAAAAGGTGGTGGTAAAATCAGTGGCCAATTATCAAGACCGGCAGGAAACTCAAAAAAGCTACCGGGAATTCTGGTTGTACACGAGAACCGCGGTTTAAATCCACACATTGCCGATGTTGGACGTCGCGCAGCACTGGCCGGATTTATATCGGTTTCGCCCGATGCGCTTAGTCCGCTTGGAGGTTATCCGGGAAACGACGACGATGGCCGAACCATGCAACGCGAACGCGACAGAGACGAAATGCTGCAAGATTTTATTGCAGCTTTCGATTACCTCAAATCGCATCCCGAATGCGATGGAAATATTGGTGTTGTTGGTTTTTGTTTTGGCGGATGGATATCGAATATGATGGCCGTTAAAGTTGCCGATTTAAAAGCGGCTGTTCCGTTTTATGGAGGCCAACCATCAGAAGAAGAAACAAAACAAATTGAAGCACCACTTTTGCTGCATTATGCTGAACTCGATACACGTGTTAATGCAGGATGGCCAGACTACGAAGCAGCGTTGAAAAAATACAACAAAGAATACACGGCTCACATGTACCCGGGCGTGAACCACGGATTCCACAACGATACTACGCCACGATACGATGAAGCTGCTGCGAAACTCGCTTGGAGTCGCACCGTCGACTTTTTCAAAGAAAAACTGGTTTAAGAATTTACCACTTTCCTCTAATTCCGGCATAATTTTGTTTCTTTACCAAAACACAAATTATGTCGGTTATTATTGATGGCGTCAGCTACCAAACATTTGAAACACCCCGCTTAATTCTTCGTCCGTGCGAGGAAAACGATTACCGGTTTATTTACCAGTTATTAAATTCTGAAAAGTGGCTTCAGTTCATTGGAGACCGTGGTGTTTACTCTGAAAAGGAAGCCCGCGAGTATATTCGTGAGAAAATGTATCCTCAACTAAAAAAAGAAGGATACGGCAACTATATAGTTCTCAGAAAAACTGACAATGCCAAGATGGGTACCTGCGGACTTTTTGACCGAGACGGGCTGGAAGGTATTGATATTGGCTTCGCTTTTTTACCTGAATTTGAAGGCCAGGGTTATGCTTTTGAAGCTGCCGAACGATTAAAAAAAGTTGGTATCGAAGATTTTAAAATCAAGAACATAACAGCAATTACTGCTAAATACAATCTGCGTTCGCAACGACTATTGGAAAAGCTGGGAATGCGTTTTTCAAAACACGTTACTTTGCCCAACGACACGGAAGAAATCATGTTTTATCGCCTGAAAGATTGACAGCAGGATTGATGTAGATTGACTTTAAGATTGATACACAAAGCTCGCAACTTTTGCCTTTGAACTTTCTACTTGTTCCTTGTTCCTTACTCTTCATCCAACTCCACATAAAGCTGAGTAGCTTCAACTTTTGTTACCACTATTTTTTCATCTTTTTCAATAAATCCGTTAACGGCAACTGCATCGTAAACTTCACCATCTATATTGATTTTTCCTCCGGGGCGTAAAACGGTCTGGGCAATTCCTTTCTTTCCTTTCAACTCAAAAAGTGTGGTATTAACACTAACAAAACCATCGTTAACATGCTGAACCGTGTTTAAAGCAAAGTTTTTGAACATACCATGCTCAGCAGTGAACATACGTTTCCCAAGATAAAGTGCCAGCACAAAACCACTAAATATTCCGATTACGACCGTAGCAATTGCCTTTCCAACTCCTTCCATTTGCACTCCTTCAAAATCGAAATTCACATTATCGATGAGACTCAAAACCAGCCCAATAAAAACAAAAGTTATTCCCAGGGCTCCGGCAATTCCGAAACCCGGAATCACAAATATTTCCACCGCAATAAGTATCAACCCGACAATAAACAGGGCAATTTCCCAATGTTCGGCCAAGCCTTCGAGATAAAGCGGCATAAAATAAAGCAAGGCCGCTAAAATTGCTATTCCCAGCGGAAAACCGATTCCCGGCGACTGCATCTCGAAATAAATACCGCCCACAATTGCCATAATCAATAATCCTGAAACCATTGGATGCACCAGAAACCCGATTATTTTTTCAATAAAAGTTGGTTCGTATTCAAACAACTCATAATCGTCAATTCCCACCTGCTGCAATACTTCGCCAATATTTTCCGCTGTTCCTTCGCAAAAACCATTTTCAATCGCTTCCGATGGTGTAAACGTAAGTACCTTTCCCGAATCCGAAACACCTTCTACAAAAATGCGTTCATCCACCATGGCCTCGGCAATTTTCGGATCGCGAAACCAGTCGACAATCGTATCTCCGCTAGCTGTGATTGTTGTATCTTTTCCATGCGCCTCGGCAGTTGCCCGCATAGTCGATCGCATGTAACTCTGGTATTTATCGGGCATCGCCTCACCGGTTTGATTGACCACGGTTGCTGCACCAATACTACCTCCGGGACGCATATAAATACCGTCGCAGGCAATGGAAATCAACGCACCTGCCGATGCTGCATTATTGTCGATAAACACGTAAACCGGAATTTTACTTTGCAGAATTCGTGTGCGTATAGAATCGGCATCAACAACAGTTCCGCCGTACGTATTCATATGAATCAGAAAAACATCGGCTTTTACCGAATCGGCTTCTGTAAAAGCCTGGCTCACCTGGCGTCGTGTGGCCGGAGTAATTTCGGATTTTATATTCAGAAGAAACACCTTTTTCTTGTTGGCCTCCTGTGCAAATGCACTAAGTGTGGCAATTACAAATAACAAAATCCAGAAATTCTTTAGCTTCATGGCATTGATTTTTTTCAAGTTCCAAAATACAAAAAACAAATTACAATTTATGCCCGACTCTAAAAAGCAAATAAAGCAAATTCATAGTCTGTAGCGGGCAAAATCCCCATGCAGTTAAAGAATTCTAAATTCATTCGGCTGCCAAATAGTTAGTCCGCTTAATTTTATAAATTTGCAGCTTAATTCTAAGTAATAACAATGGAACTTAATACATTAACAGCAATTTCGCCGGTTGACGGCAGGTACAGTAACAAAGTAGAAGGGTTGGGAAAATACTTTAGCGAATTCGCGCTGATTAAATACCGATTATTTACCGAAATAGAATACTTTATTGCCCTTTGCGAAATTCCTTTGCCACAACTTGCTGATATTCCTGCTGATAAACTGGAAAAACTTCGTGAGCTTCACCTTAACTTTTCGCTTGAAGATGCACAGCGCATTAAAGATATTGAAAGCGTGACCAACCACGATGTAAAAGCTGTTGAGTATTTTATAAAAGAAGAATTTGACAAGCTGGAGTTGGGTAAATACAAGGAGTTTATTCACTTTGCACTTACCTCGCAGGATGCCAATAATACAGCTATTCCTAAATCGATTCAAGATGCTTTGGAAGAAGAATATTACCCGCTGCTGCAGGAATTGATTGAAAAACTGCTGACACTGGCATCGGAATGGAAGGATATTCCGATGCTGGCAAAAACACACGGCCAGCCTGCATCGCCAACAAAAGTTGGAAAAGAAATCAAGGTATTTTTAGAGCGAATTATGGTGCAGCTTGTTCAGTTAAAATCTATTGCCATCGATGCAAAATTTGGCGGAGCTACCGGAAATTTTAATGCACACTTAGTAGCTTACCCCGATATTAACTGGGAAGAGTTTGCCAACAAATTCCTAAAAGATAAACTGGGATTGAACCGTTCGCAATTCACCACACAAATTTCGCACTACGATAACCACAGTGCCATTTTTGATGGATTGAAACGCATTAATAATATCATTCTTGATCTTGACCGCGACATCTGGACATATATTTCGATGAATTACTTCAAGCAGAAAATCAAAAAGGGCGAAGTAGGTTCGTCAACCATGCCGCATAAAGTTAACCCGATCGACTTTGAGAACTCGGAAGGAAATATCGGCATTGCCAACGCAGGCTTTGAGCAGCTATCACAAAAACTTCCGGTTTCGCGATTGCAGCGCGACCTGACCGATTCAACCGTTACCCGTTTTATCGGCGTTCCTTTTGGTCATACATTAATTGCTATTAAATCGACGTTGAAAGGATTGAACAAATTATTGATCAATACAGCCGCTATTGAAAAAGACCTTGAAAATAATTGGGCCGTGGTTGCCGAGGCCATTCAAACGATTTTGCGTCGCGAGTTTTTCCCAAATCCTTACGAGGCATTGAAAGACCTGACCCGTAAAAACGAGGTGATTAACAAAGAGGCGATACACAATTTTGTTGACGGTTTAGACGTTAGTGATGCTGTAAAAGAGGAGTTAAAAGCAATTACGCCACAGAACTATACTGGCATATTTTAATAAAATTATATTGAAGACGACATGACAACTTCGGTCTGCCGTCTTCAAACTTCCGTCTTCTACATATGAAAGACTTCTTAAAACTCATGAAACGATTTGTTCCGCCCTACCGGTGGAAAGTCGTCATGAACATTATTTACAATATTTTAGGTGCCTTGTTCGGAACATTTTCGTTTGCTATGCTTATCCCGGCACTCGACATTTTGTTCCAGACTAAAGAACTGGTAACCGAAAAAATGGATTGGGCATTTACAGCCGATTCAATAACCAACAATGTAAACTATTACATCAGTTCGTTTATTATTGAACACGGACAACAGGATGCGCTACTGCTTATTGGGCTAATTTTGGTAATAACCACTCTTTTTAAAGTTGGTTTTACTTACCTGGCCGATTTCGTTTTAATTGCCTTACGCAACGGCGTTGTATACGATATCCGTTCGCTGATTTATAAGAAGATTATTGGATTGCCACTTGGTTATTTTTCGGAAGAACGAAAAGGCGATATAATGGCGCGAATAACCAGCGATGTACAGGAAGTGGAAAACTCCGTTGCCAATTCGCTGGGAATGATGATAAAAAATCCAATTCTGATAATCGTGTTTCTAGGCGTAATGATTTACATGAGCTGGTCGCTGACTTTGTTTGTATTTGTTATGCTACCCGTTACCGGTTTAATTATCGGGCGAATTGGCCGCAGCCTGAAGCGTGTATCAACCAAAGGACAAAATAAACTGGGAGAAATTCTGTCGATTATTGAAGAAGATCTTTCAGGGTTACGAATCATCAAATCGTTTAATGCTGAAGAAAAAGCCATCGGACGTTTTCAAAATGAAAACCAAAACTACCGGCTGATCATGAACCGACTGATGTGGCGTCGTCACCTGGCACATCCGGCCAGTGAGTTTCTGGGAACCATTGTTATTGTTATTGTTTTGTGGTACGGCGGTCGAATCATTCTTGGAGGAAACGATTCATCGCTCACAGCTGCAGAATTTATTGGCTACATGGTGTTTTTCTACGGAATAATTAATCCCGCAAAAGCATTCTCAACAGCTCTTTATAGTGTTGAAAAAGGACTGGCGTCGATGCAACGAATAGACCATGTACTTGCGGCAGAAGTTACCATCGTTGATAAAAAAGATGCCAAAAATATTGAGTCGTTCGAGAAAGATATTGTATACAAGAATGTAAGTTTTGCTTACGACAAAGCAGAGGTACTTTCGAATGTAAGCCTGAATATTCCGAAAGGAACAACTGTTGCATTGGTTGGCTCATCGGGCAGTGGAAAAACAACAATGGTTGATTTGTTGCCACGTTTCTGGGACATTACATCGGGAAATATTGAAGTGGATGGAACCGATATTCGCGACCTGAAACTTAAATCGCTACGCAACCTGATTGGAAACGTGAACCAGGAACCCATTTTGTTTAACGATACCATTAGAAATAACATTGCCTTCGGAATCGAAGATGCCAGTGATGAAGCAATAATTCAGGCAGCCAAAATTGCAAATGCCCACGATTTTATCCTGGCAACTGAAAATGGCTACGACACCACAATTGGCGACCGCGGCGATAAACTTTCTGGTGGACAAAAACAACGCCTTTCTATTGCACGTGCCATCTTACGGAATCCACCAATTCTGATATTGGATGAAGCTACTTCGGCCTTGGATACCGAATCGGAAAAACTGGTGCAGGAAGCATTGGAAAACCTGATGAAAAACCGCACGTCGCTGGTTATTGCACACCGCTTATCTACAATTAAACATGCCAATCTGATTTGTGTATTGCACGAAGGTAAAATTGTAGAGCAAGGCACACACGAAGAGTTAATGGAACTTGGTGGCCGCTATAAGAAATTACACGGAATGCAGATGTTTTAAATAAGCTTCAAGCCACTTGCTTCTAGCTTCTGGCTGCAAGCAAATCTACCAAATGAATCGTTTTTATCGGTAGCTTCTGTTTTTTTATGTAGGCCTCCATATTCATCAGACACGAAGCTTCGGTTGAAACAATATATTCAGCACCGGTTTTTAGTGCATGTTCAACTTTCTGTTCGGTCATTGCTGTTGAGATATTGTGGAATTTAGCTGAAAAAGTTCCCCCAAAACCACAGCATGTATTTAAATCATCCATTTCAATAAGTTCAAGCCCTCGAACCTCGCTCAATAACTTCCGGGGCTCCTCTTTTATTCCATACTCGCGCAGGCCTGCACACGAATCATGAAAAGTAACTTTGTGTTTAAAGGTTGCGCCAACATCGGTTACTTTTAAATGATTCACCAAAAAATCGGTAAACTCAAATACCTTTTTTCGGGTCTTATTCGTCTTTCTAAGCAACTCTTCATCGTCCTCAAATAATTTGTGATAGTAGTTACGAATAAAGCCAGTACACGAAGCTGAAGGTGCAATAACAAGGTTTGCCAATTCAAAATCATCCAAAAATTTTGTGGCTACCGTTTTTGCCTCATTCCAATAACCGCTGTTAAAAGCCGGTTGCCCGCAACAGGTTTGTTTTGGATTGTATTTTACATCGCAACCTACCTTTTCAAGCAAGGCTACAAAACTTGCTGCAGTTTCAGGATAAAACTGATCGATAAAACAAGGAATAAAAACGTCGATTTGCATTGGCTCGAATTTGCTGTGAAAATAACACTTAAAAGCTGAAGATGTAAATATTTTCTACAGGAAATTTATTCAATAAAAAAGGCCTTACTAAAGTAAGACCTTTGTGCTTTCGCACGGGAGGAGAGACTCGAACTCCCGACACCTGGTTTTGGAGACCAGTGCTCTGCCAACTGAGCTACACCCGTGTTTCATTTTGCGAGTGCAAATATAGTAATTCAATTCAAATTACCTAAGCCAGCGAAAGAAATTATTACAAATACCAGAGATCTCCTTGCCCCGAATTATTTTTCCTATTTTTTCACTCGTTAACAATGGCAACTCAGACTAAACCACTATGCACTGGAAGTACATAGGTTTAAAATTGTATGAAATTCAAAAAAGAATAATTGACAAAGCAGACATGAGTATTGAGTAATGAGTAGAGAGAAAAAGCAAAATGATTCTCAATACTCAAACCTCTGATTCAAATCTACTTCCTTTTATAATGGAAATTTATAGAAACTAAAGTAGCTGCAATAAAATTGCAGAGCCTGCCCCGAATTTATTTCGCGGGTTTTAACCATTAACTAGAAAATAAACATAACTCTAAAACTCTGGTAAAATTTAGTTGATTTTGACTTCATCATGCTTCGAAAATGACAACTATTGAAACATAATTTTACAGTATGTAAGTAAAAATACGTACGAAAACGACATACTGCACTAAAAAAGAGCTACTTAAAACTTGTCTGGAACAAAAAGTTATCAACAGATTGAGGCAAAAAAAAATCCACCAGAAAACTCTGATGGATTTGTGCGGAGAGAGAGGGATTCGAACCCCCGGTACCTCGCGGTACAACGGTTTTCAAGACCGCCGCATTCGACCACTCTGCCATCTCTCCAGATGCGGTGCAAAAGTAGACTATTTTTTTAAAGTACAAAACACTTTTCGACAAATTTTATAGAAATTACTTAAAAAAAAAGGGTGCTAGGGTTTGGTTTTTTAAAACATATTTATGAATTTAGCTAAAACTTAAAAAAGTTCTCTGAAACGCTTGATTTTACTGAATGTTTGAAGACTTTAAACCCTATATAAAGTAGAAAAATTCAAAATATTCTTAACAAAGTACATAGAACTAAGTTATTTATTTTCAATCACTTAATTAATTATTTAAAATTTTGCCTTATGAACAAAGCTCAATTACTTGATGCGATGGCCGAAAAAGCAGGCCTTAGTAAAGCTGATGCTAAAAAAGCTCTTGATGCATTTGTAGGTGCTACTACTGATGCGCTCAAAGCAGGAGACCGTGTTGCTCTTATTGGATTCGGTTCTTTCTCTGTAACTGAACGTGGTGCCAGAACTGGTAGAAATCCTCAAACAGGAAAAGAAATTACTATTCCAGCTAAAAAAGTTGTAAAATTTAAAGCTGGTGCAGAATTAGCTGACGCTGTATCGTAACTATACGAGTAGGTAAAAAAATGATTAGAGGGAAGCAAAACGCTTCCCTTTTTCATTGATATGAATCAAAAGTTTTTCGAAATATGGACAATAATCTTCTGGAATACCTGTCGGGATACCTTACTCCCCAACGACTCGACCTTTTTGAAAAAGTATTGAACAGCCGGACAAGGCATCTTACAGTTGTTTTGGAGGATATTTTCCAAAAACAAAATGCGAGTGCCGTTTTACGTACCTGCGATTGTTTTGGCATTCAGGATGTACATATTATTGAAGACCGCAACGAGTTTCAGGTGAATCGCGAAATTGCAATGGGCTCTTCAAAATGGCTGTCGTTACACAAATACAACAGTAAAGAGCATAATGCTCTTGATGCCATACAAACGTTAAAGAAACAAGGTTACCGTATTGTAGCCACCACTCCGCACACCAACGATCAGGAATTACAGGATTTTGATATTGCCAAAGGAAAAACGGCACTGGTTTTCGGTTCTGAACTTCCGGGAATAACAGAAACAATTATGCAGGAAGCTGACGAATTTCTGAAAATACCGATGTATGGGTTCACCGAAAGTTTCAATATATCAGTATCGGCAGCAATTATATTGCATCATCTTACCATGCGAATGAGAGACAGTAAAGAGCTGGACTGGCAACTAAGCGACGCGGAAAAAGCAGAACTTAAAATGGAATGGATTCGAAAAACCATTAAACGAAGCGAGCTGATTGAAAAACGATATTGGGAAGAAAATAAGAAATAAAAGCACTATCCTGCCCTTTTTGATTTTTCCCAGTTCACCGATTGTTGCCCCTTTATATATCGAATAATACCAAGAATGGATGCATAATTGATCATCACAAAATAATAAGGCACAAACAAAACTTTCATTCGCACCTTTTTGTTTTCGAAATACCAGCCTAATGCAGCGGCAGTATAACACAAAACTTGCAGATACAGTACCAGCACATAAAAATTACTCGCACTCCAACTGTTGAAGCTAATCACTAACAACAGATTTATAATAAATAAAAGAAATAACGCAGGTGGAGCAAAAGCCCAGCGTAATACTTTGTGCGAAAAATACTGCCAGCTCAACAAACCGTTCTTAAATGGATTTAACAATCCTTTTAATCGCATAATCGTTTGAATTCCTCCGGCAGCAATTCTAACTTTTCGTTTCAATTCCTCTTTTACATTTAAAGAAGCAGTCTCTTCAGCATAGGCATTTGGAGCATATGCAATTTTATAACCACGCTGAGCAATACGAAGAGAAATGATGAAATCATCAAGTAAAGTATCGGTTTCCACATCTTCGAAAAGTTCGGTGCGAACAGCAAATAATTCGCCTACTGCACCAACTGCCGAATTTAATTCCCAGTCTTTACGTTTTATCCACGATTCAAATTTCCAGTACAAACCCTCCCCTGCTCCGGCGGCGGCTTCCTCATCATGTTGAATGATTCTTTTCTCTCCAGCTACACATCCCACCTTTGGATCTTTAAAACAATCTACTATTTCGCGAATCGAATCTTTTCCAAGTATAGTATTTGAATCGGAGAAAATAACTACGGGAGCTTTTACGAACTTCATTCCGCGGTTCATTGCATGCATTTTCCCTCGTCTTTCAGGTTGGTGATGGACTTCCAGTTGATCTATTCCTTCAAGTACTTCCGGACTGCCGTCGTTCGAACCATCTGTTATCCACAGATACTGGATTTTTTCTTTGGGATAATCGAGCGAAAAAGCATTTTTCACCTTTTGACCGATGTAATCTTTTTCATTAAATGCAGTTACAAACAAACA
Organism: uncultured Draconibacterium sp.; assembly: GCF_963677565.1. Classification (NCBI taxonomy): domain Bacteria; kingdom Pseudomonadati; phylum Bacteroidota; class Bacteroidia; order Marinilabiliales; family Prolixibacteraceae; genus Draconibacterium; species uncultured Draconibacterium sp. The sequence continues at coordinate 2,447,373 of NZ_OY781981.1, read as the reverse complement.
AACTTCGGGTTCGTAATCTTTATTTTCAAGCAACACTTTTTGTTTTCCGAACAACTTTTTCAGGCCTACAAAAAACCATAACACAAGCGCATACCCGGCATAAGTATAAAACAATATGAATAAAAATACCCAGAACAATACGCTTAAAATCATGTAATATATTGTTTGTAAAAATCAGTTAGTTTTTCTGTGATTGCTAAATTATCAAAATTCTGCCGGATAAAAACGGTTGCCTTTTTTCCTACCTGGTCAAAATAGTCCCGGTCTTCAATTAATTTCGCAATAGCATCATTAAAACTTTTTACATCGTTGGCAATCAAAATATTTTCACCATCACAAATATTAATTCCTTCAGCACCAATCGATGTTGAAATAATACTTTTCCCCAGCGCCATTCCTTCAATAATTTTTATGCGCATTCCGCTGCCAGAAAACAAGGGAACAATCATTATCGCTTTCGAATTCATAAAACGGTAAGCATCTGCAACTTCGCCTTCAAAAACCACACCTTCAACATTCAACTTATCGATTAACCACTGTGGAGCATTTCGCCCTGCAACGTAAAACTTCAAATCCGGATAGTTTTCACGAATCTCAGGCCAGCAATTTTCGATAAACCATACGACTCCTTCCTGGTTTGGAGCCCACTCCAGCGAGCCCATATGAAAAAGAGATGGAAATTCAATAGTTGACAAATCCGGAATAAGTTTTGAAGAATCGATACCTGTTTGTGAAACCTGTTTGTCTTTTATATTTCCCAATTTATCAAGTATATCTCCATCGCGGGCTGTAATTGGTACGAACAGGTCATACGTGTTCAACAATTTTTCCTCGAATCGCCTGATTCTTTTCGAAAGATTCTGTAGGTATAACTTTTTAAAACCGTGCGACAATTTTGCTGCCCGTTCCCAAATTTCAAACTCAACATTGTGAGCCCGATATACTACTGTTGCGCTCGAACACTTTCGTATTACCGGAATATATGGCAACACATAAAGCCCTTCCAACTGGACAATATCAAACTGATTTTCAGTAAGTAATTGCTGTAATTTTCTACTAAAATGCTTATCGATAAAACGTATTGCGTTGTATGGCTGTCTTGAAAAAATTAGATTCAACATTGCCTCAAAGGCATTTATTCTGGCAGGTACATCTACTAATTTAAATGTCGCTAGTTCTTTTATTTCCAGTGGTATTTCATCTGCCCGGACATGATGTTTTAAGGTGTTCATGGCCAACACAGTTACTTCGTTGCCCAGCTCATAAAATCCTTTTGTCAAATTCATACAGGCTATGGCCCCACCATCCTTGGTTGGAAAAGGAACCTTATTTGTTACCTGCAATATGTTCATTCCAAGCTATTCGTTTGAATTCTGTTTTTTGAAAAAACGTCCAAGTCCCAGGCGGGCAAAAAACTTTGTATAGGTTTCGGCCGACATTATCGCCGAATCGGTAGCTGCTTTGTAGGTTAACCAAACTCCTATTGGCAAAAAGATATAAGAGGAGAACCACATACCGTTAAACATCGTCCATACATCTTCTCTCGCCGTTTTTTCACCACTCATTGATACAATGTAATACAAAATGAACAAGAATATGGAAACCACAACCGGCATTCCTAATCCTCCTTTACGGATAATGGCTCCGAGTGGGGCACCGATAAAGAAAAAGATTAGAACAGCTATCGATAAAGTAAATTTTCGATGCCGCTCCATTTTGTACTTATTCAGTGTTTTCTTTCTATTATAGAGCTGCCCCTGAAACATATTTACCTGTTGCATATTGCTGCGTGCGCGGTCGAGGGCACTCCTTGCAATATCAGCCTGAACCCATTTATCCAAGCCACCATAATAAGCATCAAAATCAAAAATCGAGTCAGCCTTTGGGTCATTCATATCTCGCTTAAGCGAATCGTGTTTTACCGTGAGATTAAACATTCGTCTTGTAATGGTTGGCGTAATATTAATCTGCATCATATATTTCTGCAAGCGATCATGATAATCATTACTGAGGCTGTCATCGGCTACTTTTAACTGATCAATGGTCAACATCCTGTACTGATTTTTAAAAATGCTTTCATCGCGCCGATTAAATTCAAAATCGCGAACTTTTACCCGAATTGTCTGCTCTTCAAATTTGTTTCGTTGGTAAGGATACGTCTCTTTTCTGTTTCTGTCCTGCGATTTCTGTTCCTGGTAAGTAACTCCATGAAACAACTCCAACACCATATATTTCTTGTCTTCCGTTATTCGTAATAATCCAGAATCAGCAACAGTAACACTTTCGTTAGGTTTGTTTTTTGTGTGATCGTAGATCAGCAGATCGTAAAGCATTTTTGTGTTGTTATTTCGTTTCCCAACCTTAATACTGTATCCATCCATTTCGTTGGTAAACACACCTTCCTGCAATACCAGCTCGGGGCGTTGCTTTTTTACGCTATATAGTAATGTAGAGAATTTTAGATTTGTTTTGGGCAGCACGTTATTGGAGAAATAAAAAGCTGTTCCTGTAATAATTACGGCAATAATAATTAACGGGCGCATTATACGAAATAAGGAGATTCCTGAAGCTTTCATTGCCACCAGCTCGTAGTTTTCTCCCAAAGCGCCAAAAGTCATTATAGATGCCAAAAGCATGGCGAGCGGAAACGCAAGAGGCAACAAGGCAAACGATGCATAAAACATCATTTCTCCCAACACTTTAAAATCGAGCCCCTTACCAACCAAATCATCAACATACCTCCATAAGAACTGCATTAACAGCACAAAGAGCACGATAAAAAAGGTCATAAAAAATGGCCCTAAAAATGATTTTATAACAAAAAGGTGTAAACGCTTCATGTACTTTCTTTCAATCTGGAAACGCTTACAAAACTAAGTTATTTTAGGAATTAGTAAAGTAAAAAATGGTTAAGAAAAGTTACTGCGTGTGCGAGTTATGATTTAAAAGCACCAAATAGTACCATTATGAACCTAAAACGTGTTTAAGATCGGAAACCTGGGTATTCCATAAATCACGTGTTTCGTCCTGTTCATCTTCTTCAGCAAAATCGGTAATTAATAGCGAAACATCTCCGGTTAACTCGTCGCGGGTAATTTTAAATTCAAAATAGGTATCCTCGTCATCAATCCAATTAAAACGTACCAACCTATTTTCTTTGTGCAAGGTCATCTCAGCAGTTTGCTCAGATCCGTCCCAAATAAAAGTATAACGTTTTCCACGCACACGAACATCGTCGGCAAACCATTCGGTTAAACCGGAGGCCGTGCTTAACCTGTTATAGAGGACCTTAGGAGAACAATTAATAATATATTCCAGGTTGATTTTTACTTTACCAGTCATAAGTTTGATTTTCGGCAATATAATTAATAAGAATGTAACTTACAACTGGTTAAAAACATGTAAAGAAAGTTATTTTGAAATTTTGCAAAAATGGTTAGTCGGAATAAAAATAAATACTATATTTGCACCGCATTTTTGAAAAACAAATGGCGAGGTAGCTCAGCTGGTTAGAGCGCGTGATTCATAATCACGAGGTCGGCGGTTCAAGCCCGCCTCTCGCTACAAAAAGTAAAAGGTTATAGCCAATGTGCTGTAACCTTTTTTTATTTCATAAAAATGTAATACAATTAGATTTAAAACAATTATTTACCCGGTATCAAACTTCTTTCAAACACCCATATGGCATAATCACGGCCTTATCCGATTTAACAATATCTACCAATAGAAAGAGAGCTAAGAATAATTCATTTTTAAAAAGGCTGCTCCGGAAAAATAAAATTCTGTGAATCAGCTATAAAATAGAATATGATCATTATTTTTATGGTTATAACCTTTTCAATAAAAATAAAACCTAATGAAAAACTTTATTATCGTAATATTTTGCGTCTTTCTAATCTCTGCCTGCAGTAAAACAACTCCCATAGACTGGGTAAGCACAACTCCGACCACCCAATGGAAATCATCACAGATAGAAACAACGACATCTGCTGAAAGTACTAGTGCCGAAGTTTATACCGACAAAACTCAACAGGTAATTGAAGGTTTTGGCAGCTGTTTTAACGAGTTAGGCTGGGCTTCGCTAAGTGCGTTAAGTGATGCCGATCGCGAAATGATAATGAAAGATCTGTTTGAACCCGGCGTTGGAGCTAACTTTACAATTTGCCGCATGCCTGTTGCTGCCAACGATTTTGCCTTAAACTGGTATTCGTACAACGAAACCGATGGCGATTTTGCCATGGCAAACTTTTCAATAGATAACGACAAAAACACGCTGATTCCCTTTATTAAAAATGCAAAACAATACAATCCAAATGTAAAGATATGGGCATCGCCATGGAGTCCTCCATCGTGGATGAAGTATAATAAACATTATGCCAGCACCTCGTCGCAGCGTATGGCAAACATGGCCGAAATGATTGCAAAACAACGCGAAGCACAAGGCGACACGGCAGCACTGGGAGGCTTTTTTGCCAACGTAGGTAATCCAAAATACCAAAACGATTTGCCACTCGACCGAGAGGGAAAAGAAGGTACAGATATGTTTATCCAGGAAGAGAAATACCTTGAAGCTTACGCCCTTTACTTCTCTAAATTTATTGAAGGCTACAAAAACGAAGGTATTGATATTTTCGCTGTAATGCCACAAAACGAATTCAACTCGGCACAAATATTTCCGAGCTGTTGCTGGACAGCTGCCGGATTGGCGAATTTTATTGGCTCCTACCTAGGCCCCGCAATGAATGAACTGGGCGTTGATGTTTATTTCGGCACCATGGAGCGCCCTAATGAAGCATTGGTAGATACTATTTTGCAGGATCCAAAATCGTCAAAATATGTAAAGGGACTAGGCTTTCAGTGGGCAGGAAAAGATGCATTGCCAGGCTTAAACAAACGTTATCCGGAAATGAAAATGTTCCAAACCGAGCAGGAATGCGGCGACGGCAAAAACGACTGGGCCGGAGCCATGCACTCGTGGGACCTGATGAAGCATTACCTGAACAACGGTGTTTCGGTTTACGAATACTGGAATACTTCCTTGTTCGAGGGTGGTGTTAGCCGCTGGGGCTGGGAACAAAACTCGTTAGTGGTTGTGAATAAAAAGGAGAAAACATACCGTTATTCGTACGAATATTACATGATGAAACATGCCAGCCATTACGTTTTGCCGGGAGCGCAAAAGCTTGAAACCGGTGGAGAATACAACGATTTACTTGCTTTTAAAAATACCGATGGTTCAATTATTATTATCGTAGCCAACCAGGAAGAAGAAAGTAAACAAGTAAACATTAAAGTGGGCGACAGCTATATTTCTCCTGTATTACCGGCAACATCGTTGAATACTTTTAAGATTGAAGCTTAAAAAAGAAAAGCATTCAACTTAACGGTTGGGTGCTTTTCTTTTATAGTGACTTGATAGGCTAAATTTCGCTCAAAATCCAATAAACTTATCTTACTCACGTTTCATTGTTTATAAAATGCTTCGCTTTTCATCGGCAAATGATTTTGTGAAGTTTATTTTTGGCAACAGCAAACTTTGTAACAGAAACATGAGACAGATACTTTTCTTTCTACTTTTTATATCACTCACTTTAAGTGCATTTTCGCAACGAATTACCCGCGAAGAATACATCAGGCAATGGCAGCTTGTAGCTATTGAGGAGATGAACCGAAGTGGCATTCCTGCCAGTATTACAATAGCACAAGGTTGTTTAGAGTCGGGTAACGGAAACAGCGAATTGTCGAGAAAATCGAACAACCACTTTGGTATTAAATGCAAAAGAAGCTGGACAGGGAAAAAAGTCTATTACGACGATGACCGCCGTAATGAGTGTTTCAGGAGTTACCGCTCGGTAAAAGATTCATACATCGATCATACCAATTTCCTGATGGAGAATCCGCGTTACGCATCACTTTTTATGCTGGATCACACCGATTATAAAAGTTGGGCAAAAGGATTAAAAAAAGCCGGGTACGCCACAGCACATGATTACGACAAACGACTAATACGTATAATCGAAGAGAATAAACTGCATCGCCTCGATAAAAAAATGACCTTTAGTCCCATGGATGGACAAACGGCACACAATGCACTTGATACCGACAATACTGGCACACTTACCATTAGCCCATACAAATCTCACCAGATTACCAAAGTAAACCGGATAAAAGCTGTGGTAGCTCAAAAAGGCGACACCTACGAAATACTGGCTCAGGAACTTGGATTAAAAGACTGGGAGTTATACAAGTTTAACGATCAGCCGGCAGGATACCGGCCAATACCAAACGAAGTAGTTTACATTAAGCCCAAAAAGAACAAAACAAGAAAGGACAAATTAACTCACCGCGTTCAGGCAGGCGAAACCATGCACTATATCTCTCAGCTGTATGGTATAAAACTAAATCCACTGTATCGCCGCAATGGAATGAAACGTGGCCAGCAACCACGTCCGGGACAAGTTATTTATCTGAATAAAAAACATAAATAAATTCTGGGTGTTGGTCAACATGTGCTTTTTATCAACCAGGAAAAGTTTATTCCATCTCTGCTCGGTACATAAAATACCGAAGTAATACGCGGTCGGCAAACAAAACAAAAACCAGCAAAAGGTTTATGCCAACCACCAGCGAAACATTGGTGGTAAGGAAGGCCAGCCAACTATCAATTTTTGCATTGTACCATACAAAAGCCAATGCTGCTGAAACAACCATAATTCCGAGTATAACAGAAAGATAAATCAGAAATTCACGGATATATTGTGTCCAGGCAAAGCGTTTCTCAACCTTTTTAACCAATAAGTCGGTAAAATTCTCCGACAGTTTGAATTCCGGCTCCGAAGTGAATGCCTCTTTCAGAAGTTGGTCAGTGTCAAAATTCCGATCTTCGTTATACATAGTCAACAAATATATTAGTTTGTTCCAAACGGGCAACTTTTTCAATCTTGCCTTTTAATAATTTTCGTGCCCGGCTCAGGTAACTTTTAATGGTTCCTTCGGGCATTCCTGTAACCTCTTCTATCTCTTTGTACGAGAACTCCTCAAGATGAAACAGCGTGATCACCGTTCGGTAGTTCACCGGCAACGACTCAATCAGTTGCATGAGATATTTTTTCGCTTCTTCCTTTTCAATGCTTTTCTGGTTCAATCCCGGATCTTTTTCAGCAATAATAAGATTGGGTTCTTCGCTGTACGACAATTCACCTCTGCGTTTCAGTTTTCGGTAATGCGTTATTGCCGTGTTGTATGCAATGGTGGCTATCCAAGTCGACAATTTCGAATCGCCACGAAACCGCTTTAGTGTTTTAAAAACCTTAATAAACACCTCCTGGCAAATGTCTTCCAACTCATCTTCCTGCTGAATAATGCGTCCAACCACATGTTTTACAAGTCGTTGATACTTCGATACCAAAAACCTGAAAGCATGGTTGTTTCCGTTTAAAACCTGTTGAACCAGTTGCGCATCATTCATAACTATCCCATCAGACTAAGCAAGGTAGGCAAATGTTACAATTATTTTGAAAAAGATAGAAGTTAGTAGACAGAAGTTGGAAGACCGGAGACCGAAGCCGGAAGAAGGTGGTGGTTTGTAAATCGTTAATTTCCTTTGCCCAGTTTGATTTTGAACAGAAAGCCAACGAATAACACTCAGCATTTTATATATTTGCGCAGATTTTTTATAAAACGATTGATTCGATCACGATCATAAATAAATTTTACACAAATGAGTTTTGTACAAGAGCTGAAATGGAGAGGCATGTTGCACGATATAATGCCGGGAACTGAGGAACAACTGGAAAAAGAATTAACTGCGGCTTATGTTGGTATCGATCCAACTGCCGACTCGTTACACATTGGGCACCTGGTAAGTGTAATGATGTTGAAACACCTTCAGATTGCAGGTCATCAGCCTATTGCTTTGGTTGGTGGTGCCACCGGAATGATCGGCGATCCATCGGGAAAATCGCAGGAGCGTAACCTGCTGGATGAACCAACACTGCGCCATAACCAGGAATGTATTAAAGCTCAACTGGCAAAATTCCTCGATTTTGAAAGTAAGGAAGACAACGTAGCACTTTTGGTAAACAACTACGACTGGATGAAGGAATTTTCGTTCCTCGATTTTATTCGCGACGTGGGTAAACGTATTACAGTAAACTACATGATGGCTAAAGATTCGGTAAAAAAACGTTTGGGCGAAGAGTCAAAATCAGGCATGTCGTTCACGGAATTTACTTACCAGCTGGTGCAGGGCTACGACTTTTACCACTTGTACAAAAACAACAATTGCCGTTTGCAAATGGGTGGATCAGATCAGTGGGGAAACATTACCACCGGTACTGAATTGATTCGTCGTATGGACGGAGGTGAAGCATTCGCATTAACTTGTCCGCTTATTACCAAAGCCGACGGAACCAAGTTCGGAAAAACAGAATCAGGCAACGTTTGGCTTGATCCTGAACGTACTTCACCTTACGCATTCTTCCAGTTTTGGTTGAACACTTCAGATGATGATGCTGAGCGTTACATAAAAATATTCACGCTGTTGTCGAAAGAAGAAATCGACACGCTGGTTGCAGAACACAAAGATGCACCACATGCACGTGCTCTGCAGAAAAAACTTGCCGAAGAAGTAACCACAATGGTTCACTCGCGCGAAGAGTACGACATGGCTGTTGAGGCCTCGCAAATTTTATTTGGAAAAGGTACAGCCGACCAGTTACGCAAACTGAATGAAAGTACTTTCCTTGCTGTATTTGAAGGTGTACCTCAGTTTAACATCTCGAAAGTCGAGTTGGCTGCCGGCATTAACGTAATCGATTTACTGGCCGAAAAAACAGAAGTTTTCCCATCGAAAGGAGAATTACGTCGCACAATTAAAGGTAACGGACTAAGCATTAATAAAGAGAAGATAAACAATCCTGACCTGGATGTAAACAACGACTTTTTAATTGGCGGAAAATACATTCTGGCACAAAAAGGAAAGAAAAACTACTTTCTTATTATTGCTGAATAATCAGGTATTTAAATACTAAAAACAGTTCGGGTGCGTTGAAATTACACGATCGAATTGAAACCACATCTTATGGATAATTTTTTTGACAACCAGCGTATCCTGAAACTCATCTGGAAACGCAAATTTCATTTTATAATTGTTGGAGCAATTGCTGTTGCCTTGTCGGCCATTTTTTCCGGCCCGGCATTTATTACGCCAAAGTTTAAATCAACGGCACGCATCTACCCAACCAATATCTGGACACTTAGCGACGAATCGGAAACCGAGCAGATGCTTGAGATTCTGAATTCGAACGACATCAAATTCCGGATGTTCGAAACATTTAATCTCGACGAGGTATACAAGATCAACAAAGAAGATCCGCAATACCTTACCTACCTGCTTGCCGAGTACAACACTAACGTTAGCACAAGCAAAACCGAGTATGAAACGGCTGAAATAAAGGTATTGGATGAAGATCCGCGACGTGCCTCGGATATGTGCGACTCAATTATTTCGTATTTCGACCAGAAAGTGCGGGAACTGCACAAAACCAAAAATAAAGAAATGGTTGACATAACCAGCAAGCAGCTTGATAGAAAACACAACGAACTGGAAGAATATGAGTACCAGTTGGATAGCATACGTGAGAAATACGGCATTATCAGTTTTGGTCAGGTTGATGAAGTTACACGTGGTTATATGAATGCACTTGCAACAGGACGTGGCTCGGCTGCCGACACAAAGAAGATTGAAAAACTTTACCACAACTTTTCAAAAGAAGGATCGCGGGCTTACCGACTGGAAAATCAATACAACAAAACAATCGAGGTGATCGACTCACTAAGAATTGTATACGACACCTATTTAACTGAATACGAAAAAGAAATTACCTACAGCCACGTGGTGGAATACCCGTTTCCGGCTGATAAAAAAGCTTACCCTGTGCGTTGGCTGATCGTTGCTTTTACAACACTCTCGGCAGTATTTTTTGCATTATTGGTATTCTTGGTTCTCGACTACGGAAAAAAAGAATAAAGTGCCACAAAAAGCGGTCATACGAATAGCACTTTTTTATCTCATTTCCATTGGCTTTATTTCTCTTAACCTGTGGTTTGTGGTAGAAAAGCACATGCTTTATGCTAACGTGCTGCCGCTGGCATTTGTTGTGGTTCTGCTTGCCGTTTATTCATTTGATAAATTAGTTTACCTCATTGCTTTTCTGGCTCCCTTATCCATTCCATTAAGGGAATATTTACCCGGTATTGGTTTTGATATGTACATCCCCACCGAGCCACTGCTTTTTGGGGTGCTGTTGCTTTTTATTTTAAAAATAATTCAGGAACGTCAATTCGACCGAAAAATATTATTGCATCCGGTATCGCTGGCTGTTTATTTAAATCTCTTTTGGATTTTAATCACGAGCATAACGAGCACCATGCCAATGGTATCGTTTAAATTTTTGTTGATGCGTATTTGGTTTATTGTGGGTCTTTACCTGCTTACAGCAAAAATTTTTAAAGATGGCAAAAACATGGAAAAATATGTGTGGCTTTATGTTATTCCGTTGATACTGGTGATCTTCTATTCAACCTACCGCCACCTCGGCTATGGATTGTGGGACAGACAAGCAGCGCATTTTGTCGTGTCGCCATTTTACCGCGACCATACATCATATGGGGCAGCTACTGCAATTTACATCCCCTTTCTGGTGATGTTTATTCTCAGCAAAAACTATTCAAAGAATATCAGGTTAATGTCAGCAGGAGCGCTCGCTGTAATAACACTAGGTTTTTTATTGTCGTACAGCCGAGCGGCCTGGTTGAGTATCATTATAGCATTGGGCGTTTGGACCATCATAAAACTACGTATTCGGTTTAAAACACTTTTTATTAGCCTGGTTTCGGTAATTGCTCTGTTCCTGGTTTTCCAAACTCAGATTTTAATGAAGTTGGAGCAAAACTCAGAGGAGTCGTCGGCCAATATGATGACGCACATTTCTTCGATGTCTAACATCACGTCTGATGCATCGAACCTGGAACGTATTAACCGCTGGAGTTGTGCCGTTCGCATGTTTGCCGACAAACCCGTAGTTGGATATGGACCTGGAACTTATATGTTTAAATATGCTAAATACCAGTTGAGCAAAGACCGCACAATTATCAGCACCAACTCTGCCGACGGAGGAAATGCACACAGTGAATACCTTGGTCCACTGGCCGAATCGGGAGTGTTTGGTTTGGCAACTTACTTGCTCATAATTATTTTGGTGATTTATACCGCAGTAAACACATACACCCGGCTACGCGATTACCGGTTACGGTCGATTGTTTTGGCGGCCCTAATTGGACTTGTAACCTACTATATCCACGGCTTTCTGAATAATTTCCTGGATACCGACAAGATTTCAGTGCCATTTTGGGGATTTACAGCAATGATCGTTGCCATTGATATTCTCTCGAGAAAACAGGAGAAGGATACTGAAATGAAACAGGTTTCTGAATAATCACTAATTCAGGTAGGCAGTCAATTCAGCTATTTTCATTTGACGGTCCATAGAAAAAGAGGTGCTTTCGCGCTCCACTTTCTCAAGGATAAAATACGATTTCCGAAAAAAGTCAATTCTTTTATCATCCGAGTTGGCAAGTTCGCCCTGCTCTTTCAAAACAAAAGCCACCATCTCTAACTGTTCGTTTGCCAATTTTTTGTCATTCTCCAATAACTCAATCAAATCTTCAACCGATAGTTTTGCCACATCCTCGTCAATTTTCAGGTACTCGTAAAAAAACCGAATTTGCTTTTCGGCCTCTTCATCCTCTCCTTTTCTTCGATGACGTAAAATTTTCTGGATGACCTCAAACAGCATCATCAACTGGCGCATTAAATAATCTTTCTCAACTCCCATGGTAAAAACTGTGTTTCGTGTTCTGAAAGATAAGTCAATTTGGCTACTTTTGAAAAAAATTTGAGGATGGGATATTTCGACGACCTTTTTCCTGACCGATACGAGGATGAATTGCAGGAGGGGAAAGATTTTTATATGGAAAATGGCTACCGGGTAATGACCGAATCATACCTGAGAAACCGGGGCTACTGTTGTGCAAATGGATGCCGCCACTGCCCCTACTGGCCGAAAGCGCAAAAAGGAAATACCAACCTCAGAAAAAAATAGTTATGCAAGGAAAAGACCTGAGAATAGTTTTTATGGGAACGCCCGATTTTGCAGTGGCCAGTTTACAGGCCTTGGTTGACGGCGGATACAATATTGTTGGTGTAATTACAGCGCCCGACAAACCGGCAGGACGCGGAAAAAAGTTAAACCAATCGGCAGTAAAAAAATATGCAGCAGAAAAAGGGTTGACTGTTTTGCAACCTGAGAAACTAAAAAACCCGGATTTTCTGGATGAACTTAGAGCATTAAGAGCCGACCTGCAGGTGGTAGTAGCTTTCAGAATGTTGCCCGAAGTAGTTTGGGACATGCCGCGCCTGGGAACGTTTAATTTGCACGGATCGTTGCTGCCACATTACCGAGGTGCAGCACCTTTAAACTGGGCCGTTATCAATGGTGAATCACAAACCGGTGTAACCACTTTTTTACTCGATCATGAAATTGATACCGGCAAAATACTTTTCCGTAAAGAGATTGATATTTGGGAAAACGACACCGTTGGAACCATTCACGACACGCTGATGGGAATTGGGGCCAAATTGGTTGTTGAAACCGTTGATGCTTTGGCCAGCGGAGATTACAAAGCCATTCCGCAGGAAGAACTTGTTGCGGAAGGTGAAGAAATTAAACACGCACCAAAAATTTTCAAAGAAGATTGTAAAATTGATTGGTCGGCAGATGTGGACGAAGTTCGTAACCTTATTCGCGGACTTTCGCCTTATCCTGCGGCATGGAGTACCCTTCGCCATAATGAATCGGGTAAAGAAACGGCCACCAAAATATTTATGGCTATGCGTGTCGAGGACAACAAAAACACACCTCCCGGCACACTGGAAAGCGATGGTAAAAACTTTATAAAAGTAGCCTGCACCAATGGCTGGCTACAAATTACCGACCTGCAAATTGCCGGAAAGAAAAGAATGAAAGTTCAGGATTTTCTTCGGGGGTTTCAACAAATTGGGGAATATACGTTTGTATAAAAAAATATACCCGGCCGTATGGTTGCTAAACCAAAATTGCCGGGTGATTTTTCTGTTTTTTGTTTGTCTTTTCTATTTCTTCACGGATTTTCCGTTCATGATAAAGAAATAAATCAGGAATCCAAGGGCGATACAAACCATTAAAATTCCGATTGGTAATACAGCCTGACTGCCTCGTACCATTTCGCGGTTAAACAAACCAAGCACTTCAATGATGATAAAACCCAAACCGGTCATTAACGCAACCAGTCCCCATTTTAGTGAAGGATAACGGTTCGATTCATCATTTTCGCTTTTAGGCTCTTCCAAAATGCCAACCCGATCGTACTGTTCGGCCTTAATCAGTTTCCTTTTTAATAAGTGAGTAGAAAAAAGTTTGATAATGTGATACGCCCCAAAAAAGACTACGGCTACTGCAATTAATTCTTCCATAATTATTGTTTTTAAATTTATTTTCTGACCGTTTGACTATGGAGACGGAAGAAATGTTGCAACTTTTTTAAAATAATTTTCAAAGTACATTAATGGCATCCAATGCAGCAAGAAGAATAACGGTGAAAAACACGATGTTATATAAAAACGATAATGTGAAGAACTTCACCACGACTTTACCCACCGATTGCCCGTAAAATTTCTTTAAGGCGATGATTATATAGATTGGAATAGATAAGAACAATATTCCTGACACGGTACTTATGCTTTCATCAAACAAAAGATACAAACCGATTATACTGGTCATTACCAAAAAAATGAACGAATGGATGTGAATGGAAAATACCAAATGACGCATATAATTGCGTTTTCGCCTAATGTATATGAGTTTTAAAATGAGAGCGAATAAAGGCAGTAACAGAAAAAATGCATACGAAATGTATTTAAGTATTTTGGCCATAGTTGCTTCGGGAGAGCGCAACATTCGGATATTTTTCTGCAAATCGGCGTGTTTCCCCGGATCGCTTTCCTCTTCCAGCTCTGCTTCCATCTTATCGGCTTGTTTATTTAGTGCAATTCTTATATTCCGCGAATTACCCAGTTCGCCTAAATTTATTTTGTTCGCAGTTTCGGCGATGTTTATACTATCCATTTGAATATCGCCTTTCCCAAAAACTTCTTTGAGGGCTTGCTTTTCTTGTGGCGACATTTGCTCATTAACCTCGTTGAATATTGAATCAGTGGCAGCTACTGAGGCTGAATCGAGTACTACTTTTGCATCATTCAAATCAGAATCCAGAACCGTTGAAAGTCCACGGTCTGTCACAATCTGCAACAAAAGAAACAGTACAAAACTCACAAAAACGAAAATACGAAATGGCGGAGTGTATCTTACTCTTCGTCCGGCAAAATACTCTTTGGTAAGAAAACCGGGACGGGCAATCAGTGCAAAAAGGGTTTTAAAAAAACGTGTATCGAAAGCAAAAAAGTCGCCAAGGAAATTGTAAAAGATAAAACCAAAAGGTTTGTCGTATTCTTTAACTGCCTGTCCACAATTCGGGCAATAATGCCCCGAGAAATTTGTACCGCAGTTTAAACAATCAACATCTATGTGCCAGTTAGAATTGTCTTTCCTTTTAACAAGCTCTTTTAATTTAGACCACATTTTCATATTCGTTATTCTCTTTCATGTCAATTTCCCATCCTTCGATAAAGGGGAAAATCGATGGTGCAAACGATCGGATTGGTTCATACATTCGCGAATTTTCTTTGGCATCACGCGAAAGTATGTGAACATCTTCATCAATTTTGTCGAATATAACCAATATTATACTTAATATCAAGACTGATTTTAAAACGCCGAAAACCAAGCCCGCCAGTTTGTTGGCAAAACCAAGTAAAACCGTTTCGGCTAATTTACTAACTGTATTGCCTATAATGTGCACCAAAACAACAATAACCACAAATGTAATTACAAATGATATGATGTTCATGTGATCTGTTTTCATGTTAAAATTTTCGATAAGAAAATCGGTTGTGACGTACGAAAACTTAATAGCTCCCCAAATTCCCAGAATCAGTGCAGCAATTGAAGCTACTTCAGAAATTAATCCTTTACTGAATCCATTTATTGCTGCTAGTATCAACAATATGCCTAAAACAATATCAATGTAGTTCATATAATAATTTCTTTGGTTGCCAGGTTTCTCAAATAACAGGTTCTACAGAGTGATTTAACAATGGTAAATATAAAAAATCGAGTTTAGTATAAAAACAGGACAATCGGCCAGTAGTCACTTTTTAAGGTTAAACGGCACAATTCCGATTTTTATTTTTTATTCACAAGCTAAATACTGCCTGTTTTGTTTTGTTTTTTAAGGTTGCATATTTGCCACAATTATTCATAAATTTGACATCCGTACAATTAAACATGATAAATGCCTCTACTAAATTCAGTAATTAAGTGGGTAAATATTAAGCGAAACTACCAGATTCAGTATTATCGCGAATATCCACACGAAATTCAAAACGAAACCTTATTCAGTCTTTTACAAAGTGCAAAAAATACAGAATGGGGCAAAGCACACAATTTTGATGATGTGACTTCGCTAAAAACGTTTCAACAATCAACACCGCTGCAAAATTACAACGACATAAAACCTTACGTTGAACGATTGCGACAGGGCGAAAAAGACCTGTTATGGCCTGGAGAAGTAAAGTGGTTTGCCAAATCGAGCGGAACGACCAGCGACAAAAGTAAGTTTATACCGGTTACTACTGAAGCACTGGAAGACTGCCATTTACGCGGCCCCAAAGATGTGTTTGCGCAGTACATTACCTCTCATCCTGAATCGAAAGTATTAAAGGGGAAAATACTAACATTGGGAGGCAGCCACCAGGTAAGCAGTTTTAACAACAACTCGTTTCATGGCGATTTATCGGCGATAATGATCGAGAACGAACCATTTTGGTCGGATTTGTTTAGAACACCAACAGCCGAAATCGCACTTATCGAAGAATTTGAAGAGAAAGTAGAAAAAATTATTGATACTACCCTCGACCAGAATGTTACTGCTTTTGCAGGCGTTCCATCGTGGTACCTGGTACTTTTTAAGCGAGTGTTGGAAAAAACCGGGAAATCAAACCTGCTTGAAGTGTGGCCAAACCTGGAAGTGTTTGCACATGGCGGTGTAAATTTTGAGCCCTACCGCGAGCAATACCGGAAAATTATTCCATCAACACAAATGCATTACGTTGAAACCTACAATGCATCGGAAGGTTTTTTTGGTATTCAGGATAACGAGCACCAGGACGATATGCTGCTAATGCTCGATTATGGTATTTTCTACGAATTCATCCCGATGTCGGAATTTGGCAGCGAAAATCCTGTAGTACTGGGACTGGAAGAGGTGGAACTTAACGAAAACTATGCCCTCGTAATTTCTACCAATGCAGGGTTGTGGCGCTACATTATTGGCGACACCATAAAATTTACCTGTAAATATCCGTACAAAATAAAAGTAACAGGTCGTACCAAACATTTTATTAATGCTTTTGGCGAAGAGCTGATTATCGACAATGCCGAGCAGGCACTTCAAGTTGCCTGTCATCATACCGGTGCAATTGTAAATGAATACACGGCCGGCCCCGTATTTATGGGCGACAACAGCAAAGGAGCCCACCAGTGGATCATTGAGTTTGCGAAGTCGCCAAAAGACATTGATCATTTTAAAACGATACTCGATAATTCGTTAAAAACATTAAACTCAGACTACGAAGCCAAGCGCCATAAAAACATGACCCTTGAAATGCTGCATCTTACAGTGGCTCCAAAAGGCACTTTTTATAACTGGATGAAGCAGCGTGGGAAAGTTGGCGGACAAAACAAAATTCCGCGGCTGGCCAATAACCGAAAATATCTCGACGAACTTATGAACATTCTGGGGACTGACAGGTAATTTTTTTATACTTTAGAATTTCAAAAAAATATATTGAATATGCACATTGCAATAGCGGGTAACATTGGTGCCGGAAAAACAACTTTGAGCGAACTTCTGGCAAAACACTATAAATGGACCCCACATTACGAAGACGTAGACGAGAATCCTTATTTGAATGATTTTTATAACGACATGCAGCGTTGGTCTTTTAACCTGCAGATTTACTTTTTGAATTCGCGTTTTAAACAGATTATCGATATCCGCAAATCGGGAAAAACGATTATACAAGACCGTACGATTTACGAGGATGCCGAGATTTTTGCGCCTAACCTGCACGCCATGGGACTTATGAGCACCCGCGATTTTGGCAACTATAAATCGTTGTTCGATTTGATGGCCAGCCTTATTCAGCCACCCGATTTGTTGATTTATTTGCGGGCATCAATTCCAACGCTGGTAAACCAGATTCAGAAACGTGGACGCGAGTACGAAAACTCTATTCGTTTAGATTATTTGAAACAGCTAAACGAGCGTTACGAAAACTGGATTACCGGTTATAAAATGGGAAAACTTTTGGTGATTAATGTTGATGATCTTGACTTTACTGCCAATCCTGAAGACCTGAGTTTTGTAATCGATAAGATCGATGCTCAGATACACGGTTTATTTTAGATCTTTTAAAAAAGAACATAAAAAAATGCCATTTCAAATATAGATTGAAATGGCATCTATTTATGAAAAAGCCGGACTGCAAATGCAATCCCGCTTTTCAATATGGTAAAGAAAATTATTAGTCTTCTTTCTTTTCTTCGTCTGCTGACTCGTCAGCTTTAGGCTCTTCGCTTGCTTCAGCATCGGCTAATGGAGCAGCTTGTGCAGCTACAGCATTTTCCTCTTTGTCCATTGCGCCTTCTTCTGTGTCTACATCAACAGCAGTTTCAGCATCGGCTAAAGGTGCAGCTTGTGCAGCAACTTCAGTAGCTTTTTTAGCACCACCACGACGCGAACGACGTTTTTTAGGTGCAGCAGCTTCTTCTTTTGCAGCTAACATAGCTTCGTTGAAGTCTACCAACTCGATGATACACATATCAGCGTTGTCGCCTAAACGGCTACCGGTTTTAAGAATACGAGTGTATCCTCCCGGACGGTCAGCAACTTTTACAGCTACTTCGCGGAACAATTCCGATACAGCATCTTTATCTTGCAAGTAGCTAAAAACTACCCTGCGCGAATGTGTTGTATCTTCTTTTGCCTTAGTAATCAGCGGCTCAACGTACATACGCAAAGCTTTTGCTTTTGCAACAGTAGTTGAAATTCTCTTATGCGCGATAAGTGAACTTGCCATGTTTGCCAACATCGCTTTACGATGTGGTGCTTTACGGCCTAAGTGATTAAATTTCTTATTATGTCTCATTGCCTTTTACTCCTTATCAAGTTTATACTTGGAAATATCCATTCCAAAATTCAGTCCCATGTTATCTAAAAGGTCATCCAATTCGGTTAACGATTTTTTACCAAAGTTTCTGAATTTCAGCAGGTCGTTTCTGTTGTAGGTAACCAGGTCTCCTAATGTATCTACATCCGCAGCTTTCAAACAATTCAAAGCACGAACCGAAAGATCCATATCAACCAGTTTAGTTTTCAACAACTGACGCATGTGCAGTACTTCTTCGTCAAACTCTTCGTTTGCAAATTTCTCATCCGTATCAAGAGTGATCTTTTCGTCTGAGAACAGCATGAAGTGATAGATAAGAATTTTGGCTGCTTCTTTTAATGCATCTTTTGGGTGAACAGAACCATCGGTTGCAATATCCAGAACTAATTTTTCATAGTCGGTTTTTTGCTCAACACGATAGTTTTCAACGGCGTATTTTACCTTTTTAATTGGCGTGTAGATCGAGTCGATCGGAATTACACCAAATTCTTCTTCAACCGGCTTGTTTTCAACAGCAGGAACGTAACCACGTCCTTTGCTGATGTTCAACTCCATTTGAATTTTCACATCCGACTCCATTCTGCAAATTACCAACTCAGGATTCAGTACTCTGAAACCGGTCATAAATTTGTTAATGTCGCCGGCCGTAAATTCTTCCTGGCCGCTGATTGAAACAGATACTTTTTCGCTGTCAAAATCTTCCACCTCGTTTTTAAAACGAACTTGCTTCAGATTAAGGATAATATCAGTTACATCTTCAATAACTCCTTTAATCGTAGAAAACTCATGGTCAACACCTTCAATTTTAACAGTTGTAATTGCATAGCCTTCCAACGACGATAACAGAATACGACGAAGTGCATTACCAATTGTAATACCGTATCCCGGTTCCAGGGGACGAAACTCGAATTGTCCGAACTTGTCATCGGATTCTAACATTATTACCTTGTCAGGCTTTTGGAATGCTAATATTGCCATAATATTCTAAGTAATTTTATTATTTTGAATACAACTCTACGATTAGTTGCTCTTTGATGTTTTCTGGAATTTCTTCACGTTCCGGACGGTTCAGGAATTTTCCGGCCATTTGCTCGCCGTCCCATTCTAACCATTCGTACTGTGAGCTTCTGCGCGATTGCAATGAGCCAGTAATTTCTTCCAGCGATTTTGATTTCTCGCGAACGCCAATAACGTCGCCAGATTTAACCGAATACGATGGAATATTTACTAATTTTCCGTTAACAGTAATATGTTTGTGTGATACAAACTGACGTGCCGCAGCACGTGTTTTAGCAATACCCATACGGAATACAACGTTGTCGAGACGAGACTCTAACAACTGAAGCAACACTTCACCGGTAACACCTTTAGCAGCTTGCGCTTTTTTGAAAAGTGTGCGGAATTGTCTTTCTAATACACCGTAAGTATATTTTGCCTTTTGTTTCTCTTTTAACTGCAGCCCGTATTCCGAAGTTTTTCTTCTTTTAGAAGATAAACCGTGCATCCCCGGAGGGTAGTTTTTGTGTTCGAAAACTTTATCCGGTCCGAAGATAGGCTCTCCGAATTTACGAGCGATTTTAGATTTTGGTCCTCTATATCTTGCCATTTCCTTTTCGTTTTAAAATTAAACTCTACGTCTTTTAGGAGGCCTGCAACCGTTGTGCGGAAGCGGTGTTACATCAATAATTTCAGTAACCTGGATACCGATAGTAGCCAAAGCTCTGATTGCTGATTCACGACCGTTACCAGGTCCTTTAACATATACCTTAACTTTACGTAGTCCAAGGTCATAAGCAGTTTTAGCGCACTCTTCTGAAGCTACCTGAGCTGCATAAGGAGTATTCTTTTTAGAACCACGGAATCCTTTTTTCCCAGCTGACGACCAAGAGATTACCTCTCCATTCATGTTTGTCAGCGTAACAATAATATTGTTGAAAGACGAGTGGATATGAGCCATACCATTGGCTTCAACAACCACTGTTCTCTTTCTACTTGATCCTGTCTTTTTTGCCATAACTCAAATTCCTTATTTAGTGGCCATTTTTTTATTAGCAACAGTTTTACGTTTACCTTTACGGGTACGTGCGTTGTTTTTTGTGCTCTGTCCGCGAACCGGTAAACCGATACGGTGACGGATACCACGGTAACAACCAATATCCATTAAACGCTTAATGTTCATCTGAACTTCAGATCTCAGCTCACCTTCTACTTTGAAGTTATCGCCGATAACTCCACGAACAGCTGCTAAGTTGTCATCAGTCCAATCCTGTACTTTCAGGTTTCTGTCTACACCTGCTTCGTCAAGGATAGTGATGGCTCTGCTGCGGCCAATACCATAAATATAGGTAAGAGCAATCTCACCTCTTTTATTACTTGGAATATCAACACCTACTATACGTGCCATAAAATTCTTCTTTTTAAAAGATTAATTAACCCTGACGTTGTTTAAACTTAGGGTTCTTTTTATTAATCACATACAAACGTCCTTTTCTGCGAATAATTTTGCAGTCTTCTGAACGTTTTTTAACTGAAACACGAGTTTTCATCTTAATTATTTTTTTAATTTTTTGTATCGATGTCCGGCATAACCGGGACTCGTTTCATATACAATCTTTAGTTTTTGTACCTAAACGTAATTCTACCTTTAGTTAAATCGTAAGGAGACATTTCTACTTTTACTTTATCCCCTGGCAAAATTTTAATATAATGCATTCGCATTTTCCCGGAGATATGTCCTGTGATAACGTGACCGTTTTCCAGTTCTACCCGAAACATTGCGTTTGATAATGCTTCTATAATTGTTCCATCTTGTTCTATGGATGGTTGTTTTGCCATAAAATTCGCTTTTAAATTTTTTTGAATAAGTTTTTACTAATAATCTCTTTACAATTTGTCTTACATTCCTCCCAGTCCCGGACGTCCTTTAATTCGGCCCGATTGCATCAAACCGTCATAATGGCGCATCAACAAGTGACTTTCAATCTGCTGTAAGGTATCTAACACAACACCAACAAGAATTAGCAGCGATGTACCACCGTAAAACAGGGCAAACGACTGGCTGATTCCCATCATCATAGCAAATGCCGGCATAATCGTTACCAGCCCTAAGAAAATAGAACCCGGTAATGTTATACGCGACATAACAGTATCAAGAAATTCAACTGTTTTCTTTCCTGGTTTAACACCCGGAATAAAACCGCCGTTTTTCTTCATATCTTCTGCCATTTGCGTTGGGTTAATAGTAATAGCGGTGTAAAAATACGTAAAAGCTACCACTAATAAAAATTGTGTTAAATTGTACCAAAACCCGGTGATGTTTGATAAAGCAGCCGCAACACCACGCAGATTTTCAGAATTAGCAACACCTACAATTGTAATAGGCACCATCATAATTGCTTGCGCAAAAATAATAGGCATTACACCTGCGGCGTTTACTTTAAGAGGGATGTACTGGCGCACTCCGCCATATTGTTTGTTACCCACAATTCGTTTCGCATACTGTACCGGAATCCTACGGGTTCCCTGTACCAAGGCAATTGATGCCATGAACACGATGAACAGAATAACAAATTCAACAAGGAACATTACTAAACCTCCACCCTGCTGGTTGATACGAGAACCAAATTCCTGTACCACCGACATAGGTAAACGAGCAATAATACCAATCATAATGATCAGTGAGATACCATTACCAATTCCTTTATCAGTAATGCGCTCTCCTAACCACAGTACAAACATCGAACCGGCAGTTAATATCACAATTGATGGAGCATTAAACCATATTCCACTCATTGCGAATGCCGAATCGGGCAGTTGGTAATGTAGATTGGTTAGATACGCCGATGCTTGTGGAATCAGAATTAACACGGTTAAATAACGTGTAATCTGGTTAATTTTCCTTCTTCCTGACTCTCCCTCTTTCTGCAACCTCTGGAAATAGGGAACTGCGATACCCATTAGCTGGATAACAATTGAGGCAGAAATATACGGCATAATTCCTAAAGCAAAGATGGAAGCCTGTGCAAAAGCACCCCCCGAAAACATGTTTATCAATCCCAGCAATCCATCAGAAGTCTGATTTTGCAGGTTTTGTAACTGTGCCGGATCGATTCCCGGAAGCGAAACAAACGAGCCTAACCTGTAAATTAACAGGAAAAACAGTGTTGTTCCAATTCTGAACCTTAGATCTTCAATCTTATAAATATTCTTTAGGGTCTCTATAAATCGTTTCATTACGGTTTAAGCTATTTCGGTTGTTCCTTCTAATTTTTCTATTGCTTCTTTCGCGCTTTTTGAAAATGCATCGGCTTTAACTTCCAATTTTTTAGTTAAAGTACCTCCGCCAAGAATTTTGATCTTGTCGTTTTTCGACGCGACACCTGCGTTAACTAAGGATGTTTTGTCAATTACAGTCAGGTTATTCTTTGTAGCAATGTTCTCTAATACATCAAGGTTGATCGCTTTGTATTCAACACGGTTGATGTTTTTAAAACCCATTTTAGGAACAACGCGCTGCAAAGGCATTTGACCACCTTCGAAACCGATTTTCCTTGAATAACCTGAACGAGACTTTTGACCTTTATGTCCACGAGTTGATGTGCCGCCACGGCCCGAGCCCTGACCACGACCAATTCGTTTTGATGTTTTAGTCGATCCTTCTGCAGGTTGTAAGTTATTTAAATTCATCTTATTAAATATTTTTATATTCAATTGAATAAGATGGAACGGGTCTCGAGTAATCAAGACCCGTTTCATAATTTCAATAGTTTGAACTATTATTTAACCTCTTCAATACTAAGTAAATGACTCAATTTGTTAGCCATACCAACAATTTGAGGAGTAGCTTCGTGAACAACAGTTTGGTTCAATTTTTTCAAACCCAACGCCTCAAGTGTTGCTTTTTGGCGCTTCGTTGAACCGATACCACTTTTTACTTGTGTAATTTTTAATTTAGCCATAACTGTGTTATCCTTTAAAAACTTTTTCCACTGAAACACCTCTGTGTTCTGCTACTGTATACGCATCCCTTAACTCGGTTAAAGCTCCCATTGTTGCTTTTACCAGGTTATGTGGGTTTGATGAACCTTTAGATTTGGCTAATACATCATGAATACCTGCACTTTCAAGTACAGCACGCATCGCACCACCAGCTTTAAGACCGGTACCCGACGATGCAGGTTTTAATAAGATGTTAGCTCCGCCAAATTTTGCGGTTTGTTCGTGTGGTATTGTTCCGTTAATTACAGGAACTTTTACCAGGTTCTTTTTAGCTGCGTCAACACCTTTAGCAATTGCAGTAGTTACTTCGCTTGCTTTACCAAGGCCCCAACCTACAATTCCATCCTCGTTTCCAACAACAACAATGGCAGAAAAACTAAATGTACGTCCACCTTTTGTTACTTTGGTTACACGGTTAATGGCTACCAACCTGTCTTTTAATTCCAGGTCGCTTGTTTTTACTTTATTACTTACTTTCGCCATAATGTATTAGAATTTAAGGCCACCTTCGCGGGCAGCGTCAGCTAATTGTTTTACTCTTCCGTGGTATAAGTTACCACCTCTGTCGAATACAACTTCAGTAATTCCGGCTGCCAGTGCTTTTTCGGCAACTGCTTTACCAACCATTGCAGCTTTTTCAGATTTTGTACCGCTGGCATCAGCGATTCCTTTGTCTGAAGATGAAACTGCTAATAGAGTTGTTCCTTGCAGGTCGTCGATAACCTGAACGTAGATTTGTTTGTTACTTCTGTAAACACTTAATCTTGGACGTTCTGCTGTGCCGGAAACAACTGTGCGTACGCGACTTTTTATTCTTGCTCGCCTTTGAACTTTTGTTAATGCCATAATAATTAATCTTTTAAAAAATTATTTTGCAGCGGCTTTACCAGCTTTACGCCTCAATTCTTCGCCAACAAACTTAATACCTTTTCCTTTGTAAGGTTCAGGTTTACGGAATGATCTGATTTTCGCAGCCACCTGACCAATTAATTGTTTGTCGTGACTTTTCAGGGTCACGGTTGGAGTACTACGTTTATCAGATACAGCCTCTACTTTTACTTCAGCTGGAAGTTGCAGGTAAGTATGGTGAGCAAAACCTAATACAAGGTCTAGCACGTTATCGGGCAATACTTCGGCACGATAACCAACACCAACTAACTCCATTTTTATTTCGTATCCTTTCGATACGCCTTCCACCATGTTATTGATCAAAGAGCGGTACAGTCCGTGCATTGACTTTTCTTTTTTTGATTCGCCGTTTCGTTTAACTTCGATAGTAGCATCTTCGATTGCCACTTCGATTGACGGATCAATTTGTTGAGTCAATTCACCCAGAGGTCCTTTTACGCTAACAACGTTGTCGTTAACTTTTACTTCTACTCCTGCTGGTATTGAAATGGGTAATTTTCCTATTCTTGACATGACTGTTCCTCCCTATTAATACACGTAACATAAAACTTCTCCACCTACGTTAAGCTCGCGTGCTTCTTTATCGGTAATTACACCTTTCGAGGTAGAGATTATTGCTATGCCTAAACCATTTAGTACGCGTGGAATACTTGTGCTGTCACAGTACTGACGCAAACCTGGTTTACTAATGCGTTCTAACGCTTTTATTGCAGATATTTTTGTTTCTGGATTGTATTTCAATGCAATCTTTATGTTTCCCTGGTGACCTACTTCATCTTCAAATTTGTAGTTTAAGATATAACCTTTTTCTTTTAACAGTTTGGTCATTTCTTTTTTAACATTTGAAGCAGGAATGTCAACCACGCGGTGTTTTGCCATAATTGCATTTCTTACCCTTGTCAGATAATCTGCTATTGGATCTGTTACTTTACTCATTTTTCAAGTTTCTTTTAACGATTACCAACTTGCCTTCTTAACTCCGGGAATCAAGCCATTTGAAGCCATTTCCCTAAAATCAATCCTGCTGATACCGAATTGGCGCATATATCCTTTCGGACGTCCGCTAAGTTTACAACGGTTGTGTAAACGTACTTTCGACGAATTTTTAGGAAGTTTTTGCAAACCTTCCCAGTCGCCATCCGCTTTCAGCTGGGCACGTTTTTCGGCGTATTTCTCAACTAATTTTGCACGTTTTACTTCGCGTGCCTTCATTGATTCTTTAGCCATTACTAGTTCTTTTTAACGTTTTTAAATGGTAAACCTAATTCTTTCAACAAAGCAAATCCTTCTTCATCGCTTTGTGCAGAAGTGACAAAGGTAATATTCATTCCGTTGATCTTACTTACTTTATCAAGTACGATCTCGGGGAAAATAATTTGTTCCGGAACACCAAGTGTGTAGTTTCCGCGGCCGTCCATCTTGCTTTCGATACCTTTAAAGTCGCGAATACGTGGCAGTGCCACAGCAATTAAACGATCTAGGAATTCATACATTTGGTCGCGACGCAATGTAACACGCACGCCAATTGGCATTTTCTTTCTCAATTTGAAATTAGAGATATCCTTTTTAGACAAAGTTTGTACGGCTTTCTGGCCGGCGATCATTGTCATTTCGGTTTGGGCTACGTCGATCAGTTTTTTGTCGGCGATTGCTGCTCCAACACCCTGGTTTAGGATGATTTTTTCTAATTTCGGAACCTGCATTACAGAAGAGTAATCGAACTCTTTCTTTAAGGCAGGGATTATTTCTTCCTGATATTTCTTCTTAAGAGTTGGTACGTAAGCCATTACTTAATCTCCTCTCCTGATTTTTTCGAAATACGAACTAATTTACCATCGTCATTCAATTTCCTTCCTATACGCGTAGCTTCTCCTGTTTTAGGATCAACCAACATAAGGTTAGAAATATGCACCGGTGCTTCTCGTTCGATGATACCTCCCTGTGGCGCTTGCGCGTTAGGTTTGGTATGTTTTTTCATCATGTTAACACCTTCAACTATTGCTCTGTCGGTTTTACGGATCACTTCCAGTACACGACCTTTTTGGCCTTTACTGTTACCAGCGATCACAACCACAGTGTCACCTTTTTTTATGTGTAACTTTTTCTGCATTTTGAGCTTTTTTCTTTTTACAATACTTCTGGAGCGAGTGAGATAATTTTCATATTCTTCTCGCGTAATTCACGTGCAACAGGGCCAAAAATACGTGTTCCACGCATTTCTCCAGCGTTGTTTAGAAGTACTACTGCGTTATCGTCGAAACGAATGTAAGAACCGTCTTGACGACGATTTTCTTTTTTCGTACGAACAACGATTGCGCGTGATACAGTACCTTTTTTCATCTCGCCTCCGGCAAGTGCACTTTTTACAGTAACCACTACAGTGTCGCCCAATGAAGCATAACGTTTGCGTGTTCCGCCTAATACACGGATCACTAAAACTTCTTTTGCTCCACTGTTATCGGCTACCGAACATCTTGATTCTTGTTGTATCATGATTACTTAGCTCTTTCAATTATTTCAACTACTCTCCAACATTTGGTTTTACTTAAAGGACGAGTTTCCATAATCCTTACAGTATCGCCAACGTTGCAATCATTTTTCTCATCGTGGACATGGAATTTGGTAGTTTTGTTAACGAACTTACCATAAATCGGGTGCTTCTCTTTTGTCTTTTCAGCAACCACAATCGATTTATCCATTTTATCACTAACAACGACCCCGATTCTCTCTTTCCTGAGATTTCTTACTTTATTTTCCATCGTTGAATTACTTCTGATTTTCGTTTAATTCTCTTTCGCGAAGAATTGTATTCAGGCGCGCAATCGTTGCTTTAGCTTCCTTTAATTTGTTAGGATTTTCAAGCGGCGATACGGCATGACTCAATCTTAGGCGAACAAGATTTTCTTTTTCAATCTGTAGACGTTCAACGATTTCGTTGCTCGTCATTTCTTTGATTTCACTTACTTTCATGATTCACCTAATTTTATTCTTCAACATAATCACGTCTAACCATAAACTTTGTTTTTACCGGTAGTTTCTGGGCGGCAAGTCTTAAAGCTTCTTTGGCCATTTCCATTGGAACACCATCAGCTTCAATAATAATACGACCCGGAGCTATCGGAGCAACAAATCCTTCAGGAGCACCTTTACCTTTACCCATCCTTACTTCGGCTGGCTTTTTGGTAATTGGTTTATCGGGAAATACACGAATCCAAATTTGTCCTCGACGTTGCATATAGCGTGTTACCGCAACCCTGGCAGCTTCAATCTGCCTACCGGTAAGCCACGACTCTTCCAACGACTTTATTCCAAATGAACCGAATGCTAACTGGTTTCCGCGTTGCGCGTTGCCTTTCATTCGGCCCTTCTGTACTCTTCTAAATTTTACTTTTCTTGGCTGTAACATCCTTTTTTAAATTGTGAGTGTTAAACCACTATTTTCTACGACGGTTACGATTTCCACCACCTCTGTTTCCACCCGGACGGCCAGACTTTTGTCCAACGTTAGGCGAAAGGTCGCGTTTTCCGTATACCATACCCTTACAAATCCAAACTTTTACGCCAACCAAACCGGTTTTTGTTAAAGCTTCAGCCAATGCGTAATCAATATCTGCACGCAAAGTATGTAGCGGAGTACGGCCGTCTTTATACATTTCAGAACGAGCCATTTCTGCTCCGTTTAAGCGTCCGGAAACCAATACTTTGATTCCTTCGGCTCCCATTCTCATGGTTGAAGCGATGGCCATTTTCACTGCCCTGCGGTAAGCAATTTTACCCTCGATCTGACGTGCAATGTTATTTGCAACAATCTTAGCATCGAGTTCAGGACGTTTGATTTCGAAAATGTTGATTTGAACCTCTTTTTTGGTAATCTTTTTTAATTCTTCTTTCAGTTTGTCAACTTCCTGACCTCCTTTACCAATAATAATACCTGGTCGCGAAGTATGAACGGTGATGGTGATCAGCTTCAAGGTACGTTCAATAACGATTCTTGAGATGCTGGCTTTGGCCAAACGAGCGTTCAGGTATTTCCTGATCTGTTGGTCTTCAACCAGCTTGTCGCCGTAATTATCACCACCGAACCAGTTTGAATCCCATCCTTTGATGAAGCCCAAACGATTTGCTATCGGATTTACTTTTTGTCCCATGTACTATTAATTAAGGTTTTCTTCAACAACACTTTCTCTACTGTCTACGTATATAGTCACGTGATTTGAGCGTTTTCTGATTCGGTGTGCACGACCCTGGGGAGCCGGACGTAAACGTTTCAAAATACGACCTGAATCTACCATGATTTGTGATACGTAAAGATCACTTTCTTCTAAACGAACTCCTTCGTTTTTAGCCTGCCAATTGGCAATGGCTGAAAGCAGAAGTTTCTCTACCCTGCGCGATGCTTCTTTTGAAGAATACTTCAATACATCTAAGGCTTTATTAACCTCCATTCCGCGAATCATATCGGCTACTAACCTCATTTTTCGTGGTGATGTAGGGCAGTTGCGTAAAACAGCAAAATATTGTTGTTTTTTCTCTTCTTTTCTTTTCTCAGCTGCTAGTCTTTTTCTGGCACCCATTGTACTTACTTTTTAAATATTAATGCCTATCTTTTCTTATTACCAGCATGCCCCCTGAATGTACGGGTTGGAGCAAATTCGCCCAAACGGTGTCCCACCATATTTTCGGTGACATATACCGGGATGAATTTGTTTCCATTATGTACTGCAATAGTGTGTCCTACAAAATCAGGAGAAATTACTGATGCTCTGGCCCAGGTTTTCACAACCGATTTTTTGTTCGATTCATTCATAGCTAAAACTTTACGTTCTAACTTGAAATCGATAAATGGACCTTTCTTTAATGAACGACTCATAATTTATTCCTCTTTACTATTTTTTCCTACGTTCTACAATATACTTGTTGGAAGCTTTTTTCTTCGAACGGGTTTTGTAACCTTTCGCAAGCATACCATTACGTGATCTTGGGTGTCCTCCTGAATTTC
Organism: uncultured Draconibacterium sp.; assembly: GCF_963677565.1. Lineage (NCBI taxonomy): Bacteria > Pseudomonadati > Bacteroidota > Bacteroidia > Marinilabiliales > Prolixibacteraceae > Draconibacterium > uncultured Draconibacterium sp. Next base: position 2,418,019 of record NZ_OY781981.1, on the reverse strand, counting down.
TTCCTTCACCACCACCCATTGGGTGATCGACAGGGTTCATTACAACACCACGAACACGTGGTCTTCTTCCTAACCAACGAGAGCGACCGGCTTTACCCGATTTCTCGATGTTATGTTCTGTATTTCCAACCGTACCTACTGTAGCCCTGCAGGACGTAAGTACCATACGAGATTCGCCTGATGGTAATTTCAAAATTGCATATTTGCCATCACGTGAGGTCAATTGTGCATAAGCACCTGCACTACGTGCCATCACCCCACCCTGTCCAGGGTGAAGTTCAATGTTGTGAACCAAAGTACCAAGAGGTATTTCAGCAAGGGGAAGACAATTCCCGATTTCAGGTTCGATTCCGGTACCGCTCTTTACAGTTTGGCCAACTTGCAACCCGTTAGGCGCAATCATGTAACGTTTTTCGCCATCTTCATATTTCAGAAGGGCGATACGAGCAGTACGGTTTGGATCGTACTGAATTGAATCGACAACAGCTGCAACACCGTCTTTATCGCGCATAAAGTCGATAACACGGTATTTGCGTTTATGTCCCCCACCTATATACCTCATTGTCATGCGTCCCTGGTTGTTACGACCACCGGACTTTTTAATGGGCTCCAACAATGATTTTTCAGGTGTAGATGCAGTAATGGTATCAAAAGCGCCAATTACTTTGTGCCTTTGACCCGGAGTTACTGGTTTCAGTTTTCTTACTGCCATAATACTTATTAATTATATACTATTATATATTACTATAAAAGTCAATACTATCTCCTTCAACCAAAGTAACAATAGCTTTTTTGAAAGCTGCTGTTTTACCGGTAATAATACCACCTTTGGTATATCTCGATTTAACCTTACCACCATAAACCATGGTGTTTACGCTTTCAACCGAAACGTTATAAAGATCTTCAACCGCCTTTTTAATTTCAGGTTTACTTGCATTGCGAGCTACCACAAAACCGTAACGGTTAAAACGTTCCGACTGATCGGTCATTTTTTCTGTAACTAATGGTTTTACTAAAATTTCCATCTTTATTTATCCGTTAAAGTTTAAATGCTTCTTCAATTTTCGCAACAGATCCCTCGCAAAGCACAATCGCTTTTGCATTCAAAATCTGGTAAGTATTTAACTCTGAAGCAGTTACAACCGATACGTCTTGCAAATTTCGCGACGACAAATATATGTTATTATTTTCAGTTGGTAAAACGAAAAGTGCCTTTTTTTCAGCAATTTGCAAATTGCTTTGCAGGGCAACCATCTCTTTAGTTTTTGGAGCTTCGAAATTGAAGTCTTCAACTACCATGATGCTTTTTTCGTTTGCTTTATAAGTTAAAGCTGATTTACGGGCCAATTGCTTCACTTTTTTGTTCAGCTTGAAACCGTAATTACGCGGGCGTGGGCCAAAAATAGTACCACCACCACGGAAGATTGGAGACTTAATGCTACCGGCACGTGCTGTACCTGTACCTTTTTGTCTTTTAATCTTTTTGGTACTACCAGTAATTTCACCACGTTCTTTACTCTTGCTAGTACCCTGGCGTTGGTTAGCCATGTATTGTTTTACATCCAAATAAATGGCGTGGTCGCTTGGCTCAATACCGAAAATGGTGTCGTTCAAAGTGACTTTCTTTCCGGTTTCTTTTCCTTCGATATTCAGTACACTTAGTTCCATTGTTTTCTAATAATTAAGTATGAACCTTTGGCTCCAGGTACTGAACCTTTTACCACTATTACATTCTTTTCAGGTACAATTTTTACTACCTCGAGGTTTTCAATTGTAACTGTTTTTCCACCGTCTCTACCAGCCATACGCATACCTTTAAATACGCGTGAAGGCCATGATGATGCACCGATAGAACCTGGTGCTCTCAGCCTGTTGTGCTGTCCGTGTGTTGCATCGTTAACACCACGGAAATTGTGACGTTTTACTACCCCCTGGAATCCTTTACCTTTTGAAACACCAATGATGTCAACATAATCTTTCTCGTTGAAAATGCTAACGTCAATCTCTTGTCCCAATTCAAATTCTTCCTGATAGGTGTTGTGGAACTCTACTACTTTGCGCTTTGGTGAAACACCAGCCTTTTTAAAGTGGCCAACTTCAGCTTTAGTGGCGTGCTTGTCTTTTTTCTCGCCATAAGCTAACTGAAGCGCTTCGTAGCCGTCGGTCTCTTCGGTCTTAACCTGTGTAACTACACAAGGACCGGCTTCAATCACAGTGCATGGGATGTTTTTCCCCTCAACACTGAATACGGATGTCATTCCGATTTTTTTTCCAATAATACCAGCCATTTTTTTCGACTACTTTAAATTATCAAACTTTAATTTCTACTTCAACGCCACTTGGAAGCTCCAGCTTCATTAGTGCGTCGATTGTTTTAGCGGTTGAGCTGTAAATGTCGATCAAACGTTTGTAAGATGACAACTGAAATTGCTCCCTCGATTTTTTATTTACGAAGGTTGAACGTAAAACGGTGAAAACTCTGCGGTGAGTAGGAAGTGGAATAGGACCACTTACTACAGCACCAGTAGTTTTTACTGTTTTAACGATTTTCTCAGCCGACTTGTCTACCAAGTTGTGATCGTACGATTTAAGCTTAATCCTGATCTTTTGACTCATAAGAGAAAATTGTTATAAATTATTTTAATAAATCAACTTTTCCGTTACAATCTGCCAATACTTTCTCAGCAAGGCCACGTGGTACTTCTGCATAATGGCTGAATTCCATTGAAGAAGTTGCACGACCCGAAGAAAGTGTACGCAATACTGTTACATAACCAAACTGCTCCGAAAGCGGAACTTTTGCTTCGATTACTTTAGCATTTCCTTTACTATCCATGCTGGCTACTTCGCCACGACGACGGTTAAGATCGGCGATAATATCACCCATATACTCTTCCGGAGTAACGATCTCAACATCCATAATTGGCTCAAGAAGCGCAGGTTTTGCTTTTGATGCAGCGCTCTTGAATGCCTGGCGCGCACAAATCTCAAACGATAACTGGTCTGAATCCACAGGGTGGAATGAACCATCAAGCAAAGTTACTTTCAGGCTGTCAACAGGGAAACCTGCCAACGGACCGTTCGCCAATGCATCTTTAAAACCTTTTTCTACTGAAGGAATAAATTCGCGAGGAATACGTCCACCTTTCACAGCATCGATAAACTCAAGCCCTTCTTTTCCTTGCTCAGCAGGCTCTACTTTTACAATTACATCGGCAAATTTACCACGACCACCAGTTTGTTTCTTGAATACTTCGCGCAACTCAACCTCTTCGGTAATTGCTTCTTTGTATGCTACCTGTGGTGCTCCCTGGTTACACTCTACTTTGAACTCACGACGCAAACGGTCGATCAAAATTTCAAGGTGAAGCTCACCCATTCCACGAATTACAGTCTGACCTGAATCTTCGTCGGTTTTAACAACAAATGTTGGATCTTCCTCTGCCAGTTTCGCCAAACCGTTTCCAAGTTTGTCAACGTCTTTTTGCGATTTAGGCTCGATAGCAATACCAATAACAGGCTCCGGAAAGTCCATGCTTTCCAGCTCAATTGGGTTTTTAAGATCGCCAAGTGTATCACCTGTACGAATATCTTTAAAACCTACTGCAGCGCAAATATCGCCTGCCGAGATAGAATCTTTAGGATTTTGCTTGTTAGAGTGCATCTGGTACAAACGCGAGATACGCTCTTTTTTTCCTGTACGCGAGTTATATACAGTATCTCCGGCATTCAAAGTACCCGAGTAAACGCGAATAAATGCCAAACGACCTACGAATGGGTCGGTAGCGATTTTGAATGCTAATGCAGCCAATGGCTCATCAGCATCAGGCTGACGTGTTACTTCTTTATCAATTACCGGATTTTTACCTTTAACTTCACCTTTATCAAGTGGAGATGGCAGGAACTCACAAACAGCATCCAACAAACGCTGTACACCTTTATTTTTAAATGCTGATCCACACATCATTGGAATAATTACTCCTTCCAACGTTGCTTTACGGATAACAGCCATCATTTCTTCTGCTGTAATTGAATCCGGATCTTCGAAATAGCGCTCAAGAATTTCGTCATCTACTTCTGCAACAGACTCAACCAGATTTTCTTTCCACTCTTCAGCTTGTTCTTGCAGCTCTGCAGGAATTTCACTAAGAACATACTTGGTTCCCATTGTTGCATCTTCTTCCCAACGCACTGCCTTCATTTCTACAAGGTCGATAACCCCTTCGAAAGTCTCTTCAGCACCAATAGGAATTTGCATTGGAACAGGGTTAGCACCTAATTTTTCTTTAATCTCGTTGTACACGTTAAAGAAATCGGCACCCTGACGGTCCATTTTGTTTACAAATGCAATACGTGGAACTCCGTATTTTTCAGCCTGACGCCATACAGTTTCAGACTGAGCCTCTACACCACCAACAGCGCAGAACAAAGCTACCGTACCATCCAAAATTCTTAATGAACGCTCCACCTCAACGGTGAAGTCAACGTGTCCCGGAGTATCAATGATATTAATCTTGTGCTCAATGTCATTGTGTTTCCAGAAAGTTGTAGTTGCAGCAGAAGTAATTGTAATACCTCTTTCCTGCTCTTGCTCCATCCAATCCATGGTAGCAGCACCATCGTGCACCTCTCCAATACGGTGAGTTAAACCTGTATAATACAGAATACGTTCTGTTACAGTGGTCTTTCCGGCGTCGATGTGCGCCATAATACCAATATTTCTGGTATATTTCAGATCTTGTTTAGCCATTTTTTAAACCTATTTTCTATTACCAATTTTACTAAACTATAAACTAGAATCTGAAGTGTGCGAATGCACGGTTAGCTTCTGCCATTCTGTGTGTATCTTCTTTCCTTTTGTATGCACCACCTTCTTCGTTGAAAGCAGCAATGATCTCAGCGGATAATTTATCGGCCATAGATCTTCCCGAACGTTTACGGGCAAACAAAATCATATTCTTGATACTGATGGCGTTTTTTCTTTCCGGACGAACTTCCATCGGAACCTGGAAAGTAGCACCACCAACACGGCGACTCTTTACTTCAACATTTGGAGTAATGTTCTCTAATGCTTTTTTCCAAACATCAAGAGGAGACAACTCAGTATCTTTCATTCTTTTTTCTACCATATCAATAGCCTCGTAGAATACTGTGTAGGCTGTTGATTTTTTTCCGTCAACCATTAGGTCATTCACAAACCTGGTTACTAAAGTGTCGTTGAATTTTGGATCCGGTAAAAGGATCCTCTTCTTTGGTTTCGACTTTCTCATTTTAAAACTTTTTAGTGTTATTTAAATCGGTTGCCCTAAGGCGGTCTTCAGTTCATCTCCGGAAGACAACAGAGAGAATTCCTTACTCAACCAAACCACTGAAAATAACGTAGTTAATTACTCTTTTTTACTTTCTTATTTTTTCGGTTTTTTCGCACCATATTTCGAACGACGTTGTAAACGTCCTTCAACACCCGCAGTATCCAGCGCACCGCGAATTAAGTGATAACGTACACCCGGAAGGTCTTTCACTCTACCTCCACGAACAAGCACAATTGAGTGCTCCTGAAGGTTATGACCTTCACCAGGAATGTAAGCATTCACCTCTTTACCATTGGTTAACCTTACCCTTGCAACTTTACGCATTGCCGAGTTTGGTTTCTTTGGCGTAGTGGTATAAACACGAACACATACTCCACGACGTTGTGGGCATGAATCTAAAGCCGGAGATTTACTTTTCTCAACTTTAGTTTGTCTTCCTTTTCTAACTAACTGTTGAATAGTTGGCATAACTACCTGTTTTTTATATAGTTAATAATCATTATCCAAAATGGACTGCAAAATTATGCAAAAATCCTTAATTATCAATCGTTTCGAGACGAAAAAGCACACTTTTCCCCTAAAAACGGCTCGCAAAAGTACGAATTATTATTTAAGAACAATAAGTTTCTACCTTTTTTTTGAAAAAATTAAAGTTGAAAGGAATTGAGAAAGAGAAGTTTGAAGCGGGAAGCAGCAGTAAAGAAGAAAGTGCCCACGCAGAATAACGGTTGCTGACTGTTTTTATAACGCAACACTTTCATTTGAGTTAATTATTCCTGTTAAATTTAAACGGGAAACGAATTGTAATTCTGCCAGACAAAGTGACTCTTTAAATACAATATATTTCGTCAAATTATTGGGGAACGCACCATACCAATGCATTTTTCCACAAAAGGATAAAAGGATGTAGTTAAATGTTCTTCATACTCAACATTCGCGAAGTATAAAATTTTATACGTAATTTTAATTGATTGGTAGTCTGCATAGAAAAACAAATTCCAATGCATTTTAAAATCGGTAGTTATAAAAAGAACCTTTACCTGGCATTATTAGGCTTTCTTTCGGGTGCTATTTATGCCATTGCTGAATATTATGCGAAACTGGGAACAGCAGATCAGCAGGTTTTTATTCCCCTATTAATCAGAGCTGTTATTAGCGGAATATTGTTTTTAACTTTAGTTACTTATGCCGGTCAGATTTTAAACAGAAAGGTCAACCAAAAAAAATTTATTGTAAGTCTTCTGATCAAAGCGGTAATTTACACGGCTATAATTTCGGTTATTCTACTTGTGGTAAATGGAATTTGGTTCCTGTTAAATCAGCAATACCCTTTCCGATTACAGTTCCGATATTATTTCACCAACTATACCTATTTTGTTAACCTGCTAACCATTTTCCCGCTAATACTTATTGTAATCGCCATTGGTCAGATTGGAAGTCTGCACCGCAAAGGCGATTTGCTTAATTTTGTGCTGGGCCGTTACAATACACCGCTTGAAGTGGAAAGAGTATTTTGTTTTGCCGACCTTAAAGGTTCTACTTCAATTGCCGAAATACTCGGAAATGTACAATATGCAGCATTCTTAAAAGAATACTATTCCGATATTACAGAAGTAATAAATAAGACTGGAGCACAAATATACCAATATGTTGGTGACGAAATAGTTATAAGCTGGCCTTATCGGAAAGCTCTAAAAGATAACAATATGATACATTGTGTTTTCCAAATGAGGGAAGTACTACAAAACAAAAAGGAAGAGTACATGAAGACCTACGGTTTTGTGCCCTATTTTAGGGCGGCTTTACACGGAGGAAAAGTAGTAGTTTCATGGATTGGAAGCTATCGGAAAGAGATTGTTTATATTGGCGATGTACTGAATACTACCGCACGTATTCAAGGCGACTGCAAACGACTGAATAAAAACTTACTGGTATCCGGCGATTTATTAAAACATGTAGAGAACCTGGGAGGAATAGAGGCTGCTTTTGTTGAAGAAACGGTGCCAACAGGAAAAGCAACCAAAGTAAAGCTTTACAGCCTAAAGAAAGATGATTTAAGCAACCTGATTTCGTCAAACACTAACGGAATAAAGTTTAAACGTCGTCAAAAATCGCCATAAATCCTGAGAAAAACGTGTTCCATAAAATCAGTCCTTTCCAATTGAATTTACCTATTGGATTTTGTCAACTGTCAACTAAAACAAGTATTACTTCACCCTTTCTTTCCAGAGCGATTTTAAAGGATTAAAAATGCGTTGAATCAAACGCAGGTCTTCGGTAATAATTTCGGCCTGCCCCATCAACTGACTTTGCATTTGCAACTCGTTATCGTAATTGGTAACCAAACCATTAGGGAATACGATTTCAACCATATAAAAACTGTCTTCAGGAACCAGCGAAACACTTTTAACTTTACCGCGCACCAAACCATACTCCATGTAAGGGTAATTATCGAATTTTACGTTTACATCGAGGCCTTCTTTCACTTTTCCCGATCCCCGAACAGGCAGTTCAACCTTCCCTATCACTTCGCCTACATCTTCGGGTACAATGGTTAATACACGGTCGCCTTCGGTAATATTCTGGTTCTCGGCATAAAACTTATTAAAGGTAACCACCCCGTCAATAGGCGAACGCAACACATAAGTTAGAAACCAATCGCTTGCCTGGCTTTTCAAGTTATTAAAAGCCTCAATCAAGGCTGATTCATATTGGATTTTATAATCGTGGTATTCCTTTTCGTTTTCAATAATTTTCTGATCCAGTTCGCTGATATCAATTTGTCTTTCTGCCAATGTTGAACGTATACCGTCGAGTTCCGATTTTTTACTCAACATTTCCGATTCTGCTTGCTCCAAAACAGTAGAAGAAACAACCTCGCCCGCCAGCAGTTTTTTCTGGCGTTCGTAATTGCGTTGTTTAATCTGATATTCTTTGTCGATGGCAACTTTTTGCTCCCAAAGGCGGTCGTACAAAATCCGGGCATTTTTCAACTGCTCCCTGTACGATTCCTCTTTCAACATATAATAGTTGCGTTGATAGAATTCATTCAATTCCTCGTAGCGCGTTAAAAACTGCGAATAATACTCTTGCACTGCACCCAACTGCAGACCTTTATTAAATCGTTGCGAAACAGTAAATTTAAGCGTATCAAAAGCCGGCTGAACAGCATTTATCATTTGCTCCAATTCCAGCACATCATTATAATCTGCCGGATTTTCAATCAAGGCAATGGTTTGACCGGATTCAACATGATCTTTATCTGCCACAAACAATTTTTCGATTTTACCGGTTGCACGGGCGACCAATGTAGCCGGTGGATTTTCAGTTGTCACAACAATGTTCGAACGCAGAATATCGGGATAATAAAAGATGAAGCTAAAAATGATGATCAACGAAAATATAGCCACGAACATAAGGATTCCGTACCTCACAATGCGCGACGGAACTCCGCCAAGTATCTCCTGTACTTCGCCGGACCGAATTTCTATTTTATTTTGCTCGTCAGCCATTTGTTATCAATTTCCCAGTTCCAATTGATTTTTAACCAGTTGATAATATTTCCCTTGTTTTGCAATCAGCTCCTCGTGCGTTCCGCGTTCAACAATTTCACCTGTATCGAGCACCACAATTTGGTCGGCATTTTTCACCGTACTTAAACGGTGCGCCACAACTACTACAGTTTTTCCTGCCGAGAACTTGTCCATATTTTCCATGATCATTTTCTCGTTGTTGGCATCAAGCGCATTTGTGGCCTCATCGAAAAACAGATACTCCGGCGATTTATAAATAGCACGCGCAATCAGTATCCTTTGTTTCTGTCCCTGACTCAATCCAACACCTTCCTGACCGATTTTTGTATTATAGCTCAATGGTAACGCTTCAATATAATCCTGAATATTGGCCATCTTCACGGCATTCAGCAAACGCTCCTGGTCAACGAGTTCGTCATTCACCACAATATTTTTTGCAATGCTGTCGGAAAAGATAAAACCATCCTGCATTACCACTCCACAGTTATCGCGCCACATTTGCGGAGAATAGTTCGCCAAACGTGTTCCACCAATTTTAATATCGCCTGCAACAGGCGGATAAAAGCCCAGCAACAATTTTATCAGTGTGGTTTTTCCGCTTCCGCTGGTTCCCACGATTGCAGTTGTTTTCTTTTCCGGAATTTCGAGATTGATATTATTTAAAACCTTTGGAGAACGCGGTCCTTCATACTGAAAAACCAAATCGTTAACGGCTATTCCTTTATTTTCAGGCAGATTTCTCACATACGATTTACCGGCTTCACTCTCATCTTTTTTCTCGTGTATCTCTGCGAGGCGCTCCAAACTGATTTTTGCATCCTGCGCAGTGTGCATAAAATTAATCAACTGGCGCAACGGAGTATTTAGCTGCCCTATTATATATTGTATAGCCAGCATCATACCAAGTGTTAATTCGCCATTTACAACGGCCGTGGCTGAAATAATTATGATGAGAATATTTTTTGTTTCATTAATAAATACCGAACCGGCATCCTGGTATTGCTGCAATGAAAGGCTTTTTACACTCACTTTGAACAGCCCGGCCTGAACACGCTCCCACTCCCAGCGTTTCTGCTTTTCGTAGTTGTTCAGTTTTATCTCCTGCATTCCGTTAATAATCTGAATGAGTTTGCTCTGATTTTCCGATAGTTTATTAAAACGTTTGAAATCGAGCTCGCGCCGGCGTTTCATAAAAACATAAATCCACACAAAATACAAGGCCGAACCAATAATGAAAATCAAAAATACAGTCCAACTATAAATGGCCAACACAATGGCAAAAACCACCAGACTAAAAACCGAGAACAAAACTCCTATCGATTGTGCCGTTAAAAAACGCTCAATTCTGTCGTGATCTTCAATACGCTGTAAAATGTCGCCGATCATTTTCGAATCGAAAAAACCCAGCGGCAATTTCATCAATTTAATGAGGAAATCGGAGATAATGGAAATATTTATCCGAGTACTTATATGCAGCAATATCCACGAGCGGATAAACTCAACCGACATCCGGCTGATGAATAAAACGAGTTGGGCAATTAGAACAAGATAGATAAAACCAATGTCCTGGTTATTAATACCAATATCAACTACACTTTGCGTTAAAAATGGCAATACCAGCTGAATACAACTTCCCAGAAAGAAACCCAGAATTAACTGGATTACCAGCTTCTTGTATGGTTTCAGGTAATTGAAAACGAACTGAAAACCGGTACGTTTTACCTTATCGTCTTCGCTTTGGTAAAAATCGGGAGTTGGCTGCAGAAGCAGGCAAATTCCTTTTTCCTCACCGCCAGAAACTGTAGAAATCCATTTTTCGCAAAACTCTTTTTCCGAATATTCAATCCGCCCAAAAGCCGGGTCTGCCACACAAACTTTCCCTTTTTTAAACTGATGAACAACAACAAAATGTTCCTGTCCCCAATGTACGATACAAGGAAGTGGTGCTTCGTTCTTTAATTGCTGAAAAGTGATTTTCACTCCCATCGAGCGCATCCCGATCGCTTCGGCAGCATCGCTGATTCCCAATAATGATACACCCTCCCGGGTGATATAAGAGTTTTCGCGAAGAAATTCGGTGGTATAATGTTTCCCGTAATATTTGGCCACCATACGCAAGCAGGTAGGGCCGCAATCCATTGCATCAAATTGTTGATAAAACGGGAACTTTGCCATAATTGAGTTTTGTTGCGGAAAGATAGAAAAAATTCTCAATGCTCCCCGCCAGTATTGACAATTTGATTCCACAACGGTTGGTGAATAACTCAATACAAAAGCTGCTCCATATATTTTAGTCCTCTACTTTATGTGAAATAAAAGATTTGGGTATATTTGCCTTTGCTAAACATAATTCATCATAATATGCACCTCAAAATTCGAATTGCATTAATGGTTCTTTTTTGTTTCCCAATTCTGGCACATGCGCAACAACCAAATTACGACATTCAAATCGTTACTTGCATTGAATCGCTTGTTCCAAGTGGGCTGGGAAGATCGCGAATGATTTCACCGGTGGTAGAAGTAAATTACGAGGATTTCACTTCACAACAAACGGCTGCCAAAAAGGACAAAAACAAAAGCAAACGAAACAACATTCGCATTAAGGAGTATGAAGAAACCAAGTTACTGAACTTATACAACGAAGGAGGGATTCGGTTTCAGAATATTGTATCAAACGATGCACTGATTACTTCAAAAATTAACGACATGCTTGCCAACGGCTGGGAATTGTATGATGTAAAAACAGGCGTTGAAAGCAAAATGGCCAATGCCAGTGTTAAGAAAGAAATTTTCAAAGCATTGCTTGATGACGACAGCGAAAGTGCTAACGATCCGAACGGATTATTTCTAACAAGATATTATTTCAGAAAAGAGATTAAAGAATAAGATCTCATCATTCCAAAACAGTTATAAATCACAAAAAC